>JBBRSI010000017.1:0-39127 GCA_038245585.1 Chitinophagales bacterium
CCAATTGATTCAAAGGCTTCTTTAACACGTTTCTGTGCATCAGGTGTTTCCGGTGCTAATGATTTTCCGTATGTAAATGGAACTTCTTCCGGCTTAACTCCTAAAATTCTTAATGCTGCACGGTTGGCTTTAATGAATTTAGAATCCAGGCCTTCATGAACATAAGCAATGGGCGCTTCTTCAAACAGGTCACGAAATCGTTCTTCACTTTCCATCAGCAAATCTTCTAAACGGGTATTAGCAAGCTTTAATTCCTGTTCTACTATTTTTCTTTGGCGTATGTCCCGGATAATAGAGCAGGTAATTTCCTGTCCTTCGTATTCTATAAAATTGGCGGCAATTTCCACGTCATATAAATACCCCGTTTTGTGTTTATGTTTAGCTTCAAAAGTAATTTGCTTTAAAGTTTTTAATTTATTCCAAAAGCTTTTAAAATCAGCACCTTTTTTAGTTGGATTGATATCCCCTACTTTCATAGCCATTAATTCTTCTTTGGAATATCCCGACATTTTAGTTGCTGTATCATTTACATACAGGATTTCTTCTTTTGAATTTACCCAGAATATAGCGTCAGACAGTTTTTGAAAAGTGAATTGAGACAGGCTTCTGTCTTGATTAAAATCTAATATGTGCTTTTTTGCCATTGTAAATTTTTTACCATTTAAATATTTTAAAATACTTACAGAGCCTAAATTCTGGTTCTAATCTTCTAACAGGAATCAACAGAAAATTGAACCTGATAACCGGCAATAAAAAAAGAACCTAAGACCTATATAATAAAATGAAAAAAGAAAATTATAGCGGAAGTAGTTTCTTTTGACCTGAATAATTTCCTGAAATATAGTGACTTTCCTGATATTTCGTGAAGTTAAATTCCATTATCCGATTCCTGCTGCCTCTTTGCAAACCGCTTAAAGTCTTTACTGTATTCATTTTGAGATAAATTATATAATTGATAAATACCCTGGCATTCGGTTTGGCTATAATAATTATACCAATTAAGGAAAGTCTAATGATTAAAATAACAGATAAGAAAACGTTCACAGAAAAAGTATTAAATGGAACAGGTTTACAGATTGTGCGTTTTTGTGCAGAATGGAGTGGCCCCTGTCAAATGATGGGGCCCATTTACATGGAGATGTTTGGTATGTATAAAATGTCCGCATCGTTTTATAGAATTGACGTTGATGAAGCACCCTTATTAAAAAAAGAATTTGGTGTTGTAGAATTGCCCACCATCATTTTTTATAAAAAAGGAAAAGTGGTAGATTTTGCAATTGGATTGATTTCAAAGGATGCACTCTTTATAAAGGTGGATAGGCTGATCTAATAATTTACATGCAACTACTATAAAAGATCCGGTGTTACTTATTTTTTATTTTATTAAAAATCGAATCATGTCCAATCAAACTAATTTTTCAATGTTCAACCAAACCAACGGCAGCATCAAATTTAATCTGTATAAATTCGAAGAAGACTGCTTCTTGGGACAAATACAACGGTACAATTATTTCTCCCTTATTTGGGTTAAAGAAGGTTCCGGGAAAGTGAAAACAGGTTTTTCTGAATTTATTTTTCAGGATAATACCTTGTTTGCCTTTGCGCCTTTTCAACCATTTATATTTTCTACGGAAAATGCCGTAAAGGGCGTTGTCATTAATTTTCATCCTGAGTTTATGTTTATCCATCAGCACGAAAAAGAAAAAGCATTTAAGGAAGTGCTTTACAACAATGCTAACCAACCTCCATTTGTAAGTATAGATATTAACTCAACTTCGGCATTTGAGATGTTATGCGAAAATATTGAGGCTGAAATGCAAAATCCTTCTTTGGCACAACATGATTTACTGGTGGCTTATTTAAGAATATTCTTGATCAATGCATCCAGGTTAAAAATGGAGCAACAGCAATTGACTGCATCTCCCGGTAAAGAAAGCAAAGAACATCATATACTTCAAAAATTAAAAGATGCCATTGAAGAAAATTTCAGGGCCAAACATTCTCCGGGCGATTATGCAGCTATGTTGTACGTAACCACTAAAACACTGGCTAAGGTTTCAAAATTGCATTACAATAGAACACTATCAAACATCATCAATGAAAGAATTATCATTGAAGCAAAAAGAGAATTATATCTAACAAATAAAGCAGTAAAGGAAATTGCATATGAACTGGGTTATGATGATGAGTATTATTTCAGTCGTTTCTTTAAAGTGAATACCAATGTATCGCCTCAAAAGTATAGGGAAAGCGTAACCTGTGCCAGGGCATAATGGGGGGCCTGTGTTGCAACTTACTCTTGTTAAAATAAAAACAGTTTACTTAATTAGCGGCTAAAATCAGGGATAATTGTCCATGCCATTGCGTTTATTCTCCATTTTCATTCCGTTGTTTTAGCTGCAATTTTACATTGTTAAACGGAAGAGTGTGCAGGTGTACTGAAATCTCTTTTCCAGGGTATTATTTAAAAAATAAATTAAAATGAAAACAATTTTAGAAAAATTAAACCATCTCAATGAGCTGATACTTTATGGTAACATGATGGACGGATTTGATCTCTATTACCACGATGAAGTAGTGATGCAGGAAAATGAGCTAACTCCTACTATTGGAAAAACAGCAAACCGTGATAGGGAACTACAATTCTTAAACAATATTGCCGAATTCCGTGGCGCATCTATACTAAGCCAGGCTGCCGGCGAAAACATTACTTATGTTACCTGGCATTTTGACTATACCCATAAAGAATGGGGCGTACGCAACTATACACAGGTCAACGGACAACAATGGAAGGACAACAAAATTATTAAAGAACAATTCTTTTACGGCAATTAAACATTAAAATCATTTTTTATGCTACAGAAAATTATTCAAACAAATAACAATATGGCTGCCGCCGTTTTGCGGACTGTACTTGGACTAGTCCTGTTTCCCCATGGAGCACAAAAACTACTCGGCTGGTTTGGTGGTTTTGGATTTACAGGAACTATGAACTATTTCACCGGCACAGTTCATCTTCCATGGATAATAGCTTTGCTGGTAATTTTGATTGAATTTATTGGGTCATTGATGCTGATTACAGGTCTGGCTACCCGTGTTGCTGCGCTGCTAATCATTATTAATTTTATAGGTGTGATATTAACCGCACATCTTGCCAATGGGTTTTTTATTAACTGGCTGGGTAATCAGAAAGGTGAAGGATATGAATACCATTTGCTCATCATCGGAATGGCAGCATCTCTGCTTATAAGTGGTGCAGGTGCATTTTCGATTGACAGGGTGATGAGTAAGGAAAAATTGTCCATGCCATTGCGTTAATTCTCCATTTTAAAACCAGTTGGTTTGTTGCAACTTTGTACTGTTAAAGAAAAAAATATTAAAATTTAGAAAATGGAAACAGCAGGTAAAATAGAAACACTAAAGAAATCTGATTACGAAATGTATTTACAAAAGGGAATTGGATATAATCATTACAAGCAGCAGATGGCAGAAGACTTGGCCGTAAATGCTGATTTTAAAATGAGAGAATACATAAACCTGAACCAACGCCGAATGTACCGGGTTGAAAAAACTTTTGAAATTTCTCCTGAACTGTTGACGCAAATTAAAAATCTGAAGCATAAAATCTACTGGCTGATATTAACAGAACATTGGTGTGGTGACGCATCTCAAATTCTGCCGTGTTTTAATGCCACAGCAGAAATGAGTAATGGGAAAATAGAAATAAAATTGATTTATCGTGATCAGAATCCTGAATTGATGGATGCATACCTTACCAATGAAACACGGTCCATTCCAAAACTTATTCAATTGGACGAACATTATAATGTTACTGCTTTTTGGGGACCACGACCTTCGGTTGCACAGCAATTGGTAAAACAGTTAAAATCAAATCCGGCAACAGCGGCCACTTATGCAAATGAATTGCATTTATGGTATGCAAAAGACAAACAAAAATCCCTTGAATCAGAAATTGTAAACCTTTTATATCGGGCTAATTTATTTTGCCCTGATTGTTTATCATAAATATAAAATTAAAACCATGGAACAAAAACTTCCGCTGCCTCCTTTTACAATGGAAACAGCGTTGCAGAAAGTACAACTGGCAGAAGATGCCTGGAACAGTAAGGATCCTGAAAGAATTTGCCTGGCTTATACGATTGATACCGAATGGCGCAATCGGACAGACTTTATTAATGGACGTGAAGCTGTAAAAGAATTTTTAAAAGGCAAGTGGGAAAGAGAATTGAATTACAAACTTAAAAAGGAACTGTGGGGTTTTCGTGAAAACCGCATGGCAGTTAGGTTTGAGTATGAATACCAGAATGTAGAAGGGCAATGGTTCAGGGCTTATGGAAATGAAAACTGGGAGTTTGATGAAAACGGATTAATGAGAAAGCGGTATGCCAGCATTAATGATTTACCTATACTTGAATCCGAAAGAAAGTTCTAACAAGTAAAAGACAGTGCTATGAAAGATATAGTTAACGAAGAAGATAAACTCGCAGAAGAGTCAATTGTTATTGCCGATGAATGTGGAGATAGTATGTGGGATGTTGTTTTAGAACAGTCACCATTTGTGCAGGCTTTAAGGCAAGCTGCTAAAAAAATAGATTCAGCCAATAAAAAAGATAACCAGTCATAAAGTTTTAACATGGCAAAAAATTTTGCAGTAATCGCATATTCAACTGCAGTAAAAGAAATGCAGGAAAAATTAGGTAGCAGGGCAGCTTATGCCAGGATGGAAAGGGATACCTACATTGATGGCTTGACGGAAAATGAAGTAGATTTTATCGCACAACGAGACAGTTTTTACATGGCTAGTATTGGTGAGAAAGGGTTTCCTTATATACAGCATCGGGGTGGACCAAAAGGTTTTTTAAAAGTGTTGGATTCAAAGCGGATAGGCTTTATTGATTTTAAAGGCAACATGCAATATATAACAGTCGGTAATCTTGCTACTAATAATAATGTTGCCTTGATAATGGTCGATTATCCTGCGAGAGCCAGGTTAAAGATTTTTGCCAAGGCTGAAATTATAGAACTGAAAGATAACCCGGCATTGTATGATTTACTGGATTTAAATGAGTATAAGTTTAGGCCTGAACGTATGATGGTATTAAATATTGAAGCGTATGACTGGAACTGTCCGCAACATATTATGCCAAGATATACAGCGGAGGAAATTGAGCAGGCATTTGCTCCACAGCGAAATCGTACTGCAGAGTTGGAAGCAGAAGTAAAAGTGTTGAATGCAAAAATAAAAGAAGCAGGTATTTAATAAAAACTTTCCTGCTTCTTACAAAATAAAAGAGGTTAATATGGTAAAGGTATTAAAAAGAGTGGTGGTAACAGGTATGGGCGCAATAACACCTTTAGGTAATACTGTTGATATTTTCTGGCAAAATATTATTGAGGGAAATAGCGGCGTTGATTTGATTACAAAGTTTGATACAACTAATTTTAAAACTAAATTTGCTGCAGAGGTAAAGGGGTTTAACCCAGCTCATTATTTTGAAAAGAATGAAGCCCGTAAATACGATTTGTTTACACAGTTTGCAGTAGCAGCGTCAGATGAAGCAATAAAAAATGCTGGCCTTGATTTTGAAAAACTGAACAGAAATAAAATTGGTGTCATTTGGGGATCGGGCAATGGAGGTATACAAACTTTCCAGCAACAGGTGGAAGACTTTGTAAAAGGAAACAGGCAGCCAAGGTTTAATCCCTACTTTATACCCAAAATAATTGCAGACATTCCTTCAGGAATTATTTCTATCAGACATGGATTAAGGGGTCTCAACTTTTCTACGGTTTCTGCCTGCGCTTCATCCAACAATGCCATTATTGATGCCTGTAATTATATTCGTTTAGGCAAAGCAGATATGATTATCACCGGCGGTTCTGAAGCACCAATCAATGAAAGTTCTATTGGTGGTTTTAATGCATCTAAAGCATTGTCAACAAACAATGAAAACCCGCAAGCTGCCTCCAGGCCGTTTGATGTAAAGAGAGATGGCTTTGTAATTGGTGAAGGTGCAGGTGCATTGATTGTAGAAAGTTTAGAATCTGCACTTGAAAGAGGCGCCACCATTTTAGCTGAAATCGTTGGTACAGGAATGGCGGCTGATGCTTATCATTTAACAGGTACACATCCTGACGGAGAGGGCGCTTATTTAGGAATGCTGGATGCATTGGAAGATGCGGAAATAGCCGCATCTCAAATTGATTATGTAAATGCACACGCCACTTCAACTCACATGGGTGATGAAAGTGAGCTAAAAGCTATCAGTCGGGTATTTGGCGATAACAATCATTTAAATATCAGCGCTACAAAATCCATGACCGGGCATTTACTGGGCGCTGCCGGAGCAGTTGAAGCCATAATTTGTATAAGGGCTATTGGTGACAACATAGTTCCGCCAACAATTAATACTCAAGATGTGGAAGTGGCATTTGCAGGCAAGTTCAATCTTACTTTAGGTAAAGCCCAGGCAAAAGAAATTAATTATGTAATGAGCAATACTTTTGGCTTTGGTGGCCATATAGCTACTACTATTTTTAAAAAATATCTTCGTTAATATTGGGTAATATTAAGTACAAAAAAGTACAACATTATACTTATTGATTTTAATCAAATTTTGAAAAAAATATAATTTTTACCATGCTTAATCAAACAAATTTTACACTCATCAATCAGCAAAATGGAAATCCTGCTTTTAAACTTTTTTCATTTGAAGGCAATGAATTTTTTGGCCATCTGCAACGCAATAATTTTTTTACCCTAATTTGGGTTAAGGAAGGCGCTGGTACTGTGAATGCAGATTTTGATGGGCATAGTTTTGAAGCAAACAGCCTTTTTTCCTTTGCACCTTATCAGCCTTTTGTATTTACAACTACCAAACCCATAAAAGGGATCGCTATATACTTTCACTTCGATTTTTTCTGTATTCATAAACATCAAAAGGAATTAGAATTAAATGGCGTATTGTACAACAATGTTTACCAGCCTCCTTTTGTTAAGGTCGATGAAAGTTCTGCAGTTACTTTTAAAATGCTTTGTGAACAAATTGAGGCTGAAATGCAGCATGCTGCACTGGCTCAACACGAACTGCTGGTATCTTATTTAAAAATATTTTTAATAACCGCATCCCGTTTAAAAATTGAACAACAACCAAAAGTAGCTGAAATGATCAAAGAAAGTAAGGAACCTTTTGTACTTCAAAAGTTAAAAGATGCTATTGAAGAAAATTTTAAAACAAAGCACAGTGCCAGCGAGTATGCCGATCTATTGTATATTTCTCCAAAAGCGTTGGCTAAAATTACCAAAACACATTTTAATAAAACGCTCTCGAGTTTGATAAATGAGCGAATTATAATTGAAGCTAAAAGAGAATTATATCTAACAGATAAATCAGTAAAGGAAATCGCTTACGAACTGGGCTACGAAGATGAGTTTTATTTCAGTCGTTTCTTTAAGGTAAATGCGGAAGTATCGCCTCAATTATATAGAGATACAGTAGGTTTTGCAAGAGGGGTTGCATAGGCATTTCGGTCAATTATTTTATTTTTTCTTCACGATTGCAAGCTCATTATAATACAAAATCTGGCCTGGTTCACATGGGCGAAATTTGCCTTCTTGGAATACCTGTGTTTAATTGAAATATTGTAAAAATATTTTTTCTATGGAAAACTATTCCTGTAAGAGTCACCAAAATTCGGCAGTTTAAAATTAGAGAATAATCTTTAATTTTAAAATTGTCAATTATGAAAAAAACACGAATTACAGAAAGCCAGATAGTGGCTTCACTTAAAAAACAGGAAAGCGGTATTTCTACCAAGGAGATCACACAGGAATTAGGCATCAGTGATGCAACTTTTTATCTAAATTACTTATCAAAAAAAGTATGCATCTTTACTTTTTAATATAATAATACTTTATTTGAATGATCAAAGGCCTTGGAACAGATATCGTAGAAGCGGATCGCATTGCTGAGAAAATTGCCAATGATTCAGGTTTTAAAGAATTGGTCTTTTCCAAAAATGAAATTGATTATTGCGAACAGCAAAAATTTAAAGCGGAAAATTATGCAGCAAGGTTCGCCGCTAAAGAAGCTTTTTTTAAAGCACTCGGAACCGGCTGGGCTTCCGGCACGCATTTTAATGAAATTGAAATTCAGCACGATGCAGCCGGGAAACCATTCCTGAATTTTTTAGGCGAAACAAAAAAAACTTTTGCAATATTGCAGCAGCAAAAAATATCTGTTTCTTTGTCTCACACAAAAACACTGGCAACAGCCGTCGTAATTATTGAAGATTGATATGACCCAATACGCATTTGAATCAACAGAAAACAGTAAAAAATACCAGGAAGAAAAATTGGTTGCACTTTTACAATATTTAAATAATTATTCTCCATTTTATAAACGCCTCTTTTCCGAACAGGAAATTGATCTTCATGAAATAAAATCTTTAGAAGATCTCGTTAAACGTCCCGTGACAAATAAAGAAGACTTGCAAAAAATGAATGCAGATTTTTTATGTGTGAAAAAAGATAAAATTATTGAATACGCTTCTACTTCCGGTACGCTTGGAAGTCCCGTCACCATTGCCTTAACGGAAAATGATTTGCAACGACTTGCTGAAAATGAATATAATTCTTTTGTATGTGCAGATGGTTCGGAAAATGATATTTATCAACTCATGCTTACTTTAGACCGGCAATTCATGGCGGGTATTGCATATTATAATGGCCTGCGAAAATTAGGCGCCGGCATTATTCGCTTAGGTCCGGGCGTACCATCATTGCAATGGGAAACGATTCAACAACTCAATCCCACAGCCATTGTAGCTGTTCCTTCTTTTATTTTGAAACTGGTAAAATATGCCCGGGAAAATAATATTGATCCGAATAACACGACTGTAAAAAAAGCAATTTGTATTGGTGAAAATATTCGTAACACAGATTTTTCGTATAATATTTTAGCAAAAAAAATCCTGGAATCATGGAATATAAAATTGTATTCGACCTATGCCTCCACAGAAATGCAAACTGCATTTACAGAGTGTAGTGCAGGCAATTGCGGTCATTTACAACCAGGTTTACTCATCGTGGAATTGCTTGATGAAAACAATCAACCTGTACTGGAAAATATGCCGGGAGAAGTTACTATTACAACGCTTGGTGTAGAAGCAATGCCACTGCTTCGTTATAAAACAGGTGATATATGTATGAAATTTGAATCACCCTGCGCCTGCGGCCGAAATAGCCTGCGCTTATCACCCATCATCGGGCGGAGAAAACAAATGATCAAATTCAAAGGCACAACACTTTACCCGGCTGCATTATTTGATTTACTTACTGAAATGAAAGACGTTCGCGATTTTGTGGTAGAAGTTTTTCAAAATGATATTGGCATGGATGAAGTGCTGATATATATTTTCCCAGCCGGAAATGATAAGGCCTGTGATCACCGCATCCGGGCACATTTGCAGGCCAGCCTGCGCGTAAGTCCACAACTGGCTTATGTTTCAGAGAAAGAAATCCAGCATTTGCAAATGCCGGAATCAGGCAGGAAAGCAGTAAAATTTATTGATAAAAGAATCTCCTGATCAAATAATATATCATTCCCTTGTCACAATTTTTTAATATTTTTTTTAAATCACGGTAAATATTTGTAGAAATGCTTTCTTTGCGCTGTAAATAAACACATCCATGGTTTCTATTGGAAAAGAAAAGCTTACAGTTAACCAATTTTCGGATATTTTATATAAGCATGAACAAGTTTCCCTGCCCGCCTCTGCGTTAAAAAAAGTAATGCAGAATTTTGCATTTTTACAAAAATTTTCGGCGGGTAAATTGATTTATGGAATCAATACCGGTTTCGGCCCGATGGCACAGTATAAAGTGAATGAAGAAAATATCTTACAACTTCAATATAATCTTATACGCAGTCATAGTTCGGGAAGTGGCAAACTCATGGAACCATTACTGGTAAAGGCTTTGATGATTGCGCGTTTGAATTCCCTTATGCTTGCATATTCCGGGGTGCATACAGATGTCGTCGAATTATTAGTGACACTCATTAATCAAAATATTACACCTTGCATTTTTGAGCAGGGCGGTGTTGGTGCCAGTGGTGACCTTGTTCAACTCGCACATCTTGGTTTGGTTTTGATTGGGGAAGGTGAAGTAATATTTGAAGGTAAAATTTATCCAACAAAAAAAATATTTACCCAACAAAAAATTAAGCCGCTATCTATTCATCTCCGGGAGGGCCTGGCTATATTGAATGGCACTTCGGCCATGACGGGTATTGGTTTGATTAATAGTTTGTTGGCAAATAAATTATTGTCATGGTCCGTTATTTTTTCAGCAATGACCAATGAAATTGTTGAGGCATATGATGATCATTTTTCTTCTGAATTAAATAGTGCAAAGCTACATACCGGGCAAAACAAAGTGTCGGAAATGATGCAAGCCATTCTTGCTAAAAGCAAGTTGATCCGAAGTCGTTCAGAACATTTATATCATGCTGAAACACTGAAGCAACAATACATTCACGATAAGGTACAGGAATATTATTCATTGCGCTGTGTTACGCAAGTGCTAGGGCCAATATATGATACCGCTTTATATGCAGAAAATGTGCTGATTAATGAATTGAATTCAGTGAATGATAATCCTGTTATTGACAGTAAAAATAAAAATATTTTTCATGGCGGAAATTTTCATGGTGATTACGTTTCCTTCGAAATGGATAAATTGAAAATAGCCATTACGAAATTGTCTATGTTATCTGAAAGGCAATTGAATTATTTATTGAATGATAAATTAAATCAAAAATTACCGCCTTTTATAAACCTGGGAAAACTGGGTTTGAATTTTGGCATGCAAGGCATGCAATTTACAGCTACTTCCACGGTTGCAGAGAATCAAACACTTTCATTTCCAATGTATGTGCACAGTATTCCCAACAACAACGATAACCAGGACATTGTGAGTATGGGATGCAATGCTGCATTGCTTTGCAAAAAAGTGATCGATAATTCTTTTACAGTATTAGCTATACAAGCTATTGCAATTTTACAGGCAATCGATTATTTAAATTGCGCTAAAAAATTGTCACCCGTTACTTCAGAAGTGTATAAAAATTTGCGGAAAATTTTTCCAAAATTTGTAGAAGACCACCCGAAATATAAAGCGCTCGAAGAAATAAAAATTTTCCTGCAAACCACAGAACCAACTATTTCATTGAACGCATAAATTGAAAAAATGAAAACAGCATTGGTAACAGGCGGCTCGCGAGGCATTGGAAAAGCCATTGCACAAAAATTAGCCGAACAGGGATATTTTGTGCTCATCAATTTTCATACAAATACTTCAGCCGCAGAAGAAACGCTTGAAGTAATTAAAAACAATGGTGGCAATGCAGCTTTACTAAAAATGGATGTTTCCAACAGGGACGAAATAAAAAATATTTTAGGTGAATGGATAAAAAATAATGAAGATAAACAAATTGAAATATTGGTGAATAATGCGGGTATCAAAGATGATAGTTTAATGATGTGGATGAAAGATGAACAATGGGATTCCGTTTTACATACAAACCTCGATAGCTTTTTTTTCGTAACACGATTAGTACTTGAGAATATGATGCTCAACAGGTATGGAAGGATCATCAATATTGTTTCATTGTCTGGTCTAAAAGGTTTACCGGGACAGGCAAATTATTCTGCCTCAAAAGCCGGTGTAATTGGCGCTACGAGAGCGTTAGCGCAGGAAGTTGGCCGCAGTGGAATTACAGTAAATGCTGTTGCGCCAGGTTTTATTCAGACGGATATGACAGAAAATATCGATGAAAAAAGTATAAAAAAATTGATTCCTGCAAATAGATTTGGTACGCCGGAAGAAGTGGCGCATACCGTTGCATTTTTAGCATCGAAGGAAGCTGGTTATATTACTTCCCAGGTTTTATCCGTGAATGGAGGCTTGTATTAAGTACAAAAATAAAAGCTTATTTTTATCCGAAAGCATGTGAATTTTTCATGCAGAATTTTTCCAAAAATGATTCCCATAGATATTACGAAAATTATTCCTCAAAGGCCGCCATTTGTAATGGTTGATCATTTAATAAATGCTGATGAAAAAACTGCTGAAACATCATTTTTAATACTACCTGAAAATTTGCTTGTTGAAAATGGTTATTTAATTGAAGCAGGATTGATGGAAAATATAGCGCAGACCGCAGCGGCAAAAGCAGGTTATGAAGCTTTGCAGAAGAACAAACTTATAGAAAGAGGTTATATTGCTTCAGTTAAAAATTTTGAGATCAATTCATTGCCTGCAGTTGGCGAGGAAATACGCACTACCATTACAAACCTCGATACGATTATGAATATGATGGTCATTGGCGCAACCGTTCAAAGCAATGAAAAAATCATAGCAACATGTGAGATGACTATTTTGATTGAAAAAGAAGTCCGTGAAGTTTTCGTTATTGCAGATACTATTATTTCACCTTTGGGAAATACAACTATAGAAAATTTTACCGCTATTAAAAATGGAGAAACAGGTATAAAAAAACATTTCAATGCTTCCATTGCTGATAAGCCATTTTACGCTTCACTCCTTGAGCCAAAGAAAAAATTTATTGAAAATGAATTAACAGGCTTTACAAAATTTGAAGAAATGCTCATTGCAACAATTAGCAATACAATTCAACAAACTAATATTGATTTAAAAAATGAAAAAGTAATTCTCATTATTTCTTCGACGAAAGGAAACATTAGTTTATTAGAAACTGAAATATATAATTTAGAACTGGAAAAGAGAATTGCATTGCATACCTCTGCAAAAAAAGTAGCTGATTATTTCGGTTTCACTCAAACACCTGTTGTTATCTCAAACGCATGCATATCAGGTATTGCAGCAATTCTTGCGGGTAAACACTTGATAGATTCAGGACTTTATGACCATGCAATTATTGCAGGTACAGATGAGATTTCAAAATTTATTTTGAGTGGCTTTGAATCTTTCCAGGCAATTAGTGATGGTCCGTGTAAACCTTTTGATAAAAATAGAAATGGTATTACTTTAGGAGAAGCTGCGGCATCATTAATGCTCTCCATTTTTCCGAATGAAGGGACAACAATCAAAGTGATGGGCGGTTCAGTGAGTAATGATGCAAACCATATTTCTGCGCCATCAAGAACCGGCGAAGAATTATCAATGGCTATTCAAAAAGCACTCAATGAATCTGGTATTACTTTTAATGACATTGATTTTATTTCAGCGCATGGTACTGCAACAATTTATAATGACGAAATGGAATCAAAAGCGTTGCATTTATCCGGACTGGAAAAAATACCGGTGAATAGTTTGAAAGGATTTTTTGGTCATACTTTGGGAGCGGCGGGTTTAGTGGAATCTATTATTTCAATGACATCCATGAAAGAAAATACGATGATACCCACTTTAGGTTTTGAAAAATCCGGCGAGGAAACTTCATTGAATATATGTACAAATGTTTTTAAAGATGAATTAAAATATTGTCTCAAGACCGCTTCGGGTTTTGGCGGATGTAATGCAGCTCTAGTTTTTAGCAAAATAGAAAAATGAATTGTTGAAATTGGAAACGACTTATCATATTAATTCGAGTTGCGTGATTTGTGAAAACACCGTTTACAAAAACGGTAAAATTATTTTTACAAATGATGCTGAAAATATGCCTGATTTTTTATTTGCTATTTATAAAAAATTCGAAATCAAATATTCCAGGTTTTATAAAATGGATTCTTTATGTAAACTTGGTTTTCTTTGCGCCGAGCTTTTACTCAAAAATAGTTTTACCAAAGGGAATTACAACCCATCAGAAATTGGCCTGGTTTTTTCCAATGCAAATTCCAGTCTTTCAACGGATATAAAATATACGGAAAGCCTGAAGGAAACAACCAGCCCGGCGCTATTTGTCTATACTTTACCAAATATTGTTACAGGTGAAATTTGCATACGCAATGGTTTTAAAGGAGAAAATTCTTTTTTTATTTTTGAAAATTTTAATCCTGCTTTTTTAGCGAATTACGTATCTGTGTTGTTGGATAAAAATCTTGTACAGGCCTGTATTTGCGGCTGGATTGATTATTTAGAAACGGGTTATAAAGCCGCATTATTTTTAGTAGAAAAAAATGATGATAAATTTACAATTCCTTTTTCTTCAGAAGCAATGACAGAAATTTTTAATGTTTAAAAATGAGTGAAACGATTTATATAGCAGGTCTTGGTGTTATTACTGCACTTGGAAATAATGTGGCCGAATGTTTTTCATCTTTAGAAAACGAACAGGCCGGGATTGGTGCAATTCGATTTCTCGAAACAAAATATTGCGGTAAAATTCCTGTAGCCGAAGTAAAATTGAGTGACACAGATTTAGAGGAAATGACCGGCATGCATACAAATACCAGCCGCACAACTATGCTGGGTTTCCTGGCGGCAAAAGAAGCTGTTGAAGATGCTGGAATAACCATGGATAAAGGGTCTCGTATTGGTTTTGTTTCCGGGAATACCGTTGGAGGCATGGATAAAAGTGAAGAATTTTTCAACGCATTCATGGAAGATCATGAAAAAGGAAAATTGCGATTTGTACATGATCATGAGTGTGGATCTGTAACTGAAACAATTGCAGAAGCATTGGGAATAAAAGATTTTATGACAACAATCAGCACTGCATGTTCATCTTCTGCCAATGCAATTGCGTATGGTGCAAGACTAATAAAAAATGATATTCTTGATGTTGTTATTGCAGGCGGTACGGATGCACTGACAAAATTTACACTGAATGGATTTAATACGCTCATGATATTGGATAATAATTTATGTAAACCATTTGATGAAAACCGCAATGGCCTGAATCTCGGTGAGGGCGCGGGTTACCTGGTTTTAGTTTCGGAAGAAGTAGCCAATAAACTAAACAAAAAAATGTATTGCAGGTTAAGTGGTTATAACAATAGTAATGACGCTTATCATCAAACTGCATCTTCACCGGAAGGTGAAGGGCCTTTTCTTGCGATGAAAAATGCTTTGCTAAAAAGTGGTTTAAATCCATCTGATATTGATTATATAAACTTACATGGTACAGGTACACCAAACAATGACAACGCAGAAAGCATGGCTATCAAAAGAATTTTTGATACGAAGTACCCGAAGATGAGTTCTACGAAATCTTATACGGGGCATACACTTGGCGCTTGTGGCGGTGTGGAAGCTGTCTTCTCCATTCTTGGAATGAAATATGGAATGATCTTTCCAAACCTCCGTTTAGAAACTCCCATGCATGAATTTAATTTTTCACCAGTCAATAAAATCTTGAAAGAACAAAACATCAGGCATGTAATGTCAAACTCATTTGGCTTTGGTGGCAATTGTGCATCATTAATTTTTTCCTGCATTTAATATGAAGATATTTATAAAAGCTGCATCCTGTATTTCACCACAAAAAACATTTGAAACAAATGGTTTCTTAAATGATATTTTGGAATACCATGAAAACCGGCTTAGCGCAATTCAACCGGCATATGGTAATTATATTGATCCGAAACTTGCGCGCCGGATGGGAAAAATTATTAAAATTGGCGTAGCAACTGCGATGGATTGTTTACAAAAAGCCAATGTAGAAATGCCCGGCGCAATTATCACCGGGACAGCTTATGGAAGTCTTGAAGATACCATCACTTTTTTATCCAGGTTAATTGAATTGAATGAAGAAATGTTACCGCCCACTGCATTTATTCAATCTACACATAACACAGTGGCAGCGCAGGTTGCGCTCATGTTGAAATGCCATAATTATAATAATACGTTTGTCCATAAAGGCATCTCCTTTGAAAATGCTTTACTTGATGGCATGATGCTTTTACAGGAAAAAGAGGCAACAAATATTTTAGTGGGCGGCATCGATGAAATGACTGATGTGAGCTTTAAAATACTTACGAGACTGGGTTTATATAAACGAAACCCTATTTCAAATTTGAAATTGTATGAGGAAGATTGCAAAGGCACTATTGGAGGAGAAGGCAGTGCATTTTTCTTATTGAATGATCAGGCTTCCGCAGAAAATCTTGCAGAAATTGTCGGCTTGCAAACATATTTTAAACCTGGAAATAATGATACAATGGAAGTGAATATTCATAACTTTCTTTCAAAGCATTCACTTGTTTCTGATGATGTTGATTTACTTATCACAGGAAAAAATGGAGATATAGAAAATGATTCTGTGTATCACAATTTGAAAAAAACTATTTTTAAAAATACCCTGATGGCAAATTATAAACATCTTTGCGGTGAATATCCTACATCCGTTTCATTTGCATTATGGTTAGCAGCGATGATTTTCAAAAATAAAAAAGTTCCGGAAATTATATTGAATAAATCCCTGGATTCATATCCCAAAAAGATATTAATTTATAATCATTACTATGGTGTATATCATTCATTGATATTAGTTTCTGACTGTTCAAATTAAATTATGTTACTTAACTCTTTATATACTATTATTTCCCTGGAACATAGTCCCGGATTGATTATAACAGATATCGAATTAAAAATAAATCATGAAATTTTTAAGGCGCATTTTCCCGGGCAACCCATTTTACCGGGCGCATGCATGTTGCAAATGATCAAAGAAATTCTACAAAAAGAAATTTTTGTTTCCCTGCAATTAAAGAAAGCTGGTGTTATAAAATTTTTAGAAATGATTACACCAATGGAAAATAATTTGCTTGAAATAAATATTACCTATCAACAAGAGAGCGCAATTAATTTTCGAATCAATGCTTCCATAAAAAGCCTGGAGAAATTATGTTTTAAATTCAATGGCACTTTTGAAAAAAGGATACTGCCAGAAAACAAATAAATATTTTTATTTAGTTTGATGTTGCTGAATATAATCTGCCATTGTTGCTACATCCACCAAAATACGTCTTCCCTCTTTGGGATCTTGTATCGTAATCCCATATTCTCTTTTTAACATAACGATTAATTCCAGCGAATCAATAGAATCCAGGCCCAGGCCCTCTCCAAATAAAAGTGTATCATCTTTAATATCCTCCACCGGCATTGGCGACAAGTTGAGGTATTCAATAATTTGCTTTTTTAGTTGTTCTTTTAATTCCGCTTTTTCCATTTTCTAATTTTTTTTTTAAACCAGTTTTTTATATTTTAATCCGACAAAAGAAATGATTTGCAAGATCAACGTTATGAAAATTAAAGATAGCACATTTGAGAAAACATCTTTCAATTTTCCGCCTTCAAGGAATAAACCATAATACGCTTCCAGGCACCAGTGCATCGGTGATAATTTCATAATCGTATTAAATGATGATGGCATCGCAAATGCAGGCACCATAAGGCCTCCAACCGCTGCGAGGATCACAATGGAAATTGCACCAAAACCATTTGATTGTTCTTGTGTATTTGCAAAAACCCCAATGCATGTGGCATAACTAACAGCACATAAACCACAAGAGAAGGTTACTAAAAATAATCCGGCGATATCCGCAGGCAGGTCTAATCCAGGTAAACCGATATGCGGGAAAATAAAAACACCGATGGCAAAAATAATTGATGCCTGCAATAAAGTTACAAGCAGGTAAGTAATTTGTTTTGAAAAAATGGAAATCAAAAAACTGGAAGGCAATGTTTTTAAGCGCAAAAAACTACCGTTTAATTTCTCGCGAACAATGCTTGCACCTAAAGAGATCACGATAAAGAACATTGCGAAAATAGTCCAGGCGGGAACATTATGCTGAGAAGCGTTTGGAATGCCGCGGCTGTCATCCAGTGATACCGATACTTCCTGGATATTCACATCATTTTCCAAAAATTCTTTTTCAAGTGAATCAGGCATCTCTGTTTCATTTAAAGAAAAATAAAGCGTGCGCAAAACCTGCCGGCTTTCAACCAATTGCAATGCGCCTGATAAAGCGCCTTTGATAGATTCCCGCATGGATGATTGCAAAACGGGTTGATACATCAATTTAACCGGCAGGCTATCTTTTGTTATGGCATGAAGCGTATCAGTTTCTAAACCAAATGCGTTCATTGCTTTGCCTGAAAGTGAATGTGCTTTGGCATTTATTTTATTAGAAAATTGCGGTGGAATAATAAGCGCTATTAACGCTTCATCATTGTGCAAACGATTGGAAATACTTTTTTCATTTTCATTTTTTGCAACAATGATAGCCTGGAACATATTGGCTTTTTCTAAGCCATTAATAAATTCATTGCTGATCTTACCCGTATCCTGGTTACAAATGATCATCGAAATCTTATTCTTATTGAGTAAACTAAAAGTGCTGTTTTGAATACTCGTTACAATGATCACAAGCAAAACGGGCATAGCAAACATGAATACAAGGCCAACACGATCCCGCGTAAGGATTCGCACATCTTTTATTATTGTTGACCAAAGTTTGAACATGATTAATCCCTGTATTTTTTTCCTGTTAAGTTTAAAAACAAATCTTCCAGCGCATCATTTCCATGTTGATTTAAAAGTGATGCAAGATTATCATGCGCAATAATTTTACCTTCATTAACCATCGCAATATGATCACATAATTCTTCCGCTTCCACTAGTTGATGTGAAGTATAAATCAATGTAGTTCCATTTTTATTTAATTCTTTTAAATAACTAATGATCGCTGAGCGGGTTTGCACATCTACGCCCACAGTTGGCTCATCTAAAAATAAAATTTGAGGGCTGTGAATAACGCCAATAGCAAGATTCACCCTGCGTTTCATGCCACCCGAAAATTTCTTTACCGGTGTATTTTTTTCTTTTGTAAGTCCAAGTATGTCAAGTAATAAATTTGTCTTCTCTCTGATCTCAATTTTTTTTAAGCCAGATAGTGCGCCAAAATATTGCAGGTTTTCAGCCGGGCTTAATTCCTGGTAAAAAGAAAAATCCTGTGGTACAAAACCAAATAATCCTTTTACAGTTGCATCATTTTTTTGAATGTCATTTCCCAGCAAATGTATCTCTCCATGTTGAGGATAAAGCAAACCGGTCATCAGCATCATCAATGTTGTTTTACCGGAACCATTAGGACCAAATAATCCAAAGCGTTCTCCTTGCTGAATCGACAAATTAAAGTCCCGCAGAAACGGTTTATCCTGTCCCGGATATTGAAAAAAAACATTGTCAATATTTATTGCAGGTTGGTTTATCAATTCCATTTAATTTTAGCTAAAGCCTTAAAAGCATTTTGCTCAATATCCGCAATTTCTAATAAATAATCACCCATTTTATTATAATCTTCCTGTGAACCAAGTCGCCCTTTAAAAATACCTGAAGCCTGCACTGCTGCCTCTCTCCAGAGATCGCCGGATTGTGTAAATAAAGTAGAAATTTCTAATAGCTTTTCATTAGAAATATAAGAAAAAGCTTCCTGCAAAAATGCTGCATAAATATATCGAAAGCCACCACCGCCCGTACCAATCTCTTCCTGCATACGGACTAATTGTGCCAGGTATAAACCAGCTTTTTGATCACCTAATTGATTCCGCCATTTTTTAATTTTATTACCTGTAAAACGGATGCCTTTCACGCCGGCAATTGGTGCAAATGGCTGCAACATGCTGCGTGCATTTTTTTTAATCCCCTTAATAATTGCTTTTTGAATATGTTCGTTTGAAATATTCCTGTCAGTCTGCGGAAAATAAATTTGTCCTCTTGGCGCTAATGCACCTTTTGCAAAACGCACGCGTTCCAACTGGTAACTACTCAGCGTTGTAGGATGTTCCATCACGGGATCACTGATCAAATACTGATCATCCTTTTTTCCATACACAATTAAATTATGCGCATTGAAATGAAAACGATATTCTTTGGGAAAATAAGATAAATAATAAACGCCGACCTGGCAACCTGCGGGATGGCCAGATTCAAGACGTGCATCTAAAAATTCTTTCGCCTTTTCTTTGGAACTAAATTTTCTGCGCGTAACATGTATGCCCAATGCTTTACAAACTCTTTTAAAAATCAACCCGGGCATTACCCTAAAAGCAATCACCGGGCCATTATTAATTTTTAGTAATGGAATATATACAAAAAATAACCCGGCACCAATGCCGAATGCCAGTGGTTCTGTGATCTGGTTAATGCCGATATTATTCAGTAAGCTGCTTGTAACGCCATTTTCGCAATGTGCAGACTGCAGGTGTTGAAAATTATTCGTCATGCACATTCATGTTTTTAAGATCTTCCACACGTACATTGAAAACAGCAGCGTAACGTGCTAATTTTTTTTCACTTAATTTTTCAAACACTGATGGTTTCAAATGTCTTTTAATTTGCCAGCTAAAAAAACCGGTATAGCCGGAAAGAATTTTTATATCCATCAACCCGCGTTCCATAAAAAAAAGTAAAGGGCTGGCTTCTCTATTTTCTACTTTTTTCCTCGCTGCATTCATGCGAATTTCAATACTTTCCCAAGCAA
This sequence comes from Chitinophagales bacterium, assembly GCA_038245585.1. Lineage (GTDB taxonomy): Bacteria > Bacteroidota > Bacteroidia > Chitinophagales > Chitinophagaceae > JAFDXJ01. The sequence continues at coordinate 20,494 of JBBRSI010000017.1, forward strand.
TATCCAGGGCTTTATTTTTTACAGACCAGCCTTCACTTAAAGTCGTAACATATTTGCCCGAAGCATCTGTGGCATAACAAACTTCTTTGGTAATTTTTCCAAGTGAACCCTTATCCTGCGGCACATCTTCTTTTTTCATGCTGGAAAATTTTTTATAAAAAGGTGCTAACAAACCGTCAACAAGGCGTACATATAGGAAAACCGGGCACTTTCCGGCACAAGTAATAAAATTTTTTCTCCTTTTTTCAAACGGCCACTATTAAATAATTCATCGATCATTAAATAAACAGAAGCCGCACCCACATTGCCCACAGTATATAAATTGATAAACCATTTTTCGTATGGAATTCCACCTCCATAAGTCTCTATAAGATCGTAAATTTTTGGCTTAAAAAATTCACTGGAAATATGGGGCAAAAAATAATCTATGTCTGTATTGGTCAGGCCCTTTTTATCAAAAATTTCTTTAATTTTTTGTCCGCCCAGTTTTACAATATTATCACTCAATAAAGTAATGTCCTGTTTGATACTGAAGATCGATTTATTCATGATCTCTTCAGGTGTATAATCCATAAACCCTTTCAAAGAACCATCAGTCATTTTTTCCCCGCCCATATACATACATGTATCCATCACATTTGCATAAGACGCACCTTCAATCCAATCGAGCCGTAGACTCAATCCGTTTTTATTTGGCTGATCAGACATTAAAAAAGCAGATGCACCATCCGACAACATCCAGCGAAGAAAATCTTTCTGAAAAGCGATGAACGGATTATCACTCAACGCAGTTAATTTATGCGCTTCTTCTTCAAAAACATCTGACACAATTAAACCGGAAAATCTTTCAGAACCCGTTGCCACAGCAAGTGTTGACTCACCTGCCCGTATAGATAAATAGGCATATTTCAATGCATGCATCCCGGCACAACAAACACCTGAAGGAGATACCACTTCGATAGATTCCGCTTCAGGCAAGCAACCATGCGTCATCACGCCGTGGCTCGGCATTACCTGGTCGGGAGATGATGTACCGCAGGAAAGCAATTCGATTTCTTTTATTTTCTCAGGTTCATTCACAAATAATTCTTTCACTGCATTTGCAGTCATTTGTGCATTTGTATGCGTGGATTTTCTATTCTTATCCAATGCATAATAACGGTTAATGATGCCATTATTCCGCAACACAATTGGCTTTGATTTTGAGGGAAGCCCATTGATATATCCAAGATATAATTCCATGTCCTCGTTGGGCACAGGGCTATTTGGAAAAAAATGTGAGGTCTTATTAATATATACTTCAGCCATTGTTAGCATTTAATCTAAATGTAAATAAAAGTTTTTTCTTCTGGCAATCATTTTTGCAGAAAATGGTTTTACAAAAATAAAATTCAGTGTCAGCATAATTGGTGCGCCTATAAAAAAAGCGAACAATAAATAATATTTAAAGACTATCAACCAGCCGCTTTTATTTTTTCTTTTGCTGATAAAATTTGCCCAGGCTTTAAATAATTTTCCTGCGACTGTTTCAATGATCAATAACGGATAATTTATTTTCACGGCACCTTGCTCCACCAAATCGACCTGTATATTTTTCCAGTTATCATTTTCCAATCGCATCAATACTGTAGCTCCAAATATAGCGCAATGTTGGATATCCTTTTCAGAAACCCCTGGCAATGGAAAAACTCCCAGGTAACGGGTTTTTTTGCCAGAGAGCATCCAGTGAAAAATGGTCACAAAACTGAGTGGATTCGCATGTGTGTCTACTAATGCAATATTGCCCAAAAGCGTTGAGTCTGTTGCATTTAAACGATTTTTTATTTTACCAAAAGCGTTGAGCCACATATTCCGTGCACCGGTAATGGTGATGATGGGAGTGCCGTCTAAAACTTTTTGAAAATTTTTATCTTGTAATAAAGAACGAACTGGAATAGATGGTGATAAAAACCAGGCCTGGTAGCCGAGAATAATCAAATCGTATTTTTCTTCTTTTAAAAAAAATGGTTGGAGCGGAATTGTATTTCCCAATACAGAATCAGGCATTACACTAAAAAAATTTTTCGTTGTCCAGGGAAATGGATAATCTTTTTGAGGTATAATTCTAACCTTTTCGACATCAATTCCTGCCTGCAAAAAAGGAGCAGTGAATGAATCTATGATTTCACCCAATTGCCCCGATTGAGAGTAATAAATAGCAAGGATTTTTTTTTGCATGTATGCTTTAATTAAAATCTCCCGGCTTTAAACAAGCAGAATTTTTACTATAATCAAGAACAGCATTTTGCACTGCTGGCAATAAATTTTTATAAGATTTGATGATGATCTTTTTATCGTCATCAATATTGGCTTTATATTTCACTTGCTTTGGTGCATTTTCCTGGATGGTCAAACGGAGAAACCTGTATTCTGCATTAGACGGTTCATTTAAGATTGCTGTTTCCAATTTAATTCTGCCTTCTTTAAAAAATTTTAATTTGTCAGAAGCTTTTTTTTCAAGACCACTTTTACGCATGAGCAAAGCGCCTTCAAATGCTTTTTGCTGGGCAAAGGAACTTTTTTGAACGAGTGCAATTTCATTATTCAGTTGATTCATTTCACCTGCTTTCATAGCCGCGTAAAAGCCTGCTCTGTCAAAGTCCTGCACCGTTTTTTTAATTATAGGTGAAAATGTAAAAGGCAATAAAAATAAAAAAGCTATAATTTGTTTCATATCAATTTAAATCGAATTTTTAATTTACAAAAATAATCATATTAATGCGAATTCTATGCCAGTGATGCTCCTTGATGTTAAACGTTTTATGATTTTCCGTACTTCCTATTTAAGAAAACTTTTTGAGCAAAGCCATTGGAAGCAATAATCAATACCTATTTTTGTTGCCAATAAAAACAACTGTATGGGCTGGATCATATTTATCATTTTTGTCATCGGCTGGATGATCGGCTTATATGGCATGTTTAAAAAAGCGGGAATCAGGCCGGAATGGGCTGCTTTCATTCCATTTTACAATACCTGGCTGATTGTTGAAAAATGTGGTATCAAAAAGATTTGGTTCTGGCTTCAACTCATTCCCATTGCCGGACAATTTATTACTATCTGGATTACCATCATTTTTGTGATGCATTTTGGAAAAGTAAATTTGATCGATCATACACTTACAGTTTTTGTACCTTTTATTTATTTACCATATCTGGGTTTTTCTGATAGTGTAAGATGGGGAGGAAGGGAAATGTTTCAGCGCTACAAAAAACCTGGTTCAAGGGAATGGATTGATGCCGCGGTTTTTGCGATTGTCGCTGCAACATTGATACGCACTTTTATTTTTGAAGCATATACGATCCCCACGGAAAGTATGGAGAAAACATTGATGGTGGATGATTTTTTGTTTGTAAATAAATTGGCATACGGACCACGTATTCCGCAAACACCATTGAGTTTTCCTTTTGTCCATAATACGCTTCCGGGAATGCCTACAACGCCATCTTATTTGAAATGGATACAACTCCCCTATTCGCGTTTAGCAGGATATGATGAAGTTAAAAGAAATGATGTTGTGGTTTTTAATTTTCCCGCAGGAGATACCATAATCAATGTGGTTGGCTTTGGTTCCATGCGGCCATATTATGATGTATTGCGTGAGCAATATCATGGTGATCGTGAAAAGCTAAAAGCAGATTTTCCACTACTCGTTCATCCAATGGATAAAACTGATAATTATATCAAACGTTGTACTGGAATGCCGGGTGATGTGATCCAGGTGAAAGCAGGTGTATTATTTGTAAATGGTCAGCCCGCTTATGTTTCACCTAATTCACAAATCGATTATAATGTGCCGCTCAATGGGAAAACTTTTACAGTGGATGCATTGAACGAGCAATTAGGCATAGATGCCACGGAAGGTTTAGGAGATATTTTACCCGACAGTTCCTGCATCATTATGAATATGACACCGGTTGAAAAAACAACAGTTGAAAATGCATTGAAAGTAAAATGTACAATTGCTGCATACAAACAGGAAACAAGCCTGGTATTTCCCTACAATGAAATGAGTGCAAGCTGGAGCAGGGATAATTATGGCCCAATACAAATACCAAAGAAAGGACGGGCTATTCAGTTAACACCACAAAACATTGCAGAATACGAACGGCTCATTACAAACTATGAGCATAATACCTTAGAAATTCAAAACGGAAAATTCATTATCAATGGAAAAGAAACAACAACCTTTACACCCATTTATAATTATTACTGGATGATGGGTGATAACCGCCATCGCAGCCAGGACAGCCGTTTCTGGGGATTTGTACCAGAAACAAATATTGTTGGCCGCGCTTCATTGATCTGGTTTAGCTGGAAGGATGGTCCAAGATGGAACAGGATATTTAAAATGATTAATTGATTTTTAATTGGAAGATTTAAGTTTAAAAATTAGCACTTTTCAACATTCAATAAACTAATTTTTACTCGTATAATTTTTCAAAATATCTTCTATCCTTTTATCTGGAATCAAATCTGTAACTGCAACAATTTTCACTAATTTAAAATCTGCATGTGTTGCATTTATTACATAATTAAAACCATCTGGCAAGACTGCAGACGGCACTTTTAATACAAGTGTTTTCCCGGCATCAAACCAAGCATTTCCTATAGTTTGACAACTTGCATAATTATTCATGTCACGCCAATTGTTTTTTAATAAAGAAACTTCCAGAATAGTAATAGTTTGCTTGTGGGGAATTTCCAGGATCATAATTTTAAAATCATTATTAAATCCCACACCCTGCCGCCTGATCATATTTTCCAAAAAAGCAAGGGGTATGGATTCTGCTGAATAAATGACTTTTTTTCCGAAACTATTCCATCTTCCAATAATGCCGGAAGCAATAAGTTTTTTGCTATATAATTTATGTACGATTCTATAAAAAAACATTGCATAAAATTAAAAAGGATTCCCCTGGGCTAACTGGTCAATTTCATGCATCACAAGGTCAACACCACCGGAAGTTCCAATGAGATCGATGGGCTTCTGGGCAGATTTCCAAAATGGTTTATTTAACCAATAAGAAAACTCATCCACACTACCAAAGATGGTTTCGCCTTTTTCATATAAAGCAATTAGCTTCAACAAATGTTCACTATATAAAGGAGCGAGATTTTTTCTTTTCTCTTTATAATTACTGATCGTACGTGCAGATAAATTGATGAGAGATGCGAGGTATTTTTCAGGCATTTTTATAGCTTCTGCAAATTCATAAAATACTTTTGCCTTTAAGCCGTCTTTAGCTGAAAGCACGATCGAGCGATTATCTATAAATTCCAAGTCTTTGAATTTATTTTTAATTAAATTTCCCTGCATTCAATGTTATTTAGAAAGTAAAGATAGTTGAATATTTTCAATTTATAAAATGAAATATTTCTTAAAACTCAATACCGCTTCCTATAATTAAACACCGCCCAGCCATTTAAAAAAATGGCAAAGCCTGAAATAATTAGCAATTGATTTTTAATATCGGCAAAACCGCTGCCTTTTAAAATAACCATACGAATCACTTCCACGAAATAAGTGACCGGGTTAAATTTTGTCAAAACCTGCGCCCAGTGCGGCATACTGTCAATAGAAGTATATAAGCCACCCAGTAATACAAAAACCATTAGCATAAAAAATGAGATCAGCATGGCCTGTTGCTGTGTGGATGTATACGTAGAAATTAATAAGCCCAATCCTAAAACGGCCAGCATATAAATAGCTGCAAAAATTAATAACACCCATAAATTTCCCTGTGGAATGATACCATAAAAAAGCCGGGAAATAAGGAGCCCGATTAATAGAACTATTAAACCCAGTATCCAGAATGGAATGAGTTTGCCCGCGATGAATTGCCATTTTTTAATGGGCGTCACATTGATCTGTTCAATCGTTCCAATTTCTTTTTCCTTGACGATATTTAAGGACGCCAAAAATGATCCGACCAGAGTTACTAAAATCACCAGGATGCCGGGCACCATGAAATTTTTATAATTCATCTCTGCATTGTACCAGTTGGAAGAAATAACGTCAATATTTTTTTCGGGACTGAACCGGGAGGGTTGCATATATTTTGCCCGGATATCACTGTTATAATTTTGAATAATCATTTGCAGGTAAGCACCGCCCAGTCCGGCTTTTACGCCATTAATTGCATTAACAGCAATAAATAAATTTGCCTCATTTTTTTTGATTAAATTTTCTGCGAATGAAGCAGGGATTTCCAAAATCAAATCAGCTTTATCCGATTCAATATCACCCAAAGAGGATTTATAGGAATTGCTGTAATTCTGTAAAATAAAATAACCCGAAGCAGTGATGTTGGAAATGAGTTGGCGTGAAACAGGAGAATGATCATGATCAATAACCGTGATGTTAATATTTTTCATTTCATAATCCGCAGCCCAGGGCAATACGATCAATTGCACAATCGGCATTAAAAAAATAATGCGTAAAATAGATTTGTTACGGAATATTTGCCTGAACTCTTTTTCCAATAAATATTTCAACACTTTCATGCAAGCCTTATTTTAAAAGTTCGGATACTTATTGCAAGGAAGAGGAATAACATACCTGTAAGCACCAAAACATCTTTCCAAATAATTGACAATCCAACTCCTTTAATCATGACTGATTTTACAATTGAATAATACCATTTTGCCGGTACAGCATTTGAAATAAGACGCAATGGCAGTGGCATATTTTCAATGGGAAACATAAAACCACTCAGCATCACTGTAGGTAAAAATAATCCCACCAAAGAAATAAACATGGCAGTTTGTTGTGAATCGGTTACAGATGAAATGAGTAAGCCTAATGCCAGCGAAGTGAGTGTAAATAAAATACTTACACCCATCAATAAAACCAGGCTTCCATTGATGGGGACATCCAAAACGAAAACACTCAGCAATAAAATACTGACGATGTTTACGATGGATAATAACAGGTAAGGAATTGCTTTTGAAATGATTATTTTAATGGGTGAAACAGGTGACACCAGCAGTACTTCCATTGTACCGGTTTCTTTTTCCCGTACAATTGTTATTGCAGTCATCATCGTGCAGACAAGCATAAGTACCATCGCCATTACGCCGGGAACAAAACTATACGCGCCTTTTAATTGGGGGTTATACATCATTCTAATTTCCGTCGTAATTGTATAAGGCATTTTTCTTGTTGCATTTAATTGTTGCTGGTAATTTTTTATGATAGCCGTCGCATAATTAGTCAATGTATTCGCGACATTTGGATCTGATGCATCCGCGATAATTTGCAAACTTGCTTTATTAAAATGCCCGAGGTCAGCATTAAAATTTTGGGGAAAAACGATAGCAAGGTTTATTGTCCCTTTTTTAAATGCAGCATCTATTTCATTGAATCCACTGAGATTTTTTTGTATATCAAAATAATTACTGGCATCGAGCGATTGTATGATCGCTTGTGTAGCTGCATCATGCGAAAAATCAAGTATGGCAACTTTTGAATTTTTCACTTCATTGGTCAAAGCAAAACCAAAAATGATTATTTGAACAATGGGCATTCCCAGCAGGATCAGCATCGTGCGCCGGTCACGCAGAATGTGATAAAATTCTTTTTTTATAAATGATAAAAATTGTTTCATACTTTTTTGATGAAAGTTTTTTTGAAACCGTATTTTAATTATCCACCCTGACTGCTTTCCGGGCCAGTTTTAAAAACACATCTTCCATTGATTCTACCTGGTATATATTTTTTAATTCCTTTGGCGTATCCAATGCTTCAATTTTACCATCAACCATTATACATACTCGATTACAATATTCTGCTTCATCCATATAATGTGTTGTCACGAAAATGGTGATTCCTTTTTCTGCTGCTTCATAAATCATTTCCCAAAATTCTCTTCTTGTTACAGGATCCACACCGCCGGTTGGTTCATCCAGGAAAACAATTTGGGGTTCATGAAATATGGCTACTGAAAAAGCCAGTTTTTGTTTCCAGCCTGTTGGTAAATATTTGACCAGTTTATCCCCTTCCCCTTCGAGGTGCAGCTTCTTAATCACAGCCTCCGAATTTGTTTTTATAAAAGCTGCGCTCATCCCATAAATTCCCGCAAAAAACCGGATATTTTCTTTTACGGTCAGGTCTTCATATAAGGAAAACTTTTGGCTCATGTAGCCAATATTTTTTTTAATTTTTTCTGTTTGGGTAAATACATCAAACCCTGCCACAGCAGCCTTCCCGGAGCTGGGACGAGATAATCCGCAAAGCATCCGGATGGCAGTCGTTTTACCCGCACCATTCGCACCAAGAAAACCAAATATTTCTCCTTTTTTTACATTGAAAGAAATATGGTCTACCGCGATAAAGTCACCAAATTTTTTTGTGAGCTGTTCTGCAGATATGGCTATATCATTGTTCATATATTTTATTCTGATACATTTTTCATGAGGGCTATAAAGCAATCTTCTATGTCTGGTTGTATTTCATGTATCTCCAGATCATCGTGTGTGAATTTTGATAAATAATTTTTAAGATCCGATTCATTATTTTTAGTTTTCATCACAACATGATGTGCAGGACCAAAAAAATATGCATCCGCTGCTCCATCATATTGCTGAAGTTCTTTTAATAACGGCAACATCTTTGCAGCACGCACTTCAAAAACATCATTTTTAAATTGCTTTAAAATTCCTGCCGGCGTATCTACTGATAAAATTTTCCCGGATTGCATCAATGCCACACGGTCACACATTTCTGCTTCATCCATATATGGCGTACTTACTAAAATAGTTATTCCCTGTTCTTTTAAGCGCAACAACATGTCCCAAAATTCTTTCCTGGAAACCGCATCCACACCAGTTGTTGGTTCATCTAAAAATAAAACAGATGGTTTATGTATAAGCGCACAACACAGTGCCAGTTTTTGTTTCATGCCACCGGACAAATTACCTGCCCGCCTGTTTTTGAACGGTTCTAATTGTATATATATATCTTTTATTAAATCATAATTTTCCCGGATAGTTGTAGAAAAAATTGTTGCAAAAAAATTTAGGTTTTCTTCAACAGTTAAATCAGGATATAAAGAAAATTTTCCCGGCATATAACCAACGTTTCGCCGGATGTCTTTATAATTTTTCACGAGGTCAAAACCATCTACTGATCCTTCTCCTTCATCTGCCAGCAACAAAGTCGTCAATATTCTTATCAATGAAGTTTTGCCTGCACCATCCGGGCCGATCAGGCCAAATAATTCTCCTTTACTGACCTCAATAGAAACACCCGACAATGCTTTTATCCTGTCTTTGTTTAGGCCATAAAACTTCACAATATTTTTTGCAACAATTGCAGGCATGCTCAATTATTTTTTAAGGTTGCGTTTTCAAAATCACTTCTCCATACATGCCAATTTTTAAAAAGCCATCATTTTTTACTTTTACTTTAATGGCATATACCAGGTTGGCCCGTTCATCTTTTGTTTGAATTGTTTTGGGTGTAAACTCCGCTTTATCAGCAATCCAGCTGATGATGCCGGGAAATTCTTTATATGCATTCGCACCATTATCAACCCGCACTTTTACATGTTGGCCCAACGCAACCTGTGTGAGCTGATCTCCTGAAATGTAAGCCCGCAAGGTCATTTCAGAAAGATTGGCAATTTCATACAAGGCTTTTCCGGCAGGTACAAACTCTCCGGCTTCCGCGTATTTTGTAAGTACAATTCCTTGCACCGGGTTTACAATATTTGCTTTTGAAATTTGTTCATCCAATTGTGCTATCTTTTTTTCCAAAGGTTTTGTTTCACTTAAAACACTCCTGTTTTGCGTAGCAACATTATTTCGCAATACATTTATTTGTTGCTGCGTTACTGCAATTTGCTTTTTCTGCACATCCGCTTTTGCGTGAATATCATCTACCTGTTTTCCTGTTGCCGCATCTTGTTTGAATAAATTTTCAAGCCTTGTAGTTTCATATAAGGTGTTTTGCAATTCAGATTGCTGCACTGCTAATTGTTTTTGTAACAACAAAACCTGGGGTTCTGTATCTACTGTTTTTTCACCAAGCGCTTTGATACTTGCCTGCACTTGTTCTTTTTGAAGCGACAGGTTTTGCGCATCTATTTCACCAACAATTTTATTGAGTTCAACTGAATCTCCTTCCTGTACATTTAATGTCAATAATTGTCCGGGTACTTCAGCAGATACTACAACTTCATCTGCTTCAAAAGTTCCTGAAGCATCAAAAGATTGTTGATTGTTGTTGCAGGCAATTACAGAAAAAACCAAAAACGTTACGCCCAATATTTGCTTATTCATAATTTTTTCCTTGTAAAGTTTGATAATAAATTTTTGCCTGTAATAATTGCACCTGGTGCGTGATCAATGCCTGCCTGGCCTGGTCTTCTGCATTTACTTCCCGCATATAATCACCACTAGTAATAACTCCATTTTCAAGTTGCGCTTTCGCTGCCTGCTTCACACTTTCGCGTAATTCTATAATTTCCTGATCGCTTTCAACCAACGCGGTCATTTTATTAATTTCCGCTTGCTCTTGCGTCAATTGAGTTTGCACATTTAATAAAAATGTTGACTCCTGTATAGTTGTTGATTTTTTATCAATGTCTATTAATTGAAGGTCATTCTTGCGGGTATATAATTCACTGAGTGACCAGGTAAGACGAATCCCTCCTATATAAAAAAAATTAAAATTATTTTTTAAAAAATTAAATGTTGGCCTTCCATAACCGCCCTGCACAAATAAACTGGCTTTCGGCATATTGCCCGCACGGATCAGTGATTTCTGTTGCTCAAATAAATTATTTTGATCGGTATATAATTTTAATTCCGGCCTGGAAATGTCATTGGAAATATTTTGCACAACAGGGATTTGAAAAACAACAGAATCGCTGAAATGTACATTCATGAATATTTCCAGCGTTTCTATCAACCCTTTCCTGCCCGCATTCAATTCAATTTTCCGTTGTTCTGATTGTAGATATTCAGCTTTAAGTTCATCTACATTGGACCTGAACGCCAAACCATTTTGCAGTCTGGCTTCCATTTTATCAATGCCAATTTGTATATCCTTTTGCTTTAGGACAACCTGCTTCAATTGTTCATTTAAAAATAAAATACCCGTGAAAATCTGATTTACCCTGTCCTGCAGCATATATAATTCTACTTCTATTTTTTGCGCATCAATCTGAGATTTTAATTGTGCGGATTTTTTCTGTTCGTTGACCAGGCCACCATCATATAAAAGCAGGCTGGCATCTCCGTAAATCTTATATTGATCTTTCGCAGGGCCTTCAATAGAAAAACCCGTAATTGGAATATCAATCTTGGTAACATCAGACTGGTAGGAAGCCTGGCCATTTACAGAAAGTTGTGGCAGGAATTTTTTATTCAAATTGGTGATTGTGAGATCAGCAGTTTTTTGGATCAATTCTTTTTGTTGTATCAATGGATAATTTTCTTTTGCCAGTTGATTTGCCTTTTCGAGTGTGATTACGGAAAAATCCTGAGCATATAAACCGGATGCGAAAAGAAGGGGAATTAAAAAAATACATTTTTTAACCAATACATTTAACCATTTAGTTAACTCAGGCATAAAATTTTATTTTCTTATTGATTGAATAATAAATTTCGGAATTTCTTTCTTTCTCTGTTCCATGATGCTACGAAATTGTAATTCGTCTATTTGCATATTATACTTGAACATTTCTTTAGCGACAAAGGGAAATATAGTCATGGATATCAGGTTCATTAATAATTGCATAGGACTGATCCTTATAATATTTCCTTTCTTTACTTCTCTTTCAATCTGTTCTAAGAATTTATGTGGCCGGGGCACAGTTTGTTTTCCCCATATTTTGGAAAAAAAAGTCGCCGGGTCACGGCTTATCTCATTCAGTACAAACAAAGGCAGGAAAGGGTTTTCACTCATAATACTTATATACCTGTCGCAAAAATTTTCGATCTTTTCAAAAAGCGGCGTATCCGATTCAAAAACCTCGTTAACTGCCGGGAATAATTTTTCTGCAGCCTCCAGGAAAATGACCTCAAATAATTTTTGTTTATTCCTGAAATAATAGTGAAGCATCGCTTTATTGATTCCTGCTTCATCTGCAATATCCTGCATACGCGCGCCACTCATCCCTTTTTGAATAAAAACTTTTTTAGCAGCTGAAAGAATTTTTTCTTCCGTAGTTTTTTCTAATTTCAATTTAACCATTTGATTTAACCAATTAGTTAACAAAGGAACGTAATATAACTGATATAAAAAATTGCTTTTTAAAAGGAGCTAAAAGAAACTGCAAAAAACGAATTCTAAAAATGCACGTTCCAGGTCACAGAAGGAATGACCGGAAATAAAGAAACTTGTTTTGTAGTTACAGATAATGTTCCGTCTGCAGCATTTCCTTCCTGGTCAAAATAAAGGAAATATGGATTGAGCCTGCTGTACACATTATATACGCTGAATACCCAGCTTCCTTTGTACCATCTTTTCTTTTTTTGAATGGGCGTATATGTTGCTGATATATCAAGCCGGTGATAAGGTGCCATCCGGTACGCATTAACTCGACTGAATTCCTGCGTTAAGACACCATCAATAAAATAAAAACGCTCCGGTAATGAAATGGCATTTCCGGTACCAAACACAAACACAGAAGAGAATGTCCATTTGGGATTGAGCTGATACGTTCCAACTATTGAAAGGTCATGGCGGCGGTCATATTTTCCGGGGAATTTTTCTCCGCTATTTAATGATGGGAACTTGCGCCAGGTCCAGGATAAAGTATAACCAATCCATCCTGTAAAACGGCCTTTCACTTTATGAATAAATAATTCAGAACCATAGCTCCAGCCTTTTCCAAATACAAAATCTTCTTCGGGATCTTTTAATGTATTCGGCGTATAACCTTCCCGGTATTCGATTTGGTTATCCATGGATTTATAATATAATTCCAGTGAAGTTTCATAGGTATTATTTTGAAAATTTCTGAAATATCCCAATGCATATTGCCAGGCGATCTGTGGCTTAACCCTATATGTACTCGGCACCCAAATATCTGTCGGTAAAGTTGTTCCCGCATTGGTTACCAAATGTATATATTGAAGATTGCGTGACACTGCTGCTTTGATGGAACTGAAGGAATCAATATCAATCCGCCAGGTCATGCGTGGTTCCAAACCGCCATACGTTTTAATCGCCTGGTTCGATTTGTAAATAGTACTATCAATATGATTTCCATTGGCATCACTCGTATAAGCAGTGTAAGGACCGAGCTGTGTGAAATTGCTGTAACGCAGGCCATAATTGACTTTCACGCCTTTTGAAACAGCCCAGTCGTCTTGTATGTAAATAGCAAATTCTCCTGCATATTTTTTCTGCACATTCAAAGGCTGAAATACGGTTGTATCCTGTGTGCCACTCACCAGGCTTGGCAAAAAAGTATGGTACGTATATTGAGCGCCCATTTTTAAATGATGATTTGCCACAGGATAAAAATCAAAATCCGTTTTGGCATTAAAATCTTTTATACCGGAAGAAACATTGATATTGAAATTATTTTGAGCACCATTGAAATCAAATTTATAATCGTTGTAAATGAGCGATGTATTTGCAAAAAGTTTTTTATTAAATACATGATTCCATCGTAAAGTAGCCGTACTGTTTCCCCAGGGAATATTTGTCGTGAAGGACCTTTTTTTATTATTAAAATCAAACTGGTCCCTTCCAAAATAACCACTTAGAAATAAACGGTCATTGTTGGAAAACTGGTAATTCGCTTTTGCATTCAGGTCATAAAAATAATAACCGGAACCATAGTAATTATTACTCTTTCCAAGAAATGGTTTTGTAAGTGCATCAATATATGTACGGCGCGCTGACAGCATATAAGAAGCTTTATTTTTTACCAAAGGCCCCTGGATAGATAAGCGCGATGCGATCAATCCAATACCTGCATCTACTTCAGTTTTATTGATGTTGCCATCTTTCATTACAATATCAATAACGCTCGATAAGCGTCCACCATATTGAGCAGGAAATCCTCCTTTAATTAAAGACACCGATTTTACAGCATCCGCATTAAAGACAGAGAAGAAACCAAAAAGATGTCCAGTATTATACACTACTGCATCATCTAATAATACTAAATTTTGATCCGGGCCACCACCACGCACATAAAATCCGGAGTTTCCTTCACCCGCATTTCGTACACCGGGCAATAATTGCAGGGCTTTTAAAATATCTGTTTCACCCAAAAAAGATGGGATCGCTTTAATCTCTGCAATACTTAAATCCACTTTTCCCATTTGTGCGGTTTGCACATTGCTTTCTCTTTTTTTAGTTGAAATAATTACTTGTTGCAAATTATAAGATACCGGCGATAAATAAATAGTGAACGTATGGGCTGAAAATGAATCTACATGAATAATTTTTGTTTCATATCCTATAAAAGAAACCTGGATATTAAAAGCATTTTCTGGCAGGGTCAGGGAAAAATAACCATAATTATTAGTTTGGATAGCGCTTCCGGTTCCGGGATCTGATATAGTTGCGCCTCTAAGCGTTTCACCACTCAAAGAATCTTTTACATATCCATTAATCGTTTGTTTTTGCTGCGCAAAAGAAAAGATAGAAACGAAAATAAAAAGAGAAAGAATACAAAATTTCATGGAGCTTCTGATTAGCCAGGATTTACGAAAAAATTTGCCGCAAAGACTTGAAGATTTTTGTTTGATCAAAATAATTTCAATGATGCAACATAGGGAAATACGCGTATTTTAATTATTTGCTAATCCGATACTATCCTCCACATTACCGCAATGTATCATACCGGAATGATATTTAGGATGATTATTTCCCAGGTAAGGATTCACAATTTCCCGCCGATCACTGAGCCAGTATGCAGCAATAGAATCTCTGAATGCCATTGGGCATTTATCGTGGTAAATAGTGCCCTGATCATATTTTACAGTTCTTAGTAAGTTGTATAAGTTTTCTGATAATGTACCAAATGCCACCCGCTTTGCTTCAATGCCACCTTCTGCCGCAACTACTTTTGCCTGGCCGGAAACATTGAATGAATAGCCAAGTGCAGTATTGATCAGCAAACTGTCTGCTTTCATATCCTTAAGAGGTAAAGCCGGTATTTCTGATGCAAGCTGCATGGCCGCTGCGCTTGCTTTCACCGTATCCCAATTCACAAAAGCATCCTTCATGGAATAATACGTTTGCATGATATTTGAAAAGCTTTTATTGAATTCATCGGTATGCGCACTCACCAGCAAAGCAGTTTGTTTTTGTTCATTTTTATTTTCATCAGGATGTTTGTAAAAAAATAAAAAGTAAACTGCTATCGCAGCTATGACGATCGCCAATATCAAAAATCCTTTTTTCATGTCATTCAAATTAATATTTCAAAAAGGCAAAATTAATCATTCCCTTTCATTTCCCCTAAATAAGCGCAGGCGTTCAGATTCTTTGAATTAATTTTGCGCTCCAATTTTTTTTTATGCTTGCAGGATTAAATAATATAACTTTTGAATTTGGTGCACGAACGATCGTGGAAGATGCAACCTGGCATATACAACCTGGTGAGCGTATTGGCCTCATTGGTTATAATGGTACAGGTAAATCTACTTTGTTAAAACTATTTGTAGGCGAATATGCACCTTCAGCCGGTACTGTTGAAAGAAGCCGTGAAACTACAATTGGTTATCTCCACCAGGATCTGTTAAGTTTTGATACAAATGATTCCATCCTCGAAGTAGCAATGGGCGCTTTTGAAAAAATAAAAGAACTGGAAAAAGAAATTGAAGATTTGGGAAAATTCCTGGAGAAAAATACAGATGAAAAATTATTAGAAAAATATACCGATCTCTTACATGAACTGGAAGTGCGCGGTGGATATGAAATTCACCATAAAACCGAAGAAGTATTGCAGGGCCTGGGCTTTGCAAATACTGACCTTCAAAGGGCTTACCGGGAATTTAGTGGGGGTTGGCGCATGCGTGTGTTACTGGCAAAAATGATCCTGCAACAGCCAGATATTTTATTGCTGGATGAACCAACCAACCACCTCGATTTGCCGTCCATTGAATGGCTGGAAAAATATTTGACACATTACCAGGGAAGTGTGGTGATCGTGAGCCATGATAAATATTTTCTCAATAGAATGGTTACCAAAATTGTAGAATTGTATCAGCAGCAATTACATATTTATACCGGCAACTATGATTTTTATGAAAAGGAAAAAGCAGTACGCATTGATATGCAGCAAAAGGCTTTTGAAAATCAGCAGGATTATATCCGGCAACAGGAAAGATTTGTAGAACGCTTTAAAGCGAAAGCCAGTAAAGCTGCACAGGCACAAAGCATTCAAAAGCGGCTGAACAGGCTTGATCGCGTTGAAAATGTAACGCTGGAAAGGCCCAATTTGCGCATCAATTTCCAGGTGGAAAAACAACCGGGAAAGATCATTGCCACACTCAAACACGCTACTAAAAAATTTGGTGACCTTATCATCATAGAAAATGCGCACGCTGAAATAAACCGGGGTGATAAGATCGCATTGATCGGCGCAAATGGAAAAGGAAAATCAACCTTGCTAAGGATGATTGCAGGCACGGAAGAGTTTGATGGAGAAAGAGTTTGGGGTCATAACGTGCAGGAAAGTTTTTATGCACAGCATCAATTAGAAGCATTGAATATGAACGTGGATATTTTAGAAGAAATGAAAAATGCCGGTAGTGGTAAAACTGAACTGGAGTTGCGTTCATTACTCGGTTGTTTTCTTTTTTCCGGGGAAGATGTTGAAAAGAAAATTAAAATATTAAGTGGTGGAGAAAAAGCACGCGTAGCATTAGCAAAAGTAATTACCGGTAAAGCAAATTTTTTGATGCTGGATGAACCAACGAATCACCTGGATATTCATAGCGTTGAATTATTGATCGAGTCTTTGAAAAAGTATGAAGGTACAATGATCCTCGTAAGCCATGACCGGTATTTTATTTCAAAAACAGCCAATAAAATATGGGAAATAGATGAACATACGATCCGTGAATTTAAAGGAGATTATGAAGAATGGGCGGATTGGAAACAACGCGATGAAAAGAAAAAAGCAGCTGAAGCCAAAAATAAAAAAAATGAATTCGTCGCTACAACTGCGGTGATAATAGCTGAAGAGAAAAAAAATATTCCTGCAGATACAACCTCACATAATTCAAGGGAACAAAAAAAGGAACTTCAAAAATTGCAAAAACAATTTTCTAAACTGGAGGAGGAAATAAATTCCCGGAATGAGGAAAAAGCACAACTGGAAAAAGATTTATCCCTGCCGGGGAATTTTAATGACCCCGAAAAATTCCGTGAACTGGAAAAGAAATATGCAATCGTCACAGAACAAATAAAATCTGGCAATACTACATATGAATCTTTATTTGAAGCTATTATGCAGTTGCAGGAAGAATAATAAATTTTCTGCATGGTTTTTGATTTTCATTATTTTGAACTACATTTCCAAAAATTCAAAAAAAAAACAAGCATGAAAAAAAGAACCAGGTTTTTATTCCTTTTCTTACCACTTGCAGCGGTAATTTTATTTGCCATGCCGGGTTGTAAAAGCGGCCCGAAAGATGACGATATCCAGGCAGGTATTACTCAAAAATTACAACTGATGCCTGATATGACAGGTATTACAACTGCCGTAAAAGATGGCGCTGTGACTATTACGGGCGAGTATCAAAGTGAAGATCAGAAAAGCAAAACAGAAGCAGCCATTAAAGAGATCAATGGCGTAAAATCAGTGGATGTCCAGGCTACTGTTGCACCTCCGCCGCCCGCTCCTGTTGTAACTATTTCACCGGATGATGCCCTAACAAAATTGGTAATGGATGCTACCAAAGATTTCAGTGGTGTAAAAGCAACAATAGCTGACGGTGTAATCACATTAAATGGAGAGATCAAAAAAACTGATTTACCCAAACTGATGATGACGCTGAACTCCATGAAGCCGAAAAAAATTCAAAATAATTTAGTTATTAAATAAAAATATAAAAATGGCATTACAGGATAAATACAAACAACTCACAGACGCGGCTACTGCTGCGGGCGTTACAGATTTGCAGGTACGCGAACAGGATGGTGTTTTATACATCGATGGCAATGCGCCAACCGGTGCAGTAAAAGATCAGTTATGGTCAATTTATGGTCAAATAGACCCTGATTTTCGTGCAGGAGATTTGATTTTAAACGTGAACGTTTCAGGTATCGCTGAAGGTTCTAAATTAAAGGTTACAACTGAAAGTTCTAACCTGAACATTCGCCAGGGGCCGGGCACAGACCAGCCCATAGTGGGAAAAGCTGCGCACAATGAAATGGTTTCATTGATCAGTAAGACAAACGACCAATGGTGGCTGATCCGCACAGATGATGGCGTGGAGGGTTATGCATTTTCGCAGTACTTGAAATCAGAATAATTTAAATAAATGAGAAAATGCCACTGTAAAAAGTGGCATTTTTTTTTTGCATACCATTCAATGCACTTTAATTTAATTTGATTTACTTAACTTTCCGCTTCAATTATTCTTATGAAGAAAGTTTTTCTGTTCGTTGTACCA
>JBBRSI010000018.1:0-37457 GCA_038245585.1 Chitinophagales bacterium
TATCAGAGTTAAATGATTTTTACCATTACCATTTTTATACGTAGAAATAAATTTCTTTTTATTCCTTGTAAAAATATTTTCATCCATTCCCATCATCTGCGAAACATTCATATAAGTCCTAAACTTTTCAGTTAAATTAATTAATAAATGAATTCCTGCTTTTTTAAAATGTGCAGCTATTTTTTTTTCAAAAAAGAAACCAGGCAAAGCGGTTTTTAAATTTTGCAAAACAAAAATGGAGTTGTCTTTTTTTTCGTTTAAGCTTTTTAAAGAATCAATATTTAATATTTCATAACCGAGCCATTTTGCATAATCTGTGATGAGCCCGGAAATATATTCAGCATAATCACTGATTGTTTCATCCGGGTTTTGTATGATTAAAATGCGCATATAGAAAATAGATTCTCTTAAACCTGATTTGACATTTTTTCCGCATTTTCCGCAACCTGCAACGCTTCAATAAATTCATCAATTTCACCATTGATCACGGCATCCAAATTATAGGAAGTCAGCCCGATGCGATGGTCTGTAACCCTTCCCTGTGGCCAGTTGTAGGTTCTGATCTTGGCGCTGCGGTCGCCCGTACTTACCAAAGTTTTCCTGCGGCGCGAAACTTCATCTTCATATTTTCGTACCTTTTCTTCATATAAGCGCGTACGCATCATGGTCATCGCTTTTTCCCTGTTTCCCAACTGGCTTCTTTCTGTTTGACAAATCACCACAGTGCCTGTTGGAATATGTGTGAGCATTACTTTTGTTTCCACTTTATTTACATTTTGTCCGCCCGCGCCGCCACTTCTTGAAGTTTCCATTTTCACATCTGCGGGGTTCAATTCAAAATCTACTTCTTCCGCTTCCGGCATTACGGCAACTGTTGCGGCTGAAGTATGCACGCGTCCCTGCGTTTCAGTATTTGGAACGCGCTGCACACGGTGTACGCCACTTTCAAACTTCAACGTACCATATACATCTTCTCCGGTTACTTCTACTACCACTTCCTTATAACCACCAACAGTTCCTTCACTTTCAGAAACGATCGCTGTTTTCCAGCCTTTCTTATTGCAATAACGCAGGTACATATCGAGCAAATCGCCGGCAAATAAACTGGCCTCATCGCCACCGGTTCCGGCACGAATTTCCAGTACCGCATTCTTATCATCTTCCGGATCTTTTGGAATTAGTAGTTGCGTAATTTCTTTTTCCAGTTTTTCTTTTTTCGCTTCCAGGTCCGGCAATTCCATCTTTCCCAATTCACGCAATTCTTCATCGCCACTATTGATACTTTGCTTCGCAAAATCATAATCTTTTATAACGCGGAGGTAAACATGAAAAGGGTTGATAATTTTTTCCAGGTCGCGGTATTCCTTACTCAGCCTGCCAAACTCTTTTTGATTATTAATAATTTCAGGATTGGTAAGTGCTACAGTTACCTGTTCAAACCTCGCCTGCAATGCTTCTAATTTGTCTATCATGTGATTATGTATTTCTAAAAAACACGCGAAAAAACTTTTTTAATTTGTTTTTTGCGGAATGCAAAATTAATCTAATTCATATTTTGATTCATAATAAATATTGGAAGGGGAGAAATAAAACGAACGCTTCTTCAACCTTAGTAGAAAAGTCCATTCCTATTGCCTTCCAACCTTATTACCATTTTACAATTTGCAAATCAACTTACCTTTACCCCATGCGATATATAAAATATGCAGCCGATAAAATTTTTACCGGCAGGGAAATATTGGGTAAAAATCATGCGCTTATTTTACAGGCTTCCGGCGAAGTTGTAGAAATAATTCCCATTGAAAATGCCGGTGATGATGTACAATTTTTTCCGGGAATGCTTTCCCCTGGATTTATTAATAGTCATTGTCACCTTGAACTCAGCCATTTGAAAAATGTGATCGCTCAAAAAACTGGCTTGCTTCCTTTTATAGAATCCATTCTTCAAAATCGTTTGGCAGAACCGGAAATTATTTTATCCGCTATAGAAAAAGGCGAACAGGAAATGTTGGAAAATGGTATCGTGGCTGTTGGAGATATTTGCAATACAACAGATACAATTATTACAAAAAATAAAAGTAATATTCAGTACAGGAATTTTATTGAACTGCTGGGATTTTTACCCGAACGCGCCGAAGAGGTTTTTAAATCCGGTAAAAAAGTTTATGATGCTTATTGTGCAAATGAAAAATCAGCAAATCATACAAGCTATGCGCCACATTCGCCTTACACGGTTTCTGAAAATTTATTTAAAAAAATAAATCATGCGGATGCAGGAAAAATAACGAGCATCCATAACCAGGAATCGAAAGATGAGAATCATTTTTTTATGGGTGAGAAAAATGGGTTTCAACAATTGTATAAAAACCTGGGAATTGATATTTCATTTTTTAAACCTTCAGTTAAAAGTAGTTTACAGACTTATTTTTCCAGCCTTGATAAATTGTCAACGATCATTTTGGTGCATAATACTTTTTCCAACGAAGAAGATATTTTATTCCTGCAGGAAAGCATTAAAGAAAATTCGCAGCAAATTTATTTTTGTCTTTGTCTGAATGCGAATTTATACATAGAAAATATTTTACCACCGGTACATTTATTTAGAAAAAATAATTTGAAAATTGTATTGGGCACAGATAGTTTAGCAAGTAATGAATCTTTGTCAATCCTTGATGAAATAAAAACATTGCGTAAAAATTTTACTGGAATTCCGCTTGAAGAAATGCTGCAATGGGCGACCCTCAATGGAGCACAGGCACTTGGTTTTGAAAATGAACTGGGCAGTTTTGATAAAGGAAAAGCCCCGGGCGTTTTAAACATCACTTTTGATTCAAAAAACGGGGAACCGGAAAATGTAAGAAGGTTAATTTAGAAAAATTAAGAAAGCACTTCCTGCAAAATCAAAAAGCTTTTGATATCATTCATGCCTTCCGTATGTAATTTAATATATTGTACATACGCATTTAATAAAGCACGCCTTTTCTGTTGATTTAAAAACATTTTTTCGATGCCTGTAAATGTTTGTATGTTATTTAATTCACTGGTGATTTTTGCTTCTTCCTGCAATAGGTAAAATGGATTTTCCGGAATTTCTGAAACAAATTCTCCAGCCTGTAAATCAAGCACAGGTGTGCTTTCACTATATTTACCCAAAAGCTGGAAACCCAGTAAACGGCCCAATTGTAACATAAAAAACAAAGGTAAATTAGCGGTGCCTGTGGCCGGCGATTCATCCGCATATTGTAAAGAAGATTCTGCAAATTCAAATAATTCCGGAAATGGCTCAGGTTGTTTTAAAACCTGTTGTAGCAATTCCATATTGAAAGAAACGACCGCATTTTTGACCACATCAAAAAAAACATGCTGATATAAAAATGACCAGGAATATTCTTTAATGTATTGCAGGTTTTTTAAAGTATTGTGATACACTTCCAAATCAAGGATTGCACCCGGCTGAAAAAATACTGCATTGTTTGAATTTTTTTTAGAGGCTTTGCGAACTCCTTTGATGATGTAGGATTGTATGCCAAATAATTCTGTAAAAATATTTACAATAATACTGGTGTCGCCAAATTTTATACAGCGTAATACAATGCCTTTTGTTTTATGTAGCATGCAAAAAATTTGGGAAGAAATGACAAACAAAACATGCCAACTACTTTATTCAAATGTACTATAGAAATACGGCGTCTTTGCTTCAAATTCCGCGCTGCATGTGTCCACCATTTTATATGAACGCATGATGCCGAGCGATTTTCTTTTGGCATACACTTCATCATCCGTGCAATTGCCCGGCAATATGCGCGCGATCTGCTCGTCACTAAAGCCATTTTTCTTCGCACGGCGTAATAATTCTTCCGGTAAATTTTCCAGGTGAAAATGCGCCAGTTCTTTTTCAATAGTGCAGATGTCGAGTATTTGATAAATAAACCACCGGTCAATACGCGTTGCCTGCACAATTGTTTTTACTGTAACACCTTGCATCAGCGCATCTTTGATGCGGAAAATACGATCCCATTTTGGCGTTTTTATATACTCAATCAGCTCTTCAGACTTCATTAAACTTTTTCCATAATAACCCAAACCCACCGCTTCGTTTTCCAAACTCTGGCAGGCTTTCTGAATGGCTTCATTGAAGCAGCGGCCAATGGCCATTACTTCACCCACACTTTTCATTTGCAAACCCAGCGTGGTATTCGCACCTTTGAATTTATCAAAATTCCAGCGCGGCATTTTTACAATCACATAATCCAATGCCGGTTCAAAATAAGCGGAAGTGGTTTTTGTAATTTGATTTTTTAATTCATCCAAAGAATAACCGATTGCAAGTTTGGCAGCAATTTTCGCGATGGGGTAACCTGTTGCTTTACTCGCGAGTGCAGAAGAACGGCTTACACGCGGATTAATTTCCACGGCAATTAATTCTTCCGTTTCCGGGTTTTGTGCAAACTGTACATTACAACCACCCGCAAAATTTCCGAGACTGCGCATCATCAGCATGGCTTTGTTACGCATGTCCTGGAATGATGTATCACTCAATGTCATCGCCGGTGCAACTGTTATAGAATCGCCGGTATGAATGCCCATTGGGTCCAGGTTTTCCACGGTACATATAATAACTACATTATCTTTTTTATCACGCAATAATTCCAGTTCAAATTCCTTCCAGCCCAGCACTGCTTTTTCTACCAGCACTTCATGTATGGGCGAAGCCTGCAAACCTCTTTGTAATGCTTCATCCAGTTCATCTTTGCTGTGAACAAAACTTCCGCCAGTTCCGCCGAGTGTAAATGAAGGCCGGATCACGAGGGGAAAACCAATTTGTTGCGCAAAATCTTTTCCTTCCAAAAAACTATTGGCCACATGGCTCGGCGCCACAGCGATACCAATATCATACATCAGTTGGCGAAATTTTTCGCGGTCTTCTGCGGTATCAATAGCAGCCACATCCACACCAATCATGGTCACATTATATTTTTCCCAAACGCCCAGTTCATCCGCTTCTTTACAAAGATTGAGAGCGGTTTGTCCGCCCATCGTTGGCAGCACAGCATCAATTTCATTTTCTTCCAGTATTTGTTCTAAACTTTCAACGGTGAGTGGTAATAAATAAACTTTATCCGCCATCATCGGGTCGGTCATGATAGTCGCCGGATTACTGTTGATCAGTATAACGCGGATACCTTCTTCACGCAGACTGCGTGCGGCTTGTGAGCCGGCATAATCAAATTCACAGGCCTGCCCGATAATGATGGGGCCGGAGCCAACGATTAAAACAGATTGAATAGATTTATCTTTAGGCATGGAAAAATTTGTTGGTGCAAAACTAAGGGATTGGGGGGTAATAAAAATTTGGGAGAAATGGCGTTAGGAAGACAACTGATCTTTTTATTTTAATAGTTCAGTATTGTATGTATTCATCTGAATAGAAGATATGACGGAGAATAATTTTTTATTAAATAGAAATTTGTGTTAAATTTGCTTATTAAAAAAATTAATTATCGAGAAAAATCTACCCTAAACCATGAAAAAATTTTTACCAAAAACCCTTCTTGCACTTTGTGCATTTATTCCACTTCTATCACTTGCCAATCCGGTTGATACGCTAATTATAGTAAAAGGCAATGCGGTTGATGGCAAATTCTCACAAATTTTAATTGCCAGTTATAATCCAAACTATGGGGATCCTTCACAAAATCAATTAATGGCGGAAGCCTGGACCTGCAATTATATTGGCCATCCAACATGTAATTACAGGGCATTATTTAAATTTGACCTGACAGATATTCCTGAAAGTTCAATTGTTGATAGTGTAAAATTGTTTTTGTTTGCACAGACGAACAATGTTGAGGGATTACCCGGTAGCCCAACGTATGGGGATGATAATGCTTCCTTTTTACGTAAAATCTTAGAGCCCTGGGATTTATTGAATACTGGTTGGGATAATCAACCTTTGGTATCTTATCCAGATCAAAAAGTACTTGAACAAAGTACCAGCACGGTTCAAAATTATGTTATTGATATCACTGACTTTGCAAATGACTGGATCGCACACCCTGAAAATAATAATGGTATGCTGATGAAACTTGCTAATGAAGCATTTTATAATAGTATGATTTTTAATTCTGGCAAGGCAGCAGATGATTTAAAACCAACATTAAAAATTTACCTTAAGAAAGGTACGCTGCCTGTTTTGATTAATAATTTTAGTGGCAACTTGGTAAATGGAAATGTCAATCTCAACTGGTCCGTTTTAGATGGTACAACATTAGCAAACATTATTGTTGAGCGCAGCTATGATAGCAGGTCATTCAATGGCTTTGTAACTATTCCTGCAAAAGATATTACGACAGAAGTAAAGTATACAACTACTGATTATAAAGTTGCTGCTCCGGATGGTAAAGTTTATTACAGGTTGAAACTGGTTAATAAGGATGGAACTTATAAATACAGTAGTGTTTTGCTTATTCACTTATTGCAAAATAGCACTGGTGTATTGTTAATGCCAAACCCTGTGAAAGAAAATTTCCAATTGATTTTTAATGCTCAAAACAATTCGAGATCAGATTTTAGAATTTTAAATTCATTAGGGGAATCTGTTGATAAATTTACTTATCAAATTGAAGTTGGTAACAATTCCATTACAGTAATTCCTTCAAAAAATCTTGCGCCGGGTTTATATATAGTTCAGTTTACACTTGACGGACATATAATTACAAAAAGGTTTTTGAAACAATAAAATTCTTGCAGTAGAGAAAATCTAAAAAAATGATGTTGCCAGCAACATCATTTTTTTTATCTCTGAATGTGTATATTTTAAGGACTGTTATGTATAAATCTGTAAATCAACAAATCTTTAAAAATATCTTTCTTATCTTTTTCCAGATGATTTTTTGTTCATTAAAAAAAATTTCATCTCATTTTTTTTCGCATTTTTTTTCGCAGTTTTTTTCTTACAGGTTAATGTACAAAATCATATTATCATAAAGCACTTACAAATTCTCTAGGTGAATAATATGCTTTGCACTTCCAATGAATTGACAATGCATTAAAATTGGTGACTTCAATTAATGAATAAATCATTATATATAGAAAATGAGATATCACAGATAGCAAAAGAAAGAGAGATAAAAGTGTATAAGACTGAGAGGGAGCCTTATAAATTTCAGATTGATAGGTGAGAAATTCAGTGCCCTTAAAAAAATAAACTTTTGTTCAAAAACTAATATATTTGTCTCAAATTAACTAATATGAAAACATTTACTTCACGACTCTTTTTACTGACTGCTACAATTTGTATTTTAGGAAGTTGTAAAAAGGTTGTTAATGCAATTGAAAACAAAGTTCCTGTTGCAAATGCGGGGCCTTCACAATCGATTACTTTACCTACAAAAACCGTCATGTTGAATGGCACGGGTGAAGATGTGGACGGACAGGTCGTTGCGTATTTATGGAGCGAGGTTTCAGGACCGGGAACTTCTATCATTGATAATCCAGGTTCTAAATCTACATCTGTTTCAGGCCTTTCAGAAGGAACTTACATTTTTCAATTGATGGTAACTGATAATGATGGTGCAACCGGAGTTGATACAACTTCTGTGATTGTTAATGCCGGAAAATTTATATCAATAATTATTGTACCATCTGAAAACCTAAATGAATATCAAATTGGAAAATTTGCAGGCGGTGATGCATCAGGTTATGGTACGAAAGATATACCTATTGAAGCCTGGACAAGAAGTTCTGAAAGTTTAACAATCCGCGAAATTATAAAATTTGATTTGAGTTCAATTCCTCAAGGCGCTGAAATTTCAAGCGCTACACTATCACTATATTCAGATCCGAATCCTGTAAATGGAAATATGGTGGATGCGAATTATGGAAATAATAATTCAATGTTTGTACAGCAAGTTACTTCTGACTGGTCTCCGGCAACTATTACCTGGTTTAACCAGCCAACAGTTACTACTACAGACCAGGTAAATATTCCGACTACTGCACTTTCATTTCTGGACCTTAATTTAGATGTCACTGCAATGACCACAAAAATGATTATGAATAATGCGAACTACGGGTACTATTTAAGGCTTCAGCAAGAATCTATTTATAATTCAAGAATATTTTGTTCAAGCTTTAACAATGATGCAAATAAACATCCTAAATTAACTGTAGTTTTTAGTAAGTAATTTTCTTAAAATAAATTTTAAAAAACGTTCAATTATGAACGCTTTTTTTATGTACAGTGTATCAACTT
Source organism: Chitinophagales bacterium (assembly GCA_038245585.1). Classification (GTDB taxonomy): domain Bacteria; phylum Bacteroidota; class Bacteroidia; order Chitinophagales; family Chitinophagaceae; genus JAFDXJ01. The sequence goes on from JBBRSI010000018.1 coordinate 8,255, forward strand.
TTTATTTCTCAACAACAAAAATGGTTTGATAAAAATTATTCAATGCACAGATTGGTTTTAATTTTAAATAAAAACATTCCTGGAAAAGTTTTACTGCATAAAATTCTGAATTGGGAACACTGAATTCGTCAAAAATCAAAATGTCTCCATCTTTTAAATAGGGGTAAAGCTGTGATAAAACAAATAGTGTAGCAGAAAATAAATCCGCATCCAGGTGAATAATTTTTCTCCTGTTTGAATCAATAATGGATTTATTTTCATTTATAAAATTAACCAACGTATCCTGGAAAATTCCTTTCACAAAAGTATAGCGCTCATCATCGAATTTTTTTATGTCATGCGCCATCGCACCTTTTTTAAAAAACAAACCCCAGTCTTCCGGTAATCCTTCGAAAGTATCAAATCCCCAAAAAGAAGATTCCGGATTTTTCAACCTGTTCAACCACCAACTGAATGAATCACCTGAGGCAACACCAAATTCCATATAAGAAACAGGCACATTTTCTATTTGATATTTATCTATTACAAATTCAAAACCCTGTAGTCTTTTATCATAATCTCTTTTCCAAACAAAGAAATCTTTCTTTTCAATTTTGTTTTTATTCTTATGAATCCACACAGAAATCTCTGATACATTTGATAAGAATAATAGGAATGTTCTGAATGGATAGAATATATATCCTATGCGAGTAACATACACCAGATCTTTAGCCAGGCTATTTAATTTCTTAAACATTTAATATTAAAATATTTTGGCAAATATAGATGAAGCAGGAGAAATCTTGATATGCATAAATATATTTTAATTTTTTACCAGAATCCATATCAGCCACCTGAAATCTTTAAAAACATCTTTCCTATCTTTGCCCGCATGATTTTTTCTCCTTTTAAAAAAATTTTCTTTCTGGTATTTGCACTATTTTTTTTCGCACAAGTTGATGCACAAAATCAACCGGCTATTATTGAAAAAAATTATTTCCGCGATCCCTTATCAGTGCCCATTCAACTCTCTGCAAATTTCGGCGAACTGCGGCCAAATCACTTTCATATGGGTTTTGATATTCGCACACTTTCGCGCGAAAACCTGCCGGTTTATGCAGCGGCAGATGGCTTTATAAGCCGTATAAAAATTGAAAAATACGGTTTTGGTAATGCACTTTATATTACGCATCCAAATGGCTTCACCACTTTATATGCGCATTTAAATTCATTTACAAAAGCAGTGGAGGCATACATGCTGCAGCAGCAATATGACAATCAATCATGGGAAGTGGATATAGAAATTCCATCCGGAGTTTTCCCCGTAAAAAAAGGTGAATTTATTGCGAATAGTGGTAATACCGGCGCATCAGGCGGACCACATTTGCATTTTGAAATCCGGAATACAGCGACGGGTAAAAATTATAATCCTGGTTTATTTGGTTTTGACATTCCGGATACGAAGCCGCCGGCTATCAATGCATTGTATATGTATGACAGGCGCTACAGTACTTATTTCCAGAATGCAATGCCAGTAACTATTTCAGGCAGTAACGGAAATTATTTTTCAAAAGAAAAAACGATTGAAGTGCATTCTCCACTGGTGAGTTTTGCGATTAATGCAACGGATAAAAGCAGCAATTCTCCTTTCAATCATGGCATTTATTCAGGCGAGATCATGATGGATGGAACCAGCATTTTTGCATTCAAAATGGATTCTGTTTCTTATGATGAAACGCGTTATGTAAATGCGTGTATTGATTATGCGGTTTATGCGCGTCAAAAAAAATATATACAGTTTTTATTTTCATTGCCGGGAAATGAATTGAATATTTTTTCTCCTTCAGAAACACAAGGTTTAATTATTCTCAGTGATACAAATACGCACGCCATTCAAATCAACGCAAAAGATATTGATGGAAATACTTCGATATTAAAGTTAAATATAAAACTAACTGGTATCGATATTAAAACTTTCAATCTTGCTGCGAATGCAAAACCCTTTATGCCGGGCCAGGGAAATTTTGTGCAGGGCAATTCTTTCAATGCCAACTTTTCTTCTAAAGCATTTTATGAATCTTTCCCTTTTGCATTTTCTGAAACCGCGAACAATATTCCCAACAGTGCTTCTGATATAATTTCCCTCGGTGATTATTTTATTCCTGTTCAGGATTATTATGAAGTAATGATCCGCTCTACTTTGCCAGAATATGATCCGCTGAAAAATAATGTTGTCATGCAATTAATTACCGGAAGCAAAAAAATATATCAAAAAGGAACCTGGCTGGGAGACTACATGAAAGGGAGTTTCCGGGATTTAGGAAAAGTCAGTTTGATGATTGATACATTTCCGCCCGAAATATTTATTGCAGGATGGAAAAATGGGCAAACATTTTCCGGCAACAGCAAACTTTCTTTTCGTGCAACCGATAAAGGCAGTGATGTTCAGTCATTGATTGGAACATTGGATGGAGAATGGATTTTATTTTCAAACCGGGATGGATTATTTACGTATACATTTGATGCACATTGCATAACCGGTAGCCATGTGTTGAAAATAGTTGTAACAGATATTGCAGGTAATGAAACGACGAAAGAATTTACATTTATAAAAAAATAAAAATGACGCATTTACTGGAAGGAGAAAAAGCGCCCGAATTTTCCGGGCCGGATCAAAATGGCAACATCATTTCAAACAAAGATTTTAAAGGAAAAAAAACGGCACTTTATTTTTATCCGCACGACAATACGCCTACTTGTACTATTCAAGCTTGCAATCTCAGGGATAATTTTTCTTCATTAGAAAAAGAGGATGTGCAGGTGATCGGCGTGAGTACGGATGATGAAAAGTCGCACACAAAGTTTATAAAAAGATTCAATTTACCTTTTCCACTGATTGCTGATAAAGACCATGCAATCGCGAAAACTTTTGGTGTATGGGCACCAAAAAAATTCATGGGCAGGGAATTTATTGGTATGCAGCGCACTACTTTTTTGATAGATGAAAAAGGCATCATCCGAAAAATAATTCATAAGCCAAAAAGCAGGATGCACGCGCAGGAAATTGGGGAAGCATGGAAAGAAATTCTTTCCGGCTCATAATTTGAAAGCTTTACCAAATGGATATTTATCTTAAAGAGCATTCGCAGCTTGCCCGTTTTGCGGCTTTTTATTTGAAGAAAAAATCAATGGCGCTCACATTGGGCAAAACAATTCATTTATGGGATACGCAAGACTCAGACTTTTTAAAAAATGAAAGATGGGTAAAACATGAGATGGCGCATGTGCAACAATTTCAGCAAGCCGGTTATATTTTTTTTATATTTAAATATCTTTTGGAAAGTATGCTGCATGGTTATACAAAAAATAAATTTGAAGTCGCTGCAAGAATGCGTGAAAATGAAGAAATAGATTTGAATAAATTTAATTTTATTTGCCAAAAAAAATAAATAACGGATATTGCCTTATTGAACTAAAGAATTGAAAATACAACCCTTAAAAATTTACACATGAAATTACTCGAAAATAAAGTTTGCATTGTTACCGGTGCTGCCCGTGGAATTGGTGAAGCAATTGCGCTGGAATTGGCAGAAGCAGGCGCTCATATTGCCTTTACATATGTGAGTGATGGTAGTGCAGAAAAAGCGGCGTTACTGGAAGAAAAATTAAAGGGACTGGGTGTAAAAGCTAAGTCATATAAAAGCAATGCCGGTAATTTTAGTGATTGTGAAACTTTTGTGCAGGATGTTTTAAAAGAATTCGGCCAGGTGGATGTTTGCGTGAACAATGCCGGAATCAGTAAGGATAATTTGTTATTAAGGCTCACATCTGAACAATGGGATGAAGTAATGGATGTGAATTTGAAGAGTGTTTTTAATATGACCAAACAAGTAATTCGTCCTATGATGAAAGCAAAGTCAGGAAGCATTATTAACATGAGTTCTATTGTGGGTATTCGCGGAAATGCAGGCCAGAGCCTCTATTCAGCGAGTAAAGCAGGTATAATCGGTTTTACAAAATCGATTGCTTTAGAATTGGGCAGCCGCAACATTCGATGCAATGCGATTGCGCCCGGGTTCGTGGAAACAGATATGACTCATTATTTAAAAGAAGGAAATAATGGAGATGAATTTTTGAAGAAAATTCCATTGGGCCGTTTTGGGCACGCTAATGAAATTGCTAAAAGCACGTTATTCCTTGCCAGCGATATGAGTTCTTATATTACCGGCCAGGTGCTGAGTGTTTGTGGCGGACTGAATATTTAAAAGTTATTTACAACAATCTTTCTGGCGGGTAAATAAAAAGGTAAAAAACTTTTTAAAAAATTTTCCGGTGATGTTTAAAATATTTTGCACTGTATAAACTTGTTCCAGCAAGTTACGATCATTTCGATTGTTGTAAATGCTAAAATTCAACAGTACAATTTTTGCTTTCACGAATAAAAAAGAGCTAATCTTCTAAAAGCCATGCCAGGCAAAGGTTTCCAAAAAGCATGGTATGCACCAGTAGTGGATAAACTGTAAGTTCAATATGCAGTTTGCACAAAATTTTATCCTGTTCACTGCCTGAAATTTCCATATTATTTTTTAAGGAAATACCGCCTTTTCCCCACCATTTATAAATCGCTTCTTTAGCGCACCAGGCCATTGTCATGCGTGTATCCAAATTGCCCGGAAGAAAACTGTTTTGTAAAATGATGTTTACCTCTTCTTCTTTAAGAAATTTATTTTTTAGAAGAAAAGGCTTTGGAAAAACCGGTTCTATATCAATACCCACATTATTTTTTGTACTTACCAGCGCGGCGGCAAAATCATTTGTATGCGCCAAAGAAAAAAAATATGCCGCTGATGGAAGAAACGGTTTATCTGCATGCCCGGTTTGAATGTCTGCCTGCGGAAATTCCGGGAATAATTGTGTAAGTAAGTAATTTGCAGCAAGATGTTGTACTCTTTTTACCGGGTGCTTTATTTGTTTTACCGGTATAATGGATTGTAAAAAGAAACTTTCGGGTTCGGTAATTTTCCAAATGCCGAGGCGGGAATTTTGATCAATATTTTCATTGAAATAAAGTGGCACGTAATTTTACCTGTTATTTTAAAGAGGCTTTTATTTCTGTTATGTACAAATGTATTTTATTTGCAGGAATATTTTTTACCCTTAATAAATAAATCAGCATGATTCTTTCCGATACCAGGATACTGGAAGAAATAAACAAAAAAACAATTGTGATTGTACCTTATGACCGCAGGTTTTTGGGTAGCAATAGTTATGATGTACATTTGGGTAAATGCCTGGCAAAATATAAAGATAAAATACTGGACGCAAAAAAACATAATACCATCGAATATTTTGATATACCGGAAGAAGGTTTTGTTTTGCAACCGCATGATTTTTATTTGGGTGTTACTGAAGAATATACAGAAACGCATGCACATGTACCATTTCTCGAAGGGAAATCTTCTACAGGCCGCCTGGGTATTGACATTCATGCGACAGCGGGAAAAGGGGATGTTGGATTTTGCGGCAACTGGACACTGGAAATTTCGGTTAAACAACCAGTAAGAATTTATCCCGGAATGCCTATTGGGCAGTTGATTTATTTCCCGGTTGACGGTGAGATTGAAGTGAAATACAACGAGAAAAAAGATGCGAAATATAGCCATCAGCCCAATAAGCCCGTGGAAAGTATGATGTGGAAAAATGTGTTTTAAAAAAATAAGAAGTATGAAATATACATTTGTTGTTGCATTGTTTGGCTTGCTTATTTTGCAACCTGCTTTTGCACAAACAGATACGTCGGCGATGCAAAAAGATATTGCAGCTTTTCAAAAATCATTACAGGATGAATATTCCAACCCGGTGATTTCTCCACTAAGCGCCAGCCAGCGAAAGCAATTCACAGGCATTCAATTTTTCCCGGTGAATAGTAAATTTATTGTGCCCGCAAAATTTATTAAAACAAATTCTACAGAAGTTTATACGATGGAAACGTCCTCGCATATGCAAAAGAAATATTATTTATATGCCAAAGCTGTTTTCAGTGTAGAAGGAAAACAATATTCACTCAATGTTTACCAGTCACTGGATTTAAAAAATAAAAACGGATTTGAAAATTATTTATTTATTCCCTTCCGGGATGCGACGAGTGGGAAAGAAACCTATGGTGGAGGCAGGTATATTGATCTCATCATTCCTGCATCAGGTGAAGTAACGATCAATTTTAATAAAGCCTATCAGCCTTATTGCGCCTATACAGAAGGATACAATTGTCCTTTACCGCCTGCAGAAAATACATTGCCCATTGCGATATCAGCAGGCGCACGCGAATAATAATTGTAAAAATAAAAAGGTGTCAAAAATTCATTTAAGTTTAAACTGTCAATGCATTTGCGAGAATACAATTATAAATAAAATAAACTTATAAATGAATTGTATGAATGCAAAATATAAAATCATGAAAATGATAGAGAATAAAATTGCCTGCCACGTTTTTAATAAATAAAATTTTTTTGCTGCCCGTGTTATATAAATTGCCACAACACCAAAAATAACTAGCCCTACCAGCCAATCAGAGAATAAAAATGGCTGGCCAAACAGGAATATAATAATATACTGTAAAAGCCGCAGTAACAGTGGAAATAATAAAAATCCCCATAATAAAAAGAAGATATTAATCTCTGTAGCAAAAATAAAGTGATCAAAAAATAAGCGACGCTTTTTGTATAACAAGCATTGCATTAAAATAGCAGAAAATGGTAATAATAAGAATAGCAAAAATTTGGAAATCTTTTCCCCTTTTTCATGAAACATTTCGCTTATTTCATTGAAAGACATACCTGAAGATTTTTGTAAACTTTCAACTTTAGCAATAGCAAACTTTCCATATAATAAACTATGTAAGTGATATACTAACTGTTGATTAAGAGATTCAAATACAGGAAAAAAAAGATAGATCACTACCAAAAGCAGGAAAAAGGAAACGGGTTTAAAATATTTCTTTCGAATGCCATTGCAATAATCAAGGGAAAGCTTACCGGGTTGTGTGGCCACAACCTTAAACGTATTCAATAGTGTACCCTCAAAGTGGGTTATAAAATGAGTGACTTCTTCCAATAAATACCAGACTTTTTTATCGCGAAGCGTATATACTTTTTCTCCGCATTGGTTGCAATATTTTCCTGAAAATGTATTGCCGCAGTTTTTACAGGTTACAATATTATTGGCAACATTCTCCGTCATAAAAAATAAAGTAAATATAATTTTTATTTTGGAAGATGCATAAAAACCTAAAAGGTTTCGAAACCTTTTAGGTTTAATCTATATTTCCTTAACTGAATAAATATTCGATATCTTCTTTAGTAAGACTTTTTACAAATGTGCCATCATCTGTTACAAGATCAGCAGCAAGCGCTTTCTTTTTTTCCTGCAGCAATAAAATTTTATCTTCCACAGTATCCGTACAAATCATGCGGTATGCAAAAATATTTTTAGTCTGCCCGATGCGGTGCGTTCGGTCAATGGCCTGTTGTTCTACAGCCGGATTCCACCAGGGATCAACGATATACACATAATCGGCGGAAGTTAGATTTAATCCTACTCCACCTGCTTTTAATGAAATGAGAAATACCCTGCATTCTTTGTCATCCTGGAAATGATTAATAGCGCGTTCTCTTTCTGCTGCTGAAGTGCTTCCATCAAAATACTCAAAATTCACTTCCAGCTCAATTAATTTTTCTTTAATCAATGCAAGCATTCCTAAAAATTGGGAGAAGATAAGCGCCTTATGATCACCAATATTTTCCGTGATCTCCCGGGTGAGTTCATCCAGCTTTGCGGACTCATTGGGGAAAGGTTTTTCTTCTTTTAATATTGCGGGGCTATCGCAAATCTGGCGCAGTTTCATTAAACCCTGCAGGATGGATAATTGGGATTTTCCAAAACCCTGTGTTTCCATTTCGCCCAATAATTTACTGCGAATTTCATTGCGGTATGCATCATAAATATCCCGCTGTACTTTTCCCATTTCACAGTATACGATCATTTCATGTTTTTCAGGAAGATCTTTAGCAACCTGTTCTTTCGTTCTCCGGAGAATGAATGGGAATAAGAGTTTGCGTAAATGCTCTTTATTTTCCTGAAGACCCAATTTGTCAATCGGGATAGAAAATTCCTGTTTGAAAAATTCTACACTACCGAGCATGCCGGGGTTGAGAAAATTCATTTGAGCATACAAATCAAACGTATTGTTTTGTAATGGTGTTCCACTCAGGCAAAGTTTGTTTTTGGCATTTAATAAAGTGGCCGCTTTCGCAATTTTGCTGGATGGATTTTTAATGGCCTGGCTCTCATCCAGTATGAGGTAATCAAATGGAATGTCTTTAAAATATTTTATATCACTGCGCAATGTTCCATACGTAGTTATAAAAATATCTGCATCATCTTTTTGTAGTAATGCCTGATCCCTCGTACCCCCATGATGTACATGCCGCGTTAAGGTTGGCGTAAATTTTTTGATTTCATTTTCCCAGTTGAACATCAACGTAGTTGGACAAACGACAAGCGCTTTTATAGAACCGTTCATTTTTTTATAGTGATGCAGGAAAGCCAGGGCTTGTATGGTTTTACCCAACCCCATATCATCCGCAAGAATGCCGCCCCATTTCACCTGGTTTAAATAATGCAGCCAGTGAAAACCGGCTTCCTGGTAGGGGCGTAAAATTTTCTGGAGGTGATCCGGTGCAGGTATTTCGCTAATGGAATAATTATTTTTAATGCTGTCATATTTTTCATCCAGCAACACACTCAGTTCATTTTCATCGCGCTGATTATATAAGTCTTCGATGACACTATAATGATACCTGCTTAATTTTAATACATCATTTTTACCTTCACCCACGCGGAACAGCAAGCTATATTTTTGCAACCATTCTTCCGGCAAAATACCCAGGCTTCCATCCTCCAATTGCACATATTGTTCCTGTCTTCCCAATGCTTTTTTTATGTCAGCTACTTTCACTTTGTTGCCATTGAAATGCACATCTACTTTTGCATCAAACCAATCCATGCTATTGGATATGTGAATTTTCGTGGTTGGCCTGGAAGTGTTGAACCTGAATTTTTTTAATGCATCAAAGCCTGTCACAGGAATATTTAATTCCCTGATCGCATCGGCAAATAAAAAGAACCAATTGTTTTTTAAAACGTCTGTTCCTTTCAGTGCGAGTGTATGTGATTCATCCGTTTTTTTGAAATGCGAATGCAAAGCTTCCAGCTTTTGCATAAACGCATTTTCTGCGGTTATGTTCCGGTGAATGACAATAAGTTTGTTATTAAAAGGATACAGTATTTTTTCTTTATCACCTTCCTGAACTATATAATCCTTGTAGGAAAAAATAGCATGTATCAATAAATAATCACCCCGTTCACGCAATTCTAAACTGATACCGGGAATCAAATCTTTCCACACTTCACTGTCTATATTATTTAATTCAATATCATATTTTTTGGATAACGGAAGTACATTATTTTTCAAGCTTTCTTCCCAGGCAGATTCCTGTATAATTATTTTTCCTGATGGGAAAAATTTTTCAGCCTGGATGATGTCATCCGCTTGCTTCCAGGTATATAAACTATCATGAAACTTAACCAGGGCAGGTGTTTCCAGTTCATTCTCCGAAATATTGTATATACCTTCTTCCAATTTTAAATCGCAATTAATTTCATAAGCTCCTTCCAGCTTTTTGATAGAAATGAGTGGTTGAATAAACTTCTCAGAAATTTTTAAAGGAATAAAATGGGCAGTAGCAAACGACTTACCTTTTTCCAAATAATAAATGGGTGTACCTGCGGATAATTCGTGAAATAATTTAATATATTTTGGTTGCAAATATTCCAGTATCAATTGTCTTGTTTCCGGTGCCAATGCTTCATCATGTTGTTGTATAATGTTTTCCCAGTTCCCGCTAAAAGGTGAATTCCTTGTCAGGTAACGGTCCACTTCCATGGGAAGACATTTGCGTAAAAAAGATAATGCTTTTTTTTCTTCAACATTGAATTGTTCTGTTGGAATAAATTTTGAAAGGTCTAATAGTTCCGGTTTATTAACTAAACTATTGTCTTCGTTCATTTCTCCACATACTGCATTTAATTGGAGAAATGGATATTGCGTGGGATCATAACGAATCACGATAGCTAATTTTTTTACGATTGCCTGTTCGCTTAACACCTCTGTTTCTACTTCTATTAATTGTGGCGCTTCCGCTAAGGATGAAACCGCCGCCACACGTTTAATAGACGTATCCAATATGCGTAAAAAAGGTTTTCCACCTACATAAGAAAATTCAAATTTTCCTTTGAGATCATCTTCGAGTGAGTAGCCATATAAAGAAAGTAATTTATTTTTTTCATTGTCCAGGTTGCGAATGCTGTCAAAATAATCTGAGCCAAATTCCCTGGATAATTGCAGGAATAAAATGGTTTTGTGAAGGCAAAGTGGATGGCTTGTAGAAGTCTGGCAAGTGCAACTTGTATCAAAATTGCGTTCTTCATTTTTTTGAATGCGTAATTTATACAATGTGCCATCCAGTAATAATTCAGCTATTACTTTTTCATTTTTTGCATCAAGAATTTTTACCTGCTGATTTTCGAGGAAATGATCTGCCATGTCAACATCTTGCGGCGACGCGAGCATTTTAATGGTGCGCACATCTAATTTTTTCATTTTCACAACGGTATGCCGCTGATCATAGCTCAGTTCTTTTTCACCCAGTAAATTTTTATCAATCAATTCCTGCAATCGAAAAAGTGCAGCAGCTTTATGCCGGCACAATTCTCCCAGGTTATAGGGACAACTACATCGAAGTGAAATATTTTTTTCCTGGTTAAAATGGCTGATATGCACTTTATTAAAAGTTGCATAAGAATCATCTTTTACACGAAAGGCCACATCATTTAATAAAGCATCATATTCGATCAATTCAACATTCCCCAGGTTGTGGATTTTCTTACCCCGACGGATAGATTCATCGGTACCATTATTATAAATGTATTTAATTAAGAGCGGTAATGCCATTCAATAAATTATGTTCAGAAGTAATGCCTCACCGTTTCGGTTTGGCCAATTTTGCAAAAGTAAAACAATTCATCGGGGCGTAAAGAGTGCAGGCAAAAAAATGCAAAGAATCGCTGATAATTTAACCTTTTTGAATAATGCCATTTATATAAAGAGGAAGTACATTGGCAACATCTTCCCTGATACACCATTCCATATCTTCCTGGAGGTTATAGGCTGAAAGTCTTTTCCAGTGGGCGGTTTCGCGAATGAATGCCGGAAGGTCATGTTGATGAAGTGTATGCATTTCAGCAGCCATCAGGCTGCTGTCACATTCAATTGAAAAATTTTCCCTGATACGGTTTATCACTGCACCGGCAAACAATGTGTCTTCCAGGTTAAAGCGGTCTTTCCATGCAGAACATCCCAGCACTACGTTTTTATTTTCTTTTATTAGATAATCACATACTGCTGAAATATTTGGAAATGAGCCGGTAATAATGCCTGTAGCTTTTTGTTCAGTCGCAAGATGTATTAACCTTGTGCCATTTGTAGTAGTGATCACAAGCGTTTTTCCTTCAATAAAAGAACGTGGGTATTCTGATGGAGAATTCCCATGCTGCAGGCCTTCTATGATTTTACCATCTCTTTCGCCGGCAGTTATAGCATTTAATTTTTTACCCATATTTATACAATCTTCCACGCTTGAAACAGGTACTACTTTTTCAGCGCCATTGAATAATGCTGCTGCAATAGTGGATGTAGCCCGGAATACATCGATGATCACCACAATACTGTTGGTGATATCATATAAATGTAAAAGCCCCGGAGATAATATAGTATGCAGGGAAGGTTTTGTATCCATAGCTGCGCAAATATAAAGGTGTAAGAATATTTAAAAGAATTGAATATAATAATACGAGTTCTTCATGTTAATTTTTAAGACATGCTTTACTGGCATGTCTTTTGTCTTTTTATGCAGCTATTCAATCATTTAAACCCCATTAATATGAACTTTAAAAAGATTTTCATTCCATTTTTTGCTTTGATTGTACTACAAACCGGCTGTAAAAGCGGGCTTGTTACTACATCCAATTCTTGTTATAATCTCCTCACGCAGGCAGATGCATCTCAACGTTCCAAAAATTATACACAGGCACTTGCTGAATATGCTCAGGTTTTAGAAAATTGTAAAGCCTTTGACGCGAAAGAAAGAGGATATGCGGGTAAAGCTGCAGCGCAAAACGGTTTGAAACAATATGCAGATGCTTATAATACGGCAATGGATGGCCTGGCAATTAATAAAAATAGTGTAGATATTATTTTTCAAAAAGCCAATGCAGAACTGGGATTAAACCGGACAGCAGATGCACAGGCCGATTTTCAAACAGTTATTTCATTAACGGAAAATAACAGGAATGTAAAAGAACGTGCAACGATTTATGCAAAAATGGCGGAAATAAATTTAGGCCAAAATATGTATGAAGACGCGATGAACAATGTGGCAAAAGCTATTGCGCTTGATGCAGGCAATCCTGATTTCTATATGTTGCAGGGTGATATTCAGGCACAACAGGGGAATTACACACAAGCAAATACTTATTACGATATGGCTATTTCGCATGGAAAAGATGATATTATTGTGTGGAAAGCAAAAACGATCAATAGCATTCAATCCTATGAAAAAAAGTATAATACAACAGACATACAAACACTCGCTGCTAAAATGGATGCAGGCGAAAAAGAACAATTGTGCAGGATCATAAAAAATGCTTCCGGCAAAGGGGTACAGGACGTGAGTATTGATCTTTTGAAATTATCCATTTGTAAATAATAAATAAAAAAATAGAAAATGAAAAATTTAAAAAAACTGATCATTATACCGGCTTTATTATTAATGATTTTACAGAGTTGTAAAAGTTTGAATAATACACAGAAAGCTACAGGTATTGGCGCTGCAACTGGTGCTGCAGCCGGCGGAATTATTGCCGGAAAAAATAATACTGCATTGGGTGCTATTTTAGGCGCTGTAATTGGCGGCGGCGCAGGTTATATTATCGGAAGTGATATGGATAAACAGGCCACAGAAATTAAAGGAGCTGTACCGGATGCAGAAGTAAACCGCGTAGGTGAAGGCATTGAACTCACTTTTAATTCAGCACTTTTATTTCAAATAAATTCAAGCGAACTCAGTGATTCCGCAAAAGCAAGCCTGGATAAACTGGCGGGCATTTTTACAAAATATCCTGAAACAAATATTCTTGTAGAAGGCCATACAGATGATACAGGAACGGATGAATTCAATATGCAGCTTTCAGAAAAAAGAGCGTATGCGGTGAGTAATTATTTGCAGGTAGAAGGCGTACCCCAGGATCGATTTACCATTAAATGGTATGGAGAAAATCAGCCTAAATACCCCAATGACAGCGATGAAAACCGGATCAAAAATCGCCGTGTAGAATTGGCAATTGTAGCAAATAATACTATGAAAACGAAAGCTAAGAAAGGAAAATTGCAAGAATAATATTTTATTTAAATACCCATTAAATGGTATAGGATAGGGGCAATTTTGCCCCTATCTTGCATTTAAAATTAATAATTATGAAAAAGAATATTTTTCTTTTTGGGCTTCTTTTGATCACTACAGCAGTTATGGCGCAACCTGCTAAAGAAAGCTTTGACAACGGAATTTCTTTAAAAAATAATGAAAAGTATGATGAGGCTCTTGCTGCATTTAAAAAGACAATCAGCCTGGATCCCAATTATATGGAAGCATATTACCAGGCCGGCTGGTGCAGCAATGAATTGGAGCAATATGAAGAAGCATTGGGATTCTTAGATAAATATAGCCCGGAAGCGGATGACGACATTGCCTACAAATATGTAGAGATCGGTTATGCCAATTATAAATTAAAAAATGAAGACAATGCAATAGATGCTTATAATAAAGCACTGCTCCATCGTGAGAATTATGGTGTTGCCTACAGGGGTTTAGGAAATATTTATTATGATAATGATGAATACGAAGATGCGCTGGATAATTTTGAACTCGCCATGCAATATGATGAAGAAAATTCAAAATCTTATTATTATACTTTAGGCTGGTTGTATAATGATAATGAGCAGTATGACGAAGCTGAAGAAATATTAAAAAAAGCAGTAGCTTATGATCCTGAAGTGGCAAAATCTTTTGAGGAGCTGGCATACACTTATTTAAAACTGGAGAAGTATAATGATGGAGTATTGCAGGCAAATAAAGCAATCTTATTAAACCCAAAATCTAGTTTGGGGTATCATTACCTGGCTAATTGCTATATGGGTTTAGGTCAAAAAGATAAAGCCATGAATGCTTATAATAAATTAAAAGCTTTTGATGAAGAGGAAGCAGCAGCACTTTTAAAAGAAATTAGTGATTCAAATTAAAGTTTATATTCTTTAAAAAATGCGTCTTGTTTACAAGGCGCATTTTTGTTTATATACCCATTACATGGTACAATACTGAAGTATATCTCGTCTATATTGCATCTTAAATAATTGATTATGAAAAAGAATATTTTTCTTTATGTCCTTCTATTAATCACGACTGCGGCTTTAGCTCAACCTGCCAAAGAAAGTTATGACAAGGGAATATCATTAAAAAATGGTGACCAATACGAAGATGCACTCGCAGCATTCAGGAAAACAATCAGCCTGGATGCAAACTATACAAATGCATATTACCAGGCTGGCTGGTGTTGCAATGAATTGGAAAAATATGAAGATGCATTGGGATATTTAAATAAGTTTAATCCAGGTAATAATGACGATATCGCATCTAAATATGTGGAGATTGGATATGCTTATTTTAATTTAGAAAATGATGATGATGCTATAAAGGCTTATACTACTGCTTTGGATTATCATCCGTATTTTGGAAATGCTTATCGCGGCCTTGCGAATGTATATTTGAATAGTATGGAATATGAGAATGCCCTGGAGAATCTTGAGCTTGCTATAAAATATGATGAGGAAAATTCAAAGCAACTTTATTACAAATTAGGCTCGTTTTATAATGATATGGAAAAATATGATAAAGCGGAAAATATTTTACAAAAAGCAGTTGTGTATGATCCGCAATCAGAAGAATCATTGATAGCTTTAGGATATACATATTTTAAATTAAGCAAGTTTAATGATGGTATTTTACAAACAAATAAAGCAATTTTCATAAATCCAAAATCAAGATTGGGATATCATTACCTGGCTAATTGCTATATGGGCCTGAATCAGAAAGAAAAAGCCATGCAGGCTTATAATAAGTTGAAAGCTTTTGATGAAGATGAAGCCGCAATCCTATTGGAAGAAATGGGGAATTAAAAAAAAATTGCTTGTGATAAAAAATGTACATGATTTCAGGTGCATTTTTTTATGAAGAATAATTCAACATCCCTTTTTTTAATAAATATTCAGCAATTTGTATAGCATTGGTAGCCGCACCTTTACGGAGATTATCACTGACGATCCACATGTTTACAGTGTTTGGCTGTGAATCATCTTTTCGTATCCGGCCCACAAATACTTCATCTTTATTATGTGCAGTTAAAGGCATCGGGTATTTTAAATGAGCCGGATCATCCAATACTATGATCCCTGGTGAAGCAGATAAAATTGCTTTTATTTCATTTACATGAAAATCTTTTTCAAATTCCACATTCACACTTTCACTATGACCGCCCATTACCGGGATACGCACTGTTGTCGCGGTGATTCGAATGGAATCATCGCCCATTATCTTCCTGGTTTCATTAATCATTTTCATTTCTTCTTTCGTATAATCATTTTCCAAAAACACATCAATTTGCGGTATCACATTCAGGTCAATCGGGTAAGCATACGCCATTTCACCTTCCACATTATTTCTTTCATTCATCATTTGATCCACGGCTTTTTTCCCGGTGCCGGTTACACTTTGATACGTACTCACTACAATACGACGAATCTTATTTTTTTTATATAAAGGATATAAAGCAACCACCATCTGAATAGTGGAACAATTGGGATTTGCAATGATTTTGTCTGTGGAAGTTAAAAGAGTTGCATTTATTTCAGGTACTACCAATTTAATTTTCGAATCCATTCTCCATGCACTGGAATTATCAATCACTGTTATTCCTGCTGCTGCAAATTTCGGTGCCCAAATTTTTGAAGTTTCACCGCCTGCGGAAAATATGGCCACGGCAGGTTTTGCATCGATTGCTTTTTGAAGGGAAACAACTTCAAATTCTTTTCCTTTAAAAATTATTTTTTTACCTAATGATTTCTCAGAAGCGACAGGAATAATTTCAGTTACAGGAAAATTTCTTTCTGCTAATATTTCTAAAATTTTTGTACCAACCAGGCCGGTTGCACCAACTACCGCGACTTTCATAAAAAATATTTATAGCGAATAAAATAAAACGCTTTCTACTACAAAAATATCTGAACTTTTTCCATTTACCCGCATAAAAAAAAGCACCATGAAAATGATGCTTTTTTATTTCTTTAAAATCTGCTACCAGATTTTTATACGTTTATCTTCCGGTACATACATTTTTTCCCCGGGTTGTACATTAAATGCTGTATAAAAAGGCGTGAAATTCATCAATGGCCCATTCACCCGATACATTGCCGGCGAATGTGGATCTACATTGATCAACATCGTGGCATATTCCGGTTTTTCTTTGGAGCGCCAGATTTGCGCGAAACTTAGAAAGAAACGCTGATCGGGTGTGAAGCCGTCAATTTTCGTTGTATCCTGGCCTTCTTTGGTCATTTTGAATGCGTCGTATGCAATGCATATTCCGCCAATATCCGCCATATTTTCACCCGTTGTTAATTCTCCATTTACATGCAATGAATCTAAAACAGTAAATGTGTTGTACAATTCATTTACCTGTTTAGTTTTAGCTTTAAACTTTTCATTGTCTTGTGCGTTCCACCAATTTTTCAAGTTGCCATCTTTATCATATTGTGCACCCTGGTCATCAAAGCCATGCGTCATTTCATGACCGATCACCATACCAATTCCACCATAATTGATCGCGTCATCTGCATTCGGATCGAAGAAAGGAAACTGTAAAATTCCTGCAGGAAAAACAATCTCATTGATACTTGGATTGTAATATGCATTGATAGTTGGCGGTGTCATACCCCATTCGGTTTTATCTACCTGCTTGCCCAATTTATTGAGGTTATAACTATATTCATTTTTTGCAGCGCTCACACGGTTTTCGAAAAATTTTGTTTTGTCAATATCCACTTTACTGTAATCCCTCCATTTATCAGGATAGCCAATCTTTTTAATGAAAGCATGTAATTTATCTTTTGCAATTGCTTTTGTACTATCACTCATCCAGTCCAATTTTCCGATGCGCGCCTCGAATGCAGTTTCCAGGTTATTCACCATATCCAGCATACGTTTTTTTGCATCTGCAGTAAAATATCTTTCTACATACAATTGGCCCAAAGCCTCTCCCAGGTTGCCATCAGTAGAACGTACCATTTTGTCCCATCTTGGTTTCATTTCTGATTGACCACTAAGTGCTTTATTGTAAAAATCAAAACTTGCCTGTACAAACGGGCTACTTAATGAACTTGCATAATTGCTTAGCGTGTGTAAACGCAAATAATCTTTCCATGTATCAATTGGAGTAGTTCTTAAAAGATCATTCAGTTTTGCATAAAACTCTGGTTGTTGCACATTCACAGAATCTGTAGTCATGCCTAAACCTGCCAATGTATTTTTCCAGTCAAAAGTTGCATCCGTTTTAGCAAGTGCATCCATTTTGATCATGTGGTAATTGCTTTCAGGATCGCGTAATTGCACATTTGTTTTATGACTGCCGGCCATTTGTTTTTCCAATGCATAAACAGCTTCTACTTTTTTTGCAGCAGCAACAGAATCAACGCCTGTGAGCGTGTATAATTTTTGTAAATAAGCTTTATATGCAGTTACGATTGCCAGGGTAGCAGGATCTGTTTTGAAATAATAATCCCTGTCCGGAAGTCCCAGGCCAGCTTGTGAAAAAACAGCAATATTCATGGCGCTGTTTTTATCATCAGCGCCAATATTTGCCGAAATGAGCATACCATTTCCGCTCTTATCCTGTTCAGTTACAAAATGCATTACGCCCGCCGGATCTTTAATAGCATCTATATCTGCAAGTATTGGCTTTACAGGCTCATAGCCTCTTTTTTCAATAGTTACCGTATCCATTCCGGAAGCATAAAAGTCTGCCACCTTTTGTTCAATACTTCCTGCTTTTGTTTTTAATGTGGACATTGAATCCAGTAAATGATGCAGGTTATCTTTCGTATTGTTATAGAGCTCCATGAAGGAGCCGACATTCGATTCAGAAGCCGGGATAGTGGTTTTATCTATCCATTTTCCATTTACATACAAAAAGAAATTATCTCCTGGTTTAATGGAAGTATTCATTGCTGAAGTATCCAGGTAAACCTTTGTAGCTGTTGTTGTGGTTGAGCTTTGGTTACAGGCAAATAAACAAATGCCTGCTGCAGCCATGAGCGGTGCAAAAAACGAATTTGGTTTCATTTTAAAAATTTAGGATGCTAAAGTAAATAAAATAATTGCCTCTAAGAATATAATATGATAAATGGATTCTTTAAACCAGCGCAATATCAAAATTTACCAACTCCACAAAATCATGTATGCGGATGGCAATATCTTCTTTCGTCACTTCTTTTAAGCGTTCCGTTCCAAATTTTTCTACGCAAAAACTGGCCATGGCACTGCCCACAATAATGGCCGTTTTCATGTTCTCATAGGAAATATCTTTTGTCCGGGCAAGGTGGCCAATGAAGCCTCCGGCAAAAGAATCGCCTGCACCAGTTGGATCAAACACTTCTTCTAAAGGCAATGCAGGCGCGAAGAACACATTATTTTTATGAAATAATAAGGCACCATGTTCACCTTTTTTTATGATCAGGTATTTTGGTCCCATGGTTAAAATTTTCTTGGCCGCTTTTACCAATGAATATTCATTGGACAATTGCCTGGCCTCGCTGTCATTGATCAATATTACATCGGTCATTTTCATCACTTCAAGCAAATCATCCATCGCCGTATCCATCCAGAAATTCATAGTATCTAATACGATCAGTTTTGGCCGCACTGTAAATTGTTCGATCACTTTTTTCTGCAGGGAAGGCATTACATTTCCCAGCATTAAAAATTCGGATTCCTTGTAAGAGTCGGGCAAAACAGGATTAAATTGTGATAGCACATTTAATTCTGTTACCAGTGTATCACGTGTATTCATGTCCATGTGATACCGGCCGCTCCAGAAAAATGATTTTCCGTCAGGCACAATTTCCACACCTTCCGTATCTACGCCACAATTTTTTAAATGCGCCAATTCTTCCTCTGGAAAATCATTTCCCACGATGGAAACCTGCTGCACTGGTTGTAGAAAATGATTTGCTGAATAGGCCACATACATGGCTGAACCACCAATGATCTTATCTGATTTTCCGAAGGGCGTTTCAATGGCATCAAAAGCCATTGTGCCTACAACTACTAATGACATATATTATTTTTTAAAAAATGCAAACCTAAGTTTTTTTGATACACAGAAAACATTGCAGGCAGAAAGAATGAAGCTTTGGCTTTAAAACCATCTTTGTTTTTTATTTTTGCTTTATGGCAAGGATTAGAACAACGAATGAATTGACCCGCAAAGAACTTATTATGCGGTCTGCAGCTTCGCTATTCCGGCAAAAAGGTTTTAAGGCCGCAAGTATGCGTGACCTGGCAGTAGATGTAGGTGTTGAAGCTTCCAGCCTGTATAATCATATCCATTCCAAATCTACCATTCTTAAAGAAATTTGTTTTGATGTGGCCGGTGTTTTTATTACAGAAATACAAAAAACCGAATCATCAGATTTGAATGCTTTGCAAAAAACCGAATCTCTCATTCGCTTTCATATACGCCAGATGATTGAAAATTTTGAGACGGTATATGTTAGTGATCGCGAATGGCGGTATTTGCAGGAACCTTATTTGTCTGAATTTCGCGACCAGCGGAGTGCTTACCGCAAGCGCTTCGCACAGATTATCACGGAGGGAATAAATGCAGGGCAAATCACAAAGATAGATGCTGCCACTGCTGTATTGATCATGCTGCATGCGATCGGAGGTATTGAAGCCTGGCATCGGAGCAGGAATAAAATTTCTGCATCCGAACTGGAAGAAAATATGGTGTCCATTTTAATCAATGGCCTGCAAAAAAAGAATATTTAAAAAAATAATTATGTCATTACATTTTGAAAAACTCGCCGTAAAAGAAATCAGGGAAGAAACGGATGATTGTGTATCTATCACGCTGGAAATACCGGAAACATTGAAAGATTCATTTTCTTTTACACACGGACAACATTTAAATTTTCGCAGTTTTATTAATGGCGAAGAACTGCGCCGCACGTATTCACTCTGTAGTGCGCCTTATGAAAAGCTATGGAAAGTGGCAGTCAAAAAAACAGTTGATGGGCGTTTTTCCACGTATGCCAATGAACAATTAAAAGCCGGTGATCTACTCGAAGTAATGCCTCCATCCGGAACTTTTTCCACGCAAATTTATCCTGCACAAAAAAAGAATTATGTTGCTTTCGCTGCAGGTAGTGGTATCACACCGGTAATGTCCATTTTAAAAACCATTTTAAATGAAGAACCTTTAAGTACATTCACTTTGGTGTATGGAAATAAAACCAGGCAATCGATTATTTTCTTTGAAGAACTGCAAGGGTTAAAAAATAAATACCTCGGCCGTTTCAATTTGATTTTTTTATTAAGCCGTGAAAAAACGGAGTCGCCTTTAAATGATGGACGCATTTCTTTTGTAAAATTGAAAAGCCTGGAAAAATTGATCCGGTATGAAATGATCGATGATTTTTTTATTTGCGGACCGGAAACAATGTTGTTTTGTGTGAAAGAATTTTTAGAATCCATAGGTGTGGATGAGAAAAAAATTCATTTTGAATTATTCACTACACCGGGCGATACTATTGTACTGAAACCCGTCATAAAAAAACCGGAAGCCGCCGGTTCGGCGAGTAGCATTTCTGTAAAAATTGATGGCCGTTTTATGGATTTCGAAATGGCAGACGATAATCATAATTCCATTTTAGATGCGGCGCTGGACCAGGGCGCAGATCTTCCGTATGCCTGCAAAGGCGGCGTTTGTTGCACTTGCAAAGCAAAATTGCTTGAAGGAGAAGTGGAAATGAAAGTGCATTATGGTTTGGAGCAGGAAGAAATTGATGAAGGATTTATTTTGACCTGTCAAAGCAGGCCTCTTACTAAAAAAGTGGTTGTTGATTTTGATATCAAATGATTTATATAAACAGCAAACATGTTATGAATTATAGAAAAATTTTCCTGTTAATCTTTACCGCATTTTTTTGCAGTTTCTTATTTTCTCAGCAAAAGGATATTTTTTATTTATTAAAACCCGATCGCGTTTTTGATGGTGAACAAATGCATGAAGGCTGGATGGTACTCATTAAAAATAATGAGATTGAAAGCGTTGGTGCAAATCTTCAAAATGATGCAGCAAAGATCATTGAACTGAAAGGTTGTACACTTTTACCGGGCTTGATTGAAGGCCATAGTCATTTGTTTTTGCATCCGTATAATGAAACAGTTTGGGCAGACCAGGTCTTAAAAGAATCACGTGCAGAGCGCGTTGCCAGGGCAGTTGTACATGCTAAAGCAACATTGTTTGCAGGCTTTACTACTGTTCGCGATTTGGGAACTGAAGGTTCTATGTATGATGATGTAGGATTAAAAGAAGCTATAGAAAAAAAAGTTATTCCCGGTCCGCGTATGCTTTGTGCCACAAAAGCTATTGTGGCCACTGGTAGTTATCAGCCAAAATTAAGTGAGGACATTAATGTGCCACAAGGCGCAGCAGAAGCGGATGGCACTGATGCCCTGATTAAAGAAGTGCGTACACAGATCGGAAAAGGTGCTGATGTGATTAAATTATATGGTGATTATTATTGGGGAAAAAATAATGAAGCCGAACCAACATTTACATTGGATGAGTTAAAATTAGCAGTAGAAGTTGCACATAGTAGCGGGAGGACTGTGGCCGTTCATGCTGTAACAGAAGAAGGGATGCGAAGAGCAACTCTAGCCGGCGTTACAACAATTGAACACGGCGATTATGGCACAAATGAAATTTTTGCTTTAATGAAAAAAAATAATGTTGCCTATTGTCCTACACTGGCCGCAACGGACGCGGTGGCGCAATACCACGGCTGGAAAAAAGGCATTGATCCGGAGCCTGAATCTGTACAGAGAAAAAGGAAAAGTTTTACTGCGGCTTTGCAATCAGGAGTAACTATTTGTATGGGTGGCGATGTGGGCGTTTTCCCGCATGGCGATAATGCGCGTGAAATGGAAATGATGGCTGAATATGGAATGCCGCCGATAGATGTTTTGCGCTCCGCTACATCAGTGAATGCAGATGTATTTCAAATAAATAAAATGGTGGGCCGCATAAAAAATGGATTATTGGCGGATATACTTATAGTACTGGGGGATCCTTCTAAAAATATACACGCGATCCGGGATATAAAAATGGTGATGAAAGATGGCGAAATTTATGTGGAGAATTAAATAATAATTTTTCTCTACTTACTCAACAACATAACAAGCATACTGCCGGCAAAAACTGCGGCAATGCCAAGGACAACGCTTGCTACGATATACAAAAAAAATATGCCATAATCACCGGAACGAAGCAATGCGACATTCTCGAAAGCAAAAGTGGAAAAAGTAGTAAAGCCACCACAAAAGCCGGTGAGCAAAGCAAGCCGCCATTCCGGAGAAAGTAAATTTGCTTTTTGAGATAAGGCGAAGAAAATTCCAATCAATAAACAGCCGGCAATGTTTACAATAAAAGTACTCAGCGGGAAAACGGAATTTTGCGGTTTCCCCATCCAGGATTGAATTCCATAGCGTAAAACGCCGCCAATGCCACTGCTTAATAAAACGATTATAATTAATTTCATGTTATTCATTCGATAAAAAAATACGACATACAAATTCAGTATTTTTAAAAACCAGCGGGCTGACTCACTTGCCAGGCATCTTTATTCAATGCAACAAAAATAATTTTTTGCGTTGTGTCATATGAATTTTTGAATTGAATAAAGTGCAGTGAATCATTCACTGTACTGTCCTGTAAAATAATGATGGATGCCTGACCTAACTGTGTTCTTTCTGCTTCAGTATAAGTATAATATTTTTTTTTCAAAACATCCAAGGCGGTTTTATCTGCTTCGTCATTTTTCATATAAAAAGCTGCTTGCCGGAAATCTCCTTTGAGGCAGCCATCAATAAACTCACGACCAGCATCCAATGCATTTTCAGCATGTGAAAAAGTGGGTGAATTGTCACATGAAAAGATCAAAAAAGAAATTAAAATAAGTGCGTATTTCAAAATTTAAATTTAATGCAGTGGCCATAAATTTGCAAATGTGTTTTATGGTTTTGATGGAATTGTATCATCCTTGCTTTTATTTTCACTTGGTTCCTGTCCCATATGCATGATTGTATTTTTATCAAAAGCAACTTTCCAGTCATTATTTTCTTTAATAAGGCTTGCTATCACAGAGTTATTATTATTGGTAGATGTTACGCGGGCTGTGGCTGTATTGCCATTAATTTTGACCTTGTCCACAACTATTTTTATAGCCTCTTTTGAAGTGTCCTTTGCGCTTTTATTAAAGGTTGCAATCATGTCGATCATCTGCCCGCTGGCAACAGTTGCATATTTTTTTGCTTCCGGAAAATTTTTAGAATACAGTGCTTGAAAGAAGTGTTGGGCAACTTCTCCCGGATCACTATTAGTGCAGGATGTGATAGTTACAGCGACGATGCCGGCAAATAACAAAAGCGCAATTTTCTTCATAATATTTTTTAAATGATAATTTTCAAAATTAAGGCCTTCTGTTTAGTTTGAAGAATATTTAAACCGATGAATTTCGCGGCAATTTTTATTCCGGAAAATATTATCCACCGCAAAATAGTCGAGCTGCTGAATATGAGTAGTATCAAAGAGATGATTATTTTGATACGCGTACATCAGTGTTTTTGCAACAAATTCAGTGCAATACATTTTATCATCACTCTTTAAATCAAAGCGCATATCGAAAAGGATGCCTGCTGTATATTTCTCTGTAATGAATTTTTTTTCTCTATTGAATTTTATTGAATCCAGGCTAAAGCGAAAAATACCAATGCCCTCATTCGAAGCCCCATCACAAAACCAGGGCAGCCATTCTCTTTGTAAGGTTTGTTTTGGATTGAGTTCGCCACCAATAGCATGATACACGAAAAATGAATCATTTTCTTTCAGTACAATACCGCAATGCGAATACGTGTCGTCTTTCTTACAGAATTGTTTTAATGCCTGGCTCGTAAAGTCAATACCTGTGCGGGTTATAACATCTCCATCCTGCACTAATTGCCGGATAGAATCAATACATACAATGCTTTTCATGATCCGGGAATTATCAGCATTGCCTGCATTGTCAATCAATGATGCATTCAAATTTTGCTGGCAGGAAAATAAAAAAAGCAGGCAGCAAAACTGCCCGGCTTTTTTAAAATTTAATAAAAAGAAATTACGAATGCCTGTCACTCTCTTTATCATATTCTTTTTCGTAGGCTTTAATAATTGCCTTCACGAGCTTATGGCGAACAACGTCTTCTTCATCCAATTGCACATGTGCAATGCCATGAATATTTTGTAAAATGCGGATAGCTTTTTCAAGGCCGCTTCTTTGATTCCTGGGCAAATCAATTTGCGTGGGATCGCCGGTGATAATTGCTTTCGCGTGTGGCCCAATACGGGTTAAAAACATTTTTAATTGTAAATCATTTGCATTTTGAGCTTCATCTAAAATAATAAAAGCATGATCCAGCGTTCGGCCACGCATATAGGCCAAAGGCGCAATTTCAATGGTGCGCGTACTCATATAATAACCTAATTTATCAGCAGGGATCATATCATCCAGCGCATCATATAGTGGACGTAAATAAGGATCTATTTTTTCTTTCAGGTCACCTGGTAAAAAACCGAGATTCTCGCCGGCTTCAACGGCCGGCCTGGTAAGAATGATTTTTTTAACGGCTTTATTTTTTAATGCACGAACTGCCAAAGCTACTGCCGTATAAGTTTTGCCGGTACCGGCCGGGCCAACAGCAAATAAAATATCATTTTTTTCTGTGGCTTGCACCATTTGTTTTTGATTCGCAGTTCTTGCACGGACTGTTTTACCATGCGGCCCAAAAACCAACACATCGGCTGCATTATTTTCTACAAAATGATCTATTACTTCCGCATCATCACCTCCTATAATTTTTTCAAAATAATTTTCACTGAGGTTGCCATTGCGTTCCATGTATTGAAGTACAAGCCCGATCTTTTCTTTTGCCTGGGTAATTTGTTCTGGCGCTCCACTTAATTTAATTTGAGTCCCGCGTGAAAGAATTTTTAATAGGGGGAATGATTTTTTCAATACTTCCAGTTTGTTATTATTTACGCCAAAAAACTCAATGGGATTTACATTTTCAAGGTTGATGATGGTTTCTGTCAATGGATGTTTTTTTAGTTGTTTTAAATGAAATTTTCCAAACCTCTTTTCAAATTTAATTGAATGAGATAAAAATGCGCAGGTAATCTTTGCACATTTGTTAGAAAAAAATACGCCGGCAATTTTCTACTTTTACCAAATTACTATTTTAAAGGAGAATAAATTTTTACATGAAAAAATTTAACGAATATAAAAAGCTCTTTTTTATTGGTGTCGCCGGATCGGGTATGAGTGCGCTTGCCCAATATACTGCTGCCTCCGGAATTACTACAAGTGGCAGTGACCGTTTTTTTAATGATGGAGCATACAATGAAATGCGTGAAAAATTGGAAGCCGCGGGCATTCATTGCTTTCCGCAGGATGGTAGCGGATTATCGGAAGATACAGATGCTGTCATTGTTTCCACAGCTATTGAAGAAACAGTGGATGAAGTAATACTTGCAAGAAAGTATCAAATTCCAATTTTAAAACGGTCTGCACTTTTAGCGCTTACAGCAGAAAGTAAAAAGACGATTGCCATTGCTGGAACTTCCGGTAAAAGTACGACGACAGGCATGCTCTTTCATATACTTTCAACTGCAGGTTATGAGCCGGGAATTATTAGTGGCGCAGGATTAATTGACCTGATAGAAAAAGGAAAAATTGGAAATGCTTTTTTAGGGAAAGGTGATTGGCTGGTAATTGAAGCCGATGAAAGTGATGGTTCCATTATTCAATATGCGCCGCACACAGGAGTTCTTTTAAATATTGAAAAAGACCACCAGGAAATTGATCAGCTTTTGGAACTATTTTCCATTTTTAAAAAAAATACTCAAGCACTTTTTATTGTAAATCGTTCGCATTCTTTAGCGAAAAAATTTTCACAGGATGCAGCGCATGATTTTGGAGTACATGAAAATTGTGGCGCAGGATTTATCGCTTCCGCTTTTTCTCAGGACGGTTTTATTTCTAATTTTAAAATAAATGATGTGCCATTTTCTTTGCATCAACCCGGGGCACATAATATGGAAAATGCATTAGGCGCGGCTTGTGTAGCAGCGCAGATAGGGGTTTCACTACAAACATGTTCTGCTGCTTTAAAAAATTATAAAGGAATTTATCGCCGTCACCAGGTGATCGGGCAAAAAAATGGTGTTTTATTAATTGATGATTATGCGCATAACCCGGTAAAATGTGCTGCTGCAATTCGTGCTTGTCATGCGTTGGGGAAAAAAATTATTGCCTGGTTTCAGCCGCATGGTTATGGCCCAACGCGATTTCTAAAAAATGAATTTGTGAAAGAGATCGGTCAAGCATTGAGGGCACAGGATGAAATTTGGATGAGTGAAATTTTTTATGCCGGTGGTTCAGCTGAAAAAAATATTTCATCCCTTGATTTGATCAATGAATTAAATGCAATTCATAAAAATGCCTACTTTGTGGAAAACAGGAATGATTTTTTGAAAGCAGCGAGGCCACATTTTGATGAAGGAACTGTTTTATTATTAATGGGTGCGCGTGATCCGTCACTGGAAAATTTTGCAAAAAATATTTTTGACTTTCTTTAATTTTTTTATTTAAAAATCCATTTTAAAACATACAAATGAAAATAGCATTTCATGGCGCAGCCCGCACGGTTACAGGTTCTAAGCACTTGCTTACTTTACAAAACGGAACGAAAATTTTATTTGACTGTGGCTTATTCCAGGGCTTGGGAAAAGACACAGATATACTGAATGCAACGTTTGGTTTTGAAGCGGCAGAAGTAAATTATCTTTTATTATCGCATGCGCATATAGACCATTGCGGATTAATTCCAAAATTGGTCAAAGAAGGATTTAAAGGGAAAATATTTTGTACGCCTGCCACCATGGATCTCGCTCAGATTTTATTATTAGACTCCGCGGAAATTCAAAGAGATGATACAAAGTTTATCAATAAAAGAAGGGCAAAAGAAAACCTGCCACCATACGAACCACTTTATACAGTAGACGATGCAAAAGCTGCTTTCGGACTTTTTAATATAGTTCAATACCATGAATGGTTTGAAATAGAACCCGGTGTAAAAGTTTTTTATACAGATGCTGGTCACATTATCGGAAGTGCTGCCGTGCATGTAAAAATCACAGAGAATAATGTGACGAGACAAATAACTTTTAGCGGTGATGTTGGGCGCTACGGGGATGTGATTTTAAAATCACCCGAAACATTTGAGCAGGCTGATTTTATTATATGTGAAAGCACTTATGGAAACAGTTTGCATGAAGATATTTTGGATACGCCCGGACAATTGTTGCAGTGGATTCAAAAAACCTGTGTAGAGAAAAAAGGTAAACTGATTATTCCTTCATTCAGTGTAGGACGTACACAGGAAATATTATACTTTTTAAACGGCCTGAGTAATGAAAATAAATTGCCACATGTACCTGTTTTTGTAGACAGTCCATTAAGCAGTGAAGCTACAGATGTTGTAAAAAGTCATCCTGAGAATTTTAATAAGACCATTCAAAAATTAATGGAAACAGATCATGATGTATTTGATTTTCCAGGATTAACTTTTACAAAATCTGTAGAAGACAGTAAAAAAATAAATGACCTGCACGCACCCTGTGTGATTATTTCTGCAAGTGGTATGGCAGATGCAGGCCGTGTAAAACATCATATACTGAATAATATTGATGATCATAGAAACACAATTTTATTAGTGGGTTATTGTGAGCCACATTCCCTCGGCGGCCGATTGATGCGTGGCGAAAAAGAAGTGAAGATTTTTGGTCAAATGTATTCAGTCGTTGCAGAAGTAGGTAGTATGCGCAGCATGAGTGCACATGGTGATTATAATGACCTTTGCCAATTTCTAGCCTGCCAGGATATGAAACTGGTTAAAACTTTATTCATTGTTCATGGTGAATATGATGTACAACAGGATTTTCAGCGAAGCCTGATTAAAAAAGGTTTTCCGGATGTTCAGGTCCCACCCATGCATAAGGAGTTTGGATTGGGATAGAAATAAATTTCATTTTTTAAGAAAATGATATTAGATTAGCAATGTTTTCGGTGTTTTAATTGCTAAAACTTAAACCTACACTATGAACCACTATCTGCACAAAATGCGGAAGTATTTCTATTGTCTGGCAACTAAAAGAAAAAATTTCTATCCTGTTATTTTACTCTTATTGATTTTTACATGCTTCACTTCTTGTAGAAAAGATTTAAAAATTATAGATGGCCAATTTGCTAATGATGAGAGCAATTCAATAACCGAAAGATTTGCAGATAAATCAAGACCCAATATCATCCTGATCATTGTAGATGATATGGGTTATGAAATTCCTACGTTTACCGGCGGACAATCTTATAATACACCCAACCTTGATTTTATAGCATCAAATGGAATCCAATTTACACAGGCTTACTGTCATCCGGATGGTTTTCCATCAAGACTGGCAGCTATTACAGGAAAATATAATTTCAGAAATTACATCACTTGGGGAATTCTTCCACCTGGAGAAAAAACAATTGGTAATATGTTACAAGATGCGGGTTATGCAA
>JBBRSI010000019.1:0-37179 GCA_038245585.1 Chitinophagales bacterium
TTATTTTATACACCGGCCAGGGTTTTTCTTTTATTTTCTGTATCATTTCCACTATTGGAGCCAGGCCAATTGTATAATCTGTAGGAGGTGTTTTTTTCCATTCTGTTTTCCATATTTTATACAGAGGAAGTCCTTTCATCTGCCCGAACAAGTCCCAGGCAGCCATATCCAGGGCACATACCAGGAAAGGGTTTTCGGGATAAAGATGATGCAGGTAATGCCAGTAACGCGCCGGGTCTATCAACGCGAATTTTTCTACAAAATCTTTTTTCCTTTCCAGGTCATGGATCATTTTCTCAACGGAAATATTATAATAACTTATTTCCGGCGCCTCTCCATAGCCAGTGAATGTTCCAAGCGTTAACCCTACAACCAGCGACCGCTGGGAGGTTTTGCTTCTCCCGCCTGAAATGGTAAAAGGATGTTTAAAGTGGATCTCATTTGTAAAATATGCTAATTGCATGTAGTTCCTGTTTTGATAAAGATAGTTTCAATTATTTATATGCAGATCATCTTACCCACCATTTTTATTTTATTGCAAATATAGTACTACAGCACTATATTATATATTTATAGTGCTGTAGTACTATATTATGTATTTATAGTATTGTAGTACTATATTTTGTATTTATAGTATTACAGTACTATATTTGTAAAAATAGGAATTATGGCAAAACGATCTGCGGCTGCCGTTGTCTTTACCGGGGATGTTGTAGCATCTGCGGTCCTGTCTTCGGCCAGGAAAAAAAAATTGAGGTTGTTGCTGGAAAAGATTTGTAACAGGCTCCTGCAACAATACCCGGATTTTCAGTGGCAGCAATACCGCGGAGACAGCCTGCAGGCGGTGCTTACAAAAAACAGGAGATTTGCGCTTTCAGTAGCATTGCAATTGCAATGCCTCCTTATTGCCAATGAATATCATATACGATTGGCCCTTGGGGTGGGGAATATTAGTTTTCATGGAAAAGATATTATCACTTCTGATGGCTCTGCTTTTCAGCAATCAGGGCCGATGGTCGATATGTTGAAACAAAACGGCCGGCTCATTGGAATAAGCGCAGAAAATATCATTTTTACGGAAGAATGGCAGGTGCATAATGAATCCCTGAACTTCTTACTGCAAAAATTAAGCGCAGCACAGGCGCAGGCCTTATACCTTTACCTGCAAAGTATAAAACAGGAAGACATTGCGGCCAGGTTGAAAATATCTCAACCATCCGTGCATCAACGGTTACAGGCCGCAGGTACCCCTGTTTTTATGAGCATTTTAAAACGTTTTGAAAAGACTGTAGAAACTAATTAATATATTTATAGCATGCTTATTTTCTATCAATGGTTATTTGCGCATTTGCTGGGCGACTTTGTTTTTCAAACTAAAAAAATGGTTTTGCATAAACGCCGCCTGAAAGAAAAATCATGGATTTTATATGCGCATTGTTTATTACATGCAGGCCTTATTTATATTTTTTCACCCGATAAAACTATTTGGCTGATCCCGGTTATTGTTTTCATCACACACTTTTTTATAGATCTTTGGAAATTGAATCAAAAAAATACGGCGCTTTATTTTATCATTGACCAGGCCCTTCATATCGCCGTACTGATAATACTTTGGATGATTTTTTACCAACCTGAAGGATGGTTAAAAAATATGTTACCTTCCATCATTGCAGAAAAAAGTATCTGGATCATCGGTGCAGGATATATAATTATTGTTTATCCACTTTCCTTTTTACTCGGCTATGCTACCGCAAAGTGGCGGGAACAGGTAGATACTGATTTTAGCCGTTCCGCAGTAAGCCTGGGTGAAGCCGGAAGATGGATCGGTATTTTTGAGAGAATATTAGTTTTTACATTTGTCATCACAGGGCATTATGAAGGCATTGGTTTTTTAATTGCAGCGAAATCAATTTTGCGTTTTAGCGACGCGAGAGGAAATATGGTAAGAAAGGAATCTGAATATATTCTCATAGGTACACTAATGAGTTTTGCTTCCTCCATCATTGTGGGATTAATTGTACAGGTGTTCATGAATAAATAGAAAGTATGTCAACAAAACTGAGTGTGAATCTCAATAAATTTGCTACACTCCGAAATAGCCGCGGCGGCAATAATCCGGATGTAGTGCGTGCTGCCATTGATGCACAGACTTTTGGTGCGGATGGTATTACATTACATCCACGCCCGGATGAGCGGCATATACGTTATGAAGATGTGCGTGCTATAAAAAAGGTAATTTATACAGAACTCAATATTGAAGGAAATTGCAGGGAGCAAAAATTCATTGACCTTGTATTGGAAATAAAACCTCAGCAGGTTACACTGGTACCAGATGCTATAAATCAACTTACCAGTAATCATGGCTGGGATACTATTAAAAATAAAAGTTACCTGCATGAAATGGTATCTGGTTTTCATGCCGCCGGTATACGTACAAGTATTTTTATTGATCCTGATTATAAAATGGTAGAGGCTGCCGCTGAATGTGGTACAGACCGCGTAGAACTGTATACAGAATTGTATGCGGCGAATTTTATGAATGGGCCCGATGAAGCCATAGCTCCTTATATTGAAGTTGCTGAAATAGCTATTGCATGTGGGCTGGATCTAAATGCCGGTCATGATTTGGACCTTTTTAATTTAGCTTTTTTTGCGGAGAATATCCCACAACTCAAAGAAGTTTCTATCGGGCATGCACTTGTTTGTGATGCCTTGTATTTTGGTTTTCAAAATACGATACAATTGTATAAAAGACAACTGCAATAGATTTTAAAATAAAGTTTGAATGCCGTGCGTAATACGAAACTCATGTTGCAATAACCATTTCTTTCGCCACAAGCCACCTGAATAACCCACCAAACTTTTATCACTTCCAATCACGCGGTGACAGGGTACAATAATTGCGATTTTATTTTTTCCATTAGTAGAAGCAGCCGCGCGAATCACTTTGGCATCACCAAGCCGTTTTGCCAAATCCATATAACTGATCGTTTTTCCAAAAGGAATATTCAGTAATTCGCCCCATACTTTTTGCTGAAATGCTGTGCCTTCCTGCATTACAGGAAGATCAAATGCGGTGCGTTTGCAATTAAAAAATTCTATCAATTCTTCTGTGCACTGATGAATAATATCACTCACACCAGGTTCTCCATGAATGACCTGGTCAGGGTTATCTACAAAACTGAGTTCTGTTATACAATGGTCAGTACCGCCAATTTTTAGCAGGCCGACCGGGCTTTCATAATAAGTGTAATAAATTTTTTCCATATTAATTTACAAACGCGCCATTTTGCACTTCACTGCAAACGGACAATAGTACAATTTCTCCGGATTCTGCTGGTGCGCCCAATACAAGGCATTCGCTAAAAAAATTTCCGATTTGTTTTACCGGCAGGTTTGTGACTGCAATAATTTTTTTATTTAATAATTCTTTGATCGTATAACGTTGCGTGATTCTTGCAGATGATTTCTTTATTCCATATTTTCCAAAATCAATAAATAGCTGGTATGCCGGGACACGTGCTGCGGGAAAAACTTTTGCCTCAATGATTGTCCCAGCCTGTATCATCAATTTATTAAAATCTTCAACGCCGCTCATAAAATTTTATATCTTAAATTTGTGCTGTTTAAAAAGTGTAATTTACAAACATAAAATATAAAAAATGAAAAGACATGCAACAGCCGTTTGGAGCGGCAGCGGAAAAACAGGAACAGGATCTCTTACTACCGAAACTAAAATTCTCGACCATACACCATATTCTTTCCATTCAAGATTTGAAGATGGAAAAGATACGAACCCCGAGGAATTGATTGCCGCAGCACATGCAGGTTGTTTTACTATGAAATTAAGTTTTGTTTTGGGGGAAGCAGGGTTTGAACCGGATTCACTGGAAACGACTGCCTACATTACATTAGAGGACGGCGTTATTTCAGCAAGCCATTTAAAAGTGAAGGGAAAAGTAACAGGAATTGAAGAGGAAAAATTCCAGGAATGCGTAAAAAATGCAGAACAAAATTGCCCCGTAAGCAAAGCATTAAATATGGCAATTAGTTCAGAAGCCATTTTGGAAAGATAAAATTTCCGAAAAAAATTTGAATCCTGCAGCCATATTTCGACTGCAGGATTTTTTACTTAGGCTTACTCTACCGATATTCGCAACATGAAAGATTATATTTTATGAATTTATCCTTTGATGATACCAAAACGGCATTTGCTTATAAGTCTGATAAAGACCTTAAAAATGCCCGATTTCTTTTTAAGACAATGCATTATTCCTGGTTTGTAGCAATCGCTACAAGATTAACCCCGGTTATATTGAAGATGGGCTTACCTATCCATGGAATTATTCGCAGGACTATTTTCAAACAATTTGTGGGTGGTGAAACGCTGGATGAAACTTCTTCAGTTGCTAAGAAACTGGAAGATTATAAAGTCCAGGTGATTTTAGATTATGGTGTAGAAGGTAAAGAAGGAGAAGAAAATTTTGATAAAGCTACAGAAGAATTTATACGCGTTATACAATATGCAGCTACTCAGAAAAATATTCCTTTCATGAGCATTAAAGTTACTGGTCTTGCGAGATTTGGTTTATTGGAAACGCTGAATGAAGCGCCCCGCCTGCGTAGTGGCGTTCATGATCATGAAATAGAGGACGCTGAATGGCAACGCGTAAAAAACCGTATGCACCGGATTTGTGAGATTGCGGCAGCAAATAATATTGGCGTTTTAATTGATGCAGAAGAAACATGGATCCAGGATCCGGTTGACAGGCTGACCATGGAAATGATGCATATTTTTAATAAAGAAAAAGCGGTCATTTATAATACCATCCAATTATACAGGCACGACAGGTTGCAATTTTTAAAAATGAGTTTTGATATCGCGAATCAACAAGGATTTATTTTGGGAGAGAAATTAGTGCGCGGCGCTTATATGGAAAAAGAACGCGCACGTGCTGCGCAAAAAGGCTATCCTTCACCCATTCAATCAACCAAAGAAGCAACAGATAAAGATTATAATGCGGCTGTTGATTTTTGCCTGGATCATATAGATAAAATATCTGTGCTCATCGGATCGCATAATGAAGAAAGTAATATGCTGGCAGCCAATAGAATGGCGGCAATGAATTTACCATTCGATCATTCGCATATTCACTTTTCACAGTTGTATGGTATGAGTGACAACATCACATTTAACCTGGCAAAAGAAGGATTTTCCGTGAGTAAATATTTACCATTCGGCCCCATCAATGATGTAATCCCTTATCTCATGCGCCGTGCACAGGAAAATACAAGTGTGAGCGGGCAGACTGGGCGCGAGCTTGGGCTCATTGAAGTGGAATTGAAACGAAGAAAGGGTTCCAATTAATTCCGTAAAAAAATTCACAGTTTTCCCACATCTTCAAAGCCGGGCATTTTTCCAACCTGTTTGTATTAAATTGCGGGCATGCAGCAATACCTCGATTTACTCGATCATATTTTATTAAAAGGCAATTCAAAAGAAGATCGCACCGGCACCGGCACACGCAGTTGTTTTGGTTACCAAATGCGCTTTGATCTTCAAAAAGGGTTTCCACTTGTAACTACAAAAAAATTGCATATTAAAAGTATTATTTATGAATTGCTTTGGTTTATAAAAGGCGATACAAATATTAAATACTTAAATGATCATGGCGTAAGTATCTGGAATGAATGGGCAGATGAAAATGGAGATCTTGGCCCTGTGTATGGAAAACAATGGCGCAACTGGGAAGGAGCAGAAGGTAAAAAAATTGATCAGTTATCTGAAGCAATCGCGCAAATAAAAAATAATCCGGATAGCAGGCGAATTCTCGTGAACGCCTGGAATGTAGCCGATTTACCCCGCATGGCTTTAATGCCCTGTCACGTAATGTTCCAGTTTTATGTTGCGGGTGGTAAACTCAGTTGCCAGCTTTACCAGCGAAGTGCGGATGTGTTTTTGGGTGTGCCGTTTAACATAGCTTCTTATGCCTTACTTACTTTAATGATTGCACAGGTTTGTAATTTAGAACCGGGAGAATTTATTCATAGTTTTGGTGATGTTCATTTATACAACAATCATATGGAGCAGGCAAAATTGCAACTTTCCCGCAAGCCATTTCCATTACCTTCAATGAAATTAAATCCTGCTATAAAAAATATTGAGGATTTTGATTTTGAAGATTTCACTTTAGAAAATTATGAATTTCATCCTGCCATCAAAGCACCTGTTGCAGTATAAAAAAAATAAATGAATCACGGAATAACAATAAGTTTTGTAGTAGCTGCATCTACTAATAATGCCATAGGAAAAAATAATAAATTACTCTGGCATTTGCCCAATGACCTCGCATTTTTCAAAAATACAACCTGGGGAATGCCGGTTTTAATGGGTAGAAAAACCTTTGAATCTATTAACTCAAAACCGCTGAAAGGCAGGCACAATATGATTCTTACGCATGATAAGAATTTTTCTGCAGAAAATGTCAAAGTAATTCATACCATTGATGAAGGTGTGCAGGATGCTTTGCAAAATGATTATCGTGAACTTATGATCCTGGGCGGCGCTACTGTTTATAAACAAACAATTGAGCTTGCACAAAAAATTTATCTCACGCGTGTGCACGCAATTTTTGAAGACGCAGATGCATTTATTCCTGAAATAAAAAAGGAAGAATGGCAATTGGTTTCCAATGAAGATTTTTATAAGGATGAAAAGCATGCGTATGATTACAGCTTCCAGGTTTGGGAAAGAAAATAAATACATTCAGTATATTCCGCTAAGAAAATAATTTCATGTATTCCAAAACAAAACTTGCTTTAAAATATATTCAATATTTGTTGCGTGCTTCTAATGGAAAAGGCCATGGTGTGCATCCACCTTTTGTATATGATTTTGTGCGGCATATTTTAAATTCAAAAAATCGGCCTGCCTATTTTTCAGAAATTGAATCTGTAAGAAAAGCATTAAGGGCAGATGACGAGATTATTACTATTGAAGATTTTGGTGCAGGCTCCAGAATTTTTTCCGGCCTGCAAAGAAAAATTTCAGGTATCGCGCGGACATCATTAAAACCGGCGAAATACAGCTGTTTACTGCATAACATTATTGCTTATTATCATCCAAAAACATCCATAGAACTGGGTACTTCTTTGGGCATTACTACTGCTTACCTGGCGAAAGCAAATCCTTCCGGTAAAGTAATCACGCTGGAAGGTTCTGGCGCAATAGCTGCCATTGCAAAAAATAATTTTGCAAAATTATCCATCGAAAATATAGAGATCGTACAGGGAAATTTTAATGAAACACTTCCACAAGTCTTACTAAAAAATCAAGTGATTGATTTTGCATTTATCGACGGGAATCATAGTAAAGAACCAACCCTGGACTATTTTCATTCATTATTGCCGCATATTTGTAATGACAGTATTTTGGTATTTGATGATATTCACTGGAGTGAAGAAATGGAAGCCGCATGGGCTGAAATACAAGCCAGTCAGCAAGTACGGCTTAGCGTTGATTTGTTTTTTGTAGGCATTGTTTTTTTTAAAAATGAATTATTAGCTAAATCTGATTTTACGATTCGATATTGAAAGGAGTATTTTTTATGGAGAATTGAATTTAAATTTTTGGGTATAAAATATAAAACATAATTTCATCCGCGCCTTAAAAACCAGCTATGATCATCGGCATATTGAAAGAACCAAATAATGAAAACAGGGTTTCTCTTTTACCCGAACAGGCGCAGTTGCTTGTACAGCAAAAGAACGAGTTAATGATTGAGAATGGTGCCGGCAATGCGGCATTCTCTGCAGATGCATTGTATGCAGAAAAAAATATTACTTCCGCAACCCGGGAAGATGTGCTCACCAAAAGTGAAATCCTTTTGTCTATTCATCCGCTTGCAAAAAATGAAATTGAAAAACTGAAAAAGAATTGTGTATTAATCGGAATGTATCAACCATTGATGCATGTGGAGGACATGCAATTTTTAGCAGAAAAAAATATCACTTGTTTCAGCCAGGATATGTTGCCCCGGACTACACGTGCTCAAACAATGGACATTCTCAGCAGCCAGGCAAATATTGCAGGCTATAAAGCTGTTGTGCTTGCTGCAAGTATTTATACGAGATATTTTCCAATGCTCATGACTGCTGCAGGAAGTATTGCACCGGCAAAAGTGTTGATTCTTGGAGCTGGTGTAGCAGGACTGCAGGCGATCGCAACTGCAAAAAGATTAGGTGCTGTTGTAGAAGTGTTTGATACAAGGCCTGCTGTGAAAGAAGAAGTAAAAAGCCTCGGTGCAAAATTTGTAGAAGTAGAAGGCGCAGCAGATGCAACGCAGGCTGGTGGTTATGCAGTGGAGCAATCCGAAGAGTTCAAGCAAAAGCAGCAGGAGCGCATTGCACAGGCTGCTATTAAAGCCGACATTATTATTTCTACCGCACAAATTCCCGGTAAAAAAGCGCCGATATTAGTTACAGATGATACGCTGGATAAAATGAAACCGGGTTCGGTGATCATTGATCTTGCTGCAGCAACAGGTGGAAATACTTTGCAGACAAAAAATGACGAAACCATTGTTTATAAAAATATTACGATCGTCGGCAATAGTAATTTAGCTTCTACTTTACCAGCCGATGCAAGTAAATTATATGGAAAAAATATTTTCAATTTTCTCCAACTGATTGATTCAAAAGAAGGGCAGTTGACAATCAATTTTGAAGATGATATTGTGAAAGGCGCTTGTATAACTTTTGAAGGAAAAATTGTAAATGAAAGAATGCTGAAATAGTAAAAATATTTTGTAAATAAATTATTTGTCATGGAAAATTTTCTCTCCTGGATCAACATTCACCAGGAATATATTTATATAGTCATACTTATGATTTTCCTGGGTATTGAAATTATTGGCCGCGTGCCTTCTGTATTGCATACACCGCTGATGAGTGGTGCCAATGCAATTCATGGAGTGGTGATTATCGGCGCTATCATTGTAATGGGAGAAGCTGACCCTGGGAATTATGTCGCGCTGATTTTAGGTTTTATCGCCGTCATTCTCGGCACAATCAATGTGGTGGGAGGTTTCGTGGTTACAGACCGCATGCTGGAAATGTTTCGTAAGAAAAAATAAATCATTTTTTTAAAATAAAAATATGCTGAATTCTTTACTCACGATTTGTTATATCATCGGTTCGGTAAGTTTTATTATCGGTCTGAAAATGTTATCCAACCCGGCCACAGCAAGAAAGGGAAATCTAATAGCAGCCGCGGGAATGGCCATTGCAATTATTGCTACACTTGTTTTGTATAAAGATTCCACTGGGGAAGGGCTTCATAATTATACCTGGATTTTCGCAGGACTTCTTATCGGTAGTATTATAGGAACACTTGCTGCAAAAAAAGTGAAGATGACAGCTATGCCGGAAATGGTGAGCATGTTCAATGGAATGGGCGGCGCTTGTGCGGCTTTAATTTCCATCGTAGAATTTCAACATGTGATGGAAAATGGAAACACGGGAAACCTGCCCATTATTTTCGCAGGCTTAATTATTGGTTCCGTTTCTTTTGCCGGAAGTATGATCGCCTGGGGAAAATTGAATGGAAGCATCAAAGATTTTTCTTTCAATGGTCAACATATTTTCAACCTTGTTTTATTTGGCTTGATCTTAATATTGGCCATCTTTTTGGTGATCAAAATCAATCCTGAAAATTATTTTTTATTCTATGTAGTTTTTGCCGGAGCTATTTTATATGGTGTCATGTTTGTCCTTCCAATTGGTGGCGCAGATATGCCCGTTGTGATTTCTTTACTCAATTCATTCACCGGTGTAGCTGCGGCTTGTGGTGGTTTTTTATATGATAATAAAGTGATGCTCACCGGTGGAATTCTCGTGGGTGCCGCGGGAACATTACTAACGATGTTAATGTGCAAAGCCATGAACAGGTCTTTGCTGAATGTATTGATCGGATCGTTTGGAAATAGCGCTGCGCCTGAACAAGCCAAAAGTGCATCGGGTGGAACGTACAAAGAAATTTCTCTCTATGATGCCGCTATTGCCATGAGTTATGCTAGAAAAGTGATCATTGTTCCGGGCTACGGTTTAGCCGTTGCACAAGCGCAACACGTTTGCCATGAATTGGAAAAAACATTGGAAGAAAAAGATGTAACTGTTTTATATGCCATTCATCCTGTTGCAGGAAGAATGCCCGGGCACATGAATGTTTTGTTGGCGGAAGCAGATGTCGACTACGATAAATTATTGGAAATGGAACAAGCCAATGATGAATTTAAAACTGCTGATGTGGTTTTGGTACTTGGTGCAAATGATGTAGTAAATCCTGCTGCGAAAAATGACCCTGCTTCTCCTATTTATGGAATGCCCGTGCTGGAAGTGGAAGATGCAAAATTGGTGATCGTAAATAAACGTAGTATGAAACCCGGTTATGCCGGAATTGAAAATGAATTATTTTATCAACCCAAAACTTCGATGCTTTTCGGCGATGCAAAAGCTGTTTTGCAAAAATTAGTTGCTGAAATAAAAAACGTTTAATTTTTTTAAAAATCCCTTCTCGATTTTTTAATTATAAATAACCTTTAACAGGATATTTAAAACACGCATTGCAATAATTCGTTTCATTTTTTAATTAAATGAAAATGCATTTATGCAAAAATTATTTTTGTGTTTTTTATTTGTTGCTTTTTATTCATTCGCTTATTCACAAGCGCCATATAATCGGGCAATTGGGGTGAAATTACCCGGAGGTTTTTCTGTTACGTATAAAAAATTTATTGCAGATACAAAGAACCTGGAGTTCCAGGCAACGGGCTGGAATAAAGGTTTTCGCGTGAGTGGATTGTATGAATTTAATTTTTATGCATTCCCCAAAATCCCAACCCTGTCCTGGTTTGTAGGGCCTGGTGTACACGTAGGTTTTTGGAAAGACCGCTATAAAGAATCTTATGGAAGCAGGGCAGATATCGGTATTGATGGTATCATCGGGTTGGATTATAAGATCCCGGATCTGCCTTTAAATTTCAGTGTTGACTGGCAACCGGCTGTTACATTAATTGGTAATGCATCATTTGCGCCGGCCACGGGTGGTGTTGCTGCGCGATTTACTTTTTAAAAATTCATCTTAATTCTTTTAGTATGTTAAAAAAAATTGTATTATTTTTTATTGGTGCGTTTTTATTTTCTCAAATAAATGCACAAAATACAAGTAGTGATTATCAAACAGCCATCGGTTTGAAATTTTATCCCGGTGCAATTTCTGTCAAACATTTTATTAAAAATGATGTAGCGATTGAAGGCCTTGGATATTTTTGGAATGATGGATTCCGTGTTACCGGCTTGTATGAATTTCATGGCGATATTAGTGATGTTAATGGCTTAAAATGGTATGCTGGTCCGGGTGCACATATCGGCGGATGGAGTAATAATTGGAAAAAAGATCATCCTGTAAATGATGGTGGAATTGCTATTGGCATTGATGGCGTGTTAGGACTTGATTATAAATTTACAGGCGTGCCTATTAATATTAGTCTCGATTGGCAACCATCTTTTAATTTTGTCGGCTATAATTATTTTGAAGGTGGCTGGGGTGGCATTGGCATTCGTTATACGATCAAATAATTTTCTGCTGAATAATTCCACTGAATTTTTTACTAAAAATTCAGCATAATTTCCGGCATCTTTTCATCTCCTTTAGAAATTGTACATTTGCCCCAAAACCAACTTTATGTGGCTGAACAATATTCTGGAAACCATTGGAAATACACCGCTCATCCGGCTCAATAAAATAACGAAAGATATTCCTTGTACTGTACTTGCAAAAGTGGATTATTTTAATCCCGGCAATTCTATCAAAGACCGCATGGCGGTGAAGATGGTCGAAGTGGCCGAACAGGAAGGAAAATTGAAACCCGGTGGTACGATCATTGAATGTACTTCCGGTAATACGGGCATGGGGCTTGCATTGGCTGCGATTGTAAAAGGTTACAAATGCATTTTTGCCACAACTGATAAACAAAGCAAAGAAAAAAGTGACATTTTAAAAGCCGTTGGTGCAGAAGTAATTGTTTGTCCAACAAACGTAGAGCCCGAAGATCCGGCAAGTTATTATTCCGTTGCAAAACGTTTAGCAAAAGAAATTCCCAATAGTTTTCATTTCGACCAATATAATAATTTAGCAAACAGGCTCGCACATTATGAAACAACCGGCCCTGAAATTTGGGAGCAAACGGAAGGAAAAATTACACACCTTGTTTGTACGGCAGGAACAGGAGGAACTGTTACCGGTACGGCAATGTTTTTAAAAGAAAAAAATCCGGATATACAAATTTGGGCGATTGATGTAGAAGGTTCATTGTTGACAAAATATTTTCGTACAGGTGAAGTGGATATGAATGAAGTGCATCCGTATATTTCAGAAGGTTTCGGGGAAGACTTTGTGCCGGATAATTATGATATGTCCGTGATCGATTATTTTGAACAGGTGAGTGATAAAAATGGCGCGGTGATGGCCAGGCGTCTTGCGAAAGAAGAAGGTTTGTTTTGCGGGTATAGTGCAGGCAGTTGCATTCAGGGCTTAATACAATTGAGTGGTTCATTGAAAAAAGACGATGTAGTTGTTTGTATTTTGCACGACCATGGAAGCCGGTATGTAGGAAAGATTTATAATGATCAATGGATGATGGAACGTGGTTTCCTGGATGTAAAAACTTTTAAAGATATTGTATCTGCTCGCGGCCTTAAGAAGCTTATCACCATTGATGCTTCTGAAAATATTTCTGCGGCTGTAGCGCTGATGAAAAAATATAATATCGAAAATATTCCGGTGATGCAAGACGGCCAATTGGCCGGTAGCATCAGTGAGAGCGGGCTTTTTCAAAAGGTTTTTGAAAATAGCGACCTGCAAAATGAATCCGTTAAAAATATCCTGGAAGCGCCATATCCTATTGTTGATTTTACAACACCCGTAGAAAAATTAGGAAAATTAATTACTAAAGAAAACGGCGCGGTGTTAGCAAAAGATGAAACCGGCGCATTACATATCGTTACCAAATATGATATCATTCAAAGCATGGGAAATTAAATATATTTTTTTCAAAATGAATCATGCATGAAGTCATTATTGCGTATACTTCAAATTGTTTATAGTGTATATGCGCTGTTCATGTTTTGCCTGATCATGTTTCTAGTACTACCTTTTGTTTTGCTGGCTTTATTATTTGGAAAGATTAAAGGCGGAAATAACATTTATAAAATTTGTACAGCCTGGGCAGGTACCTGGTATTTTTTTATTGGTATCCGGCATAAAGAAATATATGAAGTGCCTTTGAATAAAAAACGTCAATACATTTTTATTGCCAACCATATTTCTTATTTAGATATTCCTGCGCTCGTGCGATCTGTGCGACAACCAGTACGGGCATTGGGGAAAAAAGAAATGGTGCACTGGCCGGTGTTTGGCTGGATATACCGATCAGCAGCGGTTTTGGTGGATAGAAGTAGTCCGGAAAAACGTGCAAAAAGTGTGCGGGCTTTAAAGTCTGCCATTGATCATGGTGTATCAATTTTTATTTTTCCGGAAGGGACATTTAACGAAACTGGCAAACCA
This sequence comes from Chitinophagales bacterium, assembly GCA_038245585.1. Taxonomy (GTDB): domain Bacteria; phylum Bacteroidota; class Bacteroidia; order Chitinophagales; family Chitinophagaceae; genus JAFDXJ01. The sequence goes on from JBBRSI010000019.1 coordinate 13,625, forward strand.
CTAAAAGATTTTTTTGATGGCGCTTTTCGGATTGCCATTGAAACACAAACGCCTATACTACCAATGATTTTCCCGGACACCATAAAACGGATGCATTACAGAAGTCTTTTTGAATTAACACCCGGTATTTGCAGAACTATTTTTTTAAAAGAAATTCCTGTTGATGGTTTGCAAATACAGGACTTGCCTGTTTTAAAAGAACAAGCTTTTCAGCAAATGGAAGCAGCGCTTTTGAAATACCGTTAATTCGTTTATATAAAATTATTCCTGTTTATATTCGCATTGTGGCGATGCAATTAAAAAATAACAAAGAAGCAGAAAAAAGCGTGACCAATATCGGAAGTACATTGGCTTTTGAAAAAGATACTTTATTCGCTGAAGTGATCATCCCGCTTGCATTGCCGATGAATTATACCTGGAGCATTCCGTCAGAATTTGCAGATGCTGCTAAGCCAGGGTTGCGTGTAGAAGTGTCTTTGAAAAATAAAAGATACGCAGGTATTATCAAAAATATTTCGAAAAAGGCGCCCATCAATTTTATACCAAAACCTATCTTGAATATTTTGGATGAAGAGCCATTGGTTTTCCCCGGACAATTAAAATTTTGGGAATGGATGGCGCATTATTATATGTGCAGCGAAGGAGAAGTGATGCAGGCTGCTATCCCGGCAAATTTTAAATTATCGGGTGAAAGTGTTTTGCAATTAAATGAAATGTATGATGGCGATGCTGCTGAATTGAGCAATGATGAATTCATGCTCTTTGAAGCGTTGGAAATAAAGAAAGAAATTCGCATGGGAGAAGTGCAGCAAATTTTAGATAAAGCACATGTATATCCAGTAGTTAAAAAATTAATTGATAAAGAGGTTTGTTTTATCCGGGAAAACTTAAAAGAAAAATATAAGCCTAAAACTGAATTGCATATCCGGCTTCACCCGGAATTCCAGGATGAAAAAAAATTGGAAGTCTTATTGAATGAATGGAGTAAAGCGCCGAAGCAATTAGCGTTGCTGCTTGCATTTTTACACTTATCAAGAGATTCACCGGAAGTGCAACAGGCGGAACTTTTAAAAAAATCAAATGCCAGTGCACCACAATTAAAAGCATTGATCGATAAAAATATTTTGATTTCTATCAAGACAAATGTGGACAGGATCCGACTGCTTCCACCACAAATGAATATTGATTTTATATTGTCTGCCGCACAAGAAAATGCACTCACTGAAATCAAAAAAAGTTTTGAAGAAAAAGAAGTTTGTTTATTACAGGGCGTAACGTCCAGTGGTAAAACGGAAATTTATACAAAGTTGATGGAAACTCATATCCGGCAGGGCAAACAAATTTTATATATGTTGCCGGAGATTGCATTGACATCGCAATTGATTAGAAGGTTACAAAAAAACTTTGGTGGCCATATCATCGTGTATCATTCAAAATTTAATCCGCAGGAAAGAGTGGAAATTTGGAACCGTGTAAAAAGTGGCCAGGCACATATAATTGTTGGTGCAAGGTCATCTTTGTTTCTGCCTTTTAAAAACCTCGCTTTGGTGATTGTGGATGAAGAACATGATGCGTCCTATAAACAACAGGATCCGGCACCGCGTTACCACGCACGCGATGCAGCCATTTATTTAGTAGCACAATGCAACGCAAAAGTTTTGCTGGGAAGCGCTACACCTTCCATGGAAAGTTTATACAATGCTGAAAAAAGTAAGTATGGAAAAGTGGTTTTGAGTGAACGTTTTGGCCAGGTAAATATGCCAGCTATTGAAATTATTGATGTAAAAAAAATCATTCAAAAAGAAAAAGGCAAGATCATTATTTCACCGCAACTCAAAGCCGCGATTGCAGATGCGATGCTGGAAAAAAAGCAAGTGATTGTTTTTCAAAACAGGCGCGGATATTCGCCTTATTTTATTTGTGGTTCATGTGGCTGGATTCCACAATGCACGGATTGCGCTGTTACACTTACTTTTCATAAATCTAAAAACCAATTGTGTTGTCATTATTGCGGGAAAATCTATCCCGTAATATATACTTGCGGCGCTTGTGGCAGCCATTCATTTATTAAGAAAAATTTTGGCACAGAAAAAATAGAAGAGATGCTGGCAGAAGCCTTTCCCGGCGTGCATATCGCAAGAATGGATTACGACAGTGTGAAGGGAAAATATGATCATGATAACCTCATCAAATTGTTTGAACAAAAGAAAATTGATATTTTAGTCGGTACACAAATGGTAGTTAAAGGCCTTGATTTTGAAAATGTAAATTTAGTTGGAATTTTGGATGCGGATAGTCTTTTAAATTTCGCGGATTTCAGGGTGAATGAACGTGCATTTCAAATGATGCAGCAAGTGAGTGGCCGTGCCGGAAGAAAAGATGGACAGGGGAAAGTGATGATACAAGTGAGCAATACACATCATCCCGTAATTGGATTTTTATTGCAGCATGATTATGAAAAGTTTTACCAGTTTGAAATTTCTGGTAGAAAACAATTTCATTATCCACCATTCTCACGCATGATAAAAATTTCTGTAAAACATAAGATGAATGAAATTGCTTCAGAAGCTGCAAGCCGTATGGCGGTTGGTTTACAGAAAAATTATAAAGCATATATCAGCGGCCCTGCAGAAGCCATTATTCCACGTATTCGAAACAGGTATATTTGGGAACTTGTTTTAAAACTGCCACGCGACCTCACCCTAATAGAACAGTGTAAAAAAGAAATATTTCAACAGGCCGCAATTTTATTTTCTTATAAAAGGTATGCTTCAGTAACTATTCAGCCGGATGTAGACCCGGTATAAAACAAAAAAAATTGTATGCAAGTGCAGGAAAATATTTCATTAAAAAAATTCAATACTTTTGGTATTGACGCCGCTGCGAAATATTTTATCTCCTTCGATTCTACTGATGCACTCCGGGAAATAGTAGAAAGTGATTTGTATAAAAAAGAAAAAAATAATTTGATCCTGGGTGGCGGAAGTAATATTCTTTTTACGAAAAATTATGATGGGCTCGTTTTGAAAAATGAAATCAAAGGCATTGAATGCATTGCTGAAGATGACAAGCATTATTATGTGAAAGCTGCGGCAGGAGCGGGTTGGCATCAGTTTGTTGTACATTGTATAAAAAATAATTATGCCGGTGTTGAAAATTTAAGTTTGATTCCAGGAAATGTCGGCGCTTCGCCCATGCAGAATATTGGCGCGTATGGCGTAGAAATAAAAGATGTGTTTTATTCTTTACTGGCATTTCATAAAAAGGAAAAAACAATAGTAGAATTTAAAAAAGAAGATTGCAATTTTGGTTACAGGGATAGTGTTTTTAAAAATAAATTTAAAGATGAGTTCGTCCTTTTAAGTGTTACATATAAATTTGATAAGCGGCCTGTTTTTCATACGCAATATGGCGCGATTGAAACTGAATTAAAAAATATGGGCGTTCAGAAATTGAGCATTCAAAATATTTCGCAGGCTGTCATTAATATCCGCAGTGCAAAATTGCCTGACCCCAAAGTGATTGGAAATGCCGGTAGTTTTTTTAAAAATCCTGTGATACCAAATGTGCAATTGGAAAATTTAAAAAATGAATTCCCGGGTATTGTTGCTTATCCTTTCAATGATGCTACAAAGCTTGCTGCCGCCTGGTTGATAGAGTCTTGCGGCTGGAAAGGCTACAGGCAGGGCGATGCAGGCTGTCATGAAAACCAGGCATTAGTACTTGTAAATTATGGCCACGCTAAAGGCAATGAAATTTTTGAGCTATCGCAAAAGATTGTTGATTCCGTGAAGTTGAAATTTGGAGTTTTATTAGAAAGGGAAGTGAATATTTATTAAGAGGGTTTTGGGTTTAGTGTTTGATGTTTGTTTGATTTTGAATATTAAATTCACGATATTGTAAGTATCTTAAAATCGATTAGTCAAAAGTTTAATTTCAAATTATCGCCTACTCACTTACCTGCTTAATGAGATTTTTAAATAATCAATTGCAAATGCAAAACAAAATTGCATTAGCAATTTTCCAGCGCTTGTTTAATATCATAAATAATATCATCTGCATTTTCCACACCAACGGAAAGTCGAATCATTTTTTCTGTGATAGAAAATTCTTTTTTGGATGCCGGATCCACATCCGCGTGTGTCATGGTCGCCGGATGCTGCGCTAAACTTTCCGTACTCCCCAGGCTCACCGCGAGTTTGATGAGTTTTAAATGATTTAAAAAAGCAAATGCTTCTTTTTCTTTTCCTTTAATATCAAAAGAAATCATACCACCATCAGTGAGACACTGGCGCTTTTTAATCGCATATTTTTCTCCATCATTTTCTGTAATATTTCCAGGGAAATATACTTTTTCAATTTTCGGATGCGTGTTTAAAAATGCCGCCACTTTTGTTGCATTTTCTGCGTGTTTATCCATACGCAGTTTTAAAGTTTCCAGGCTGCGCATGAGTAACCAGCCTGTATTCGGACTGGCCATATTTCCCAAAAATGTGCGTAATGTTTTTACACGCTTAATTAATTCATTTGATCCAAGACAGGCACCGGCAATAACATCACTATGACCGCCAATATATTTTGTTGCAGAATATAAAACCAGGTCCGCGCCATTTTTTAAAGGATGCTGCCACACAGGTCCCATGTACGTATTATCCACTGCTAAGAAAACTTCTTTTTCTTTAGTGGAAAAATGTTGTGCTACTTTTTTGCTTCCTTCAATATCAATTAAATCATTCGTGGGATTCGCCGGTGTTTCAATATAGACCATTGCAAGTTTATCTGCTTTTCCTGTTGCTTCTACGATTTTAATAATTTCATCAACGGATTGTCCAACTTTGAATGAAGCAATTTCAATATTGAATTTTGGTAAAATTTTATTGATAAAATGATCACTGCCACCATAGATTGGATTGCTGAAAAGCAGCAGGTCACCGGGTTTCAGAAATTCAAGCAACACTGTTGTGATTGCGGACATGCCACTTTCAAAAACGGCGCATGCTTCTGCTTCATCCCAAAGCGTCAACCTGTTTTCGAGGATTTCAAGAATCGGGTTATTGATACGGCTATAAATTAAACCCGTTTCTTCACCTTCATTTTTTTCGCGTAAGCCATACGCCACTTCGAAAAATGCTTTGCCTTCTTCTGCAGTTTTAAAAACAAATGTGGAGGTTTGAAAGACAGGACATTTTACAGAACCTTCAGATAATTCTGGTTTATAACCATAGGACATCATCTCGCTCTCGGGCTTTCTTTTTAGGGGCATGATAATTTTATTTTGAAATAATTTATTTAATTAATCAAGTGCAAAGGTAATCATTCAGTTTTTGAGAATGATCATTCAAGCAAGGTAGTTTTATTAAAACTTGCGTTTAGTCTTGTTTTAAAAATAAAATTGTATTTTGTTTGAAACATTTTGTAACTATTAAGGTTTGAACAGAAAATATTTATTTTCAGAAAATTAGTTGCAGAATAAGAAATTGTCCAACAGGTCATAACGGTCACACCACAAACAGGAAAATGGATAATCAAAAGAATATAAATGGGTTCATCCCACTTCATGGTGGCTATCGAAAACTGATAACCTATCAAAAATCTGAGATAGTTTATGATGGAACTATTTATTTTACTAAAAGATTTTTTCATAAATATGACAGAACTATAGAGCAAATGGTTCAGGCTGCAAGAAGTGGCAAGCAAAATATTGCAGAAGCGAGTATGGCTTCGGCCACTTCAAAAGAAACAGAAATAAAATTGACAAATGTTGCCCGGGTTAGTTTAGAGGAATTGATGATTGATTATGAAGATTTTCTGAGATCCAACAAATTTCAAAAATGGAAAAAAGAAAATAAACTTTATTTAAGAATAAGTGAACTTAATAAAACGCCTAATGCTAATTATGAAACTTTTAAAAATGCAATTGAAAATGATAATCCAGAAATCTGTGCCAATTCAATGATTTCCCTAATAAATATTACAAGTTATTTACTCTCACGCCAAATAATATCATTAGAGAATGCTTTTTTGAATGAAGGTGGTATGAGAGAAAGAATGTTCAGGGCAAGAAATGAAAAAAGAAATAAAAAATAATTATTTTTTGGGACATGTTAGACTGTGTGGACATGTGCATTGAACGATCCCCAAAATGTACTAATTTTTAATTTTACTACACTTGAAAAACGCCAATTTTGAAATCTTCAAAATGTGGATTATGATTGGCAGCAGCAATTCCTTCACTGATCAATTTTCTTGTATCTGCCGGATTGATAATTGCATCCACCCAAAGCCTGGACGCCGCATAATAAGGCGTAGTCTGCTTTTCATAACTCCCCGTAATTTTATCCAATAATTTTTTTTCATCTTCCTCACTCACTTCTTTTTGTTTCGCTTTCATGGAAGACACTTGTATTTGCAATAAAGTTTTTGCTGCCTGTTCTCCGCCCATCACGGCAATTTTTGCAGAAGGCCATGCATAAATAAAACGCGGGTCATACGCTTTTCCACACATGGCATAATTTCCTGCACCATAACTATTTCCAACAATGATCGTGATCTTTGGAACGATAGAATTCGCCACTGCATTCACCAGTTTTGCACCGTCTTTAATAATGCCGCCATGTTCACTGCGACTACCCACCATGAACCCGGTTACATCCTGTAAAAAAATCAATGGTATCTTTTTTTGATTGCAATTCAAAATAAAACGCGCAGCTTTATCAGCGCTGTCATTATATATTACACCACCTAATTGCATTTCACCTTTCCTGCTTTTTGTGATGAGTCGTTGATTTGCAACTATGCCAACTGCCCAACCATCAATACGTGCATACCCGCACAAAATTGTTTTGCCATAATCCTGTTTGAACTGATCGAACTCCGAATCATCTACCATTCTTTCAATAATGCCCAACATGTCATAAGGCTTCGAATTATTTTCGTGCATGATACCAAAAATTTCTTCCGGATTTTTCTTTGGTAATACAGGTGTTGACCTGTTGAAACCTGCCAATGGAGCAGGTCCCAGCCTATCCATAATTTTTTTTACTTCATCCAAACATTCCTTTTCTGTTTTAAATTTATAATCTGCTATGCCACTGATCTCAGTATGTGTAACTGCACCGCCCAATGTTTCTGAATCAATGTCTTCACCAACGGCGGCTTTTACCAAATAAGGTCCGGCAAGATAAATGCTGCCATTGCCTTCTACCATTAGTGTTTCATCACTCATGATGGGAAGGTATGCGCCACCTGCAACGCAAGCGCCCATGACCGCGGCGATTTGAGTAATTCCCATCGCGCTCATCTTTGCATTGTTGCGAAAGATGCGGCCAAAATGTTCTTTGTCGGGGAAAATTTCATCCTGCATGGGAAGAAATACACCGGCACTATCTACTAAATAAATAATGGGTAAATAATTTTCCATCGAAATTTCCTGCATGCGTAAATTCTTTTTGCACGCGATGGGAAACCAGGCACCTGCCTTCACAGTTTGATCATTTGCCACGATAATACATTGCCTTCCACTGACATATCCAATGCCTGAAACCGTTCCTGCAGCCGGGCTTCCACCATATTCCTCGTACATTCCGTAACCTGCAAAAGCACCTATTTCTGTAAAAGTTGAATCTTTATCAATCAAATAAGCAACCCTTTCGCGCGCGGTGAGTTTGTTGCGTTCATGTTGTTTGTTAATGGATTTTTTTCCGCCACCTAATTTGATTTTATCAAAACGCTGTTTTGCTTCGCTCCATAAAAGCTTCATCCAGTCTTCATTACGGTTGAAAGTGATATTCATATTATATATTTCGTTGCTTACAAATATAAGTGAGTTGTTCTAAAAAAAATTATGCGATCTGACTGCATATTTTCTGAATGTCGGCACTTATTTTTTCTATTAAATAAAATTGTTCATTTACAGGCTGTAATTTTTTGACTTCTACATTTTCCGGCAGTACATTTTTTTTATCAGCATCTTCAATGATTTCTACATTCACTGAGCTTTTTAAAAATTCATCATCATTTTTTTTATGTATTAAAACCGGTGAAATAATTTCTGCTGCATGTTGCAGTTGTTGATTTATTTTATCAATTATTTTTGTGAAATTGCTTCCTGTTAAAACAGGCGCTTCTAACGTTTTTGAGAAATAGGAAAGCGAAGCGATATGTGAAGAAAGCATGTGGCAAAGCACAACTAATTCCTGGTATTTATTTAAATTTACCCGTTTATTTTTTGGCTCTGAAAGCATTTGACTAAAGGCTTCTGAAAGATTTGCCAATGTTACAAAAGCATCCTTCCTGCTTTTTTGCATATTTTTTTCTCCAATAATTTTTTGCTGAAACGCGCTTGCACAAATCGTAAAATAGACAAGTGATTTTTCTAAAAAATCATTGATATATTTTTTGAAAAAGCGGTGCGACCAGGCTGGAAATAAAACGAGATTAGCAATAAAAGCAATTACAGAACCAATCGCAGTATCAATTACACGATCAGCAATAACAGTACTGAAATCCTGCATATTCAATAAATGAAATAGCACAAGAATATAAGGTGTCATTAAAATAACACTATAAATATATTTTGTTTTTAAAAGACTATAAGTACCTGTCATCAAAAAGAGCATAATGATAAATAATGCAGTTTTATCTTTTACAAAATACAATATAATGATGCCGAGAAAAGCACCTGCTACTGTACCTGCGAGCCTGTCTACATTTCGCTTGCGCGTGAGACTGTAAGCGGGTTTCAAAATAACGATGATCGTCAATAAAATCCAGTAACTATGGCCCAGCGGGAAAAGAAATGAAATGCCGTATCCTACAATGGTAGCAATGCTTACACGCAATGCATGGCGAAAAGTATTGGAACGCAAAGTGAAACTGTCTGCCAGTAAACCGGGATTATATTTCTGTCGCGGAATGGCTGCGTCATATTCTTTTTGAATACTGAATTCCCGGATTTTTTTTCGGTCATAACTGGTATATAAATGCAGCGTATGCAACCTGGAAAGTATGTCTTCCATGCTTTGCATAATGTGGCGAAAACTGGAAAAGCCTTTGCTGTTTTCTGCAGTTAAATTTTCTGCACGATATTGTTTTAAAAAGTCAGTATTGTTTTCTACTATTGTTTTCAGGTATGCATTTTCCCTGGAAGGTTTGTCACTCAAAACGGCTATACCAATTTCATCCAATTCATCTGCCAATAATAAAATGGTAGGTTGGGTTTTCTCAAAAAGCGCACTTTCGGGAAATATATTATGCAGCACTCTGTAATCCTGGAAGGACGCAGACAAGCGTTCAAATAATTCTGTGATGTCTAAATAAATTAATAATAAAGTTTTGCTTTCGACAGTAGACTCCCGTGAAATTTTGCGGCTTTTAAAAATAAGTTCACGCACTAAATTTTGTTTCTGCAACAACACAGATTGCATGTCCATCATTTTTTGATACGTTGCATTATAGTTCAATGGGGTTTGATAAAATTCAGCGCGGATTCGAAGGTATGCTGCCGTAGAATTGATCAGGTCACCCAATGCTTGCTGTGTTAAACGATATGGTTTAATCGCTTGTATGGCGAGACTTAAAAGAATATACCAGGCACCCCCGGATAAAATCCAAATTGCATTCAATAAAATATTTATCCCCACTACATGGTGATTTAAACTGATCACCATAATTATGAGTGCAGAAACCCCGATCGCATTTGCGCGGGAACCATATACACCTGCCATAGAAAATATAAAACAAAAAATAAGGATAACAGCACCTGTAATAAAAGGGCTTCCAAGTGAATAGCCTATAATAACCGTAACAATAAAATTTACGAGGAGGCAAACCAGCATACCATTCCGGCGGTGATGAACGGGCCCCGGATTATCTGTAATACTTATGCATAATGCGCCCAGTGACGCAAGAATGCCAGCCGGTAAAAGCCCGGCATAACTTAAAATAATAGATGGCAAAGCCACGCCGGCTGTGATACGCAGGCCATCGGCAAAATTATAACTATATAAAAAACTTTTATAATCCCTGCTTAATTCCATGGAAATAAAAAGATAATTCAAACGAAGATAGTAAGGAAAAAAGGCATAAATAAGAAGTACATTTTATTGCCTATTTTATTCATCAAATATTTCTTCTTTTTATTTTAAAAAAATATTTTCCGAACTACATTAACTTAGCAACTTTAATTACAGAAAATGACATTAACGGATATACTTTTACTGATTTTAATCTTGCTTGTGCTTGCCGGTATTTTAATACAACTTTTTAGAAAACAGGATCCACAAGCTGTGCAGGAAATAAAAAGAATCAATGACACTTTAATTCAAAATGATCAATTGATCCGCAATGAATTTTCTGCAAGCCGGAATGAAATGCAGAGAGGATCTAAGGAAACCCGGGAAGAACTCATGAATTCTTTTACCAATTTTTCTGCTACACTTGCTAAAAATTTTTCTGGCCTGTCTCAAATCCAAGAAAAAGAATTGAAATCGTTTTCTGAATTATTGCAAGCACTTACAAAAAGTAATGAAGAAAAAATTGAAAAATTAATTACTTCCAATGAAGGCAAGCAAAACGATTTCAAAACACAATTATCCACTTCACTAAAATCTTTTGAAGAAAACTTTACTTTAGGAGTTAAAGATTTCAACGAACTCCAGCGCCAAAAATTTTATGACCTTACGGATAAGCAGGAAAAAATGCGCAATGATTCCATGCTATCTTTAGATAAAATTCGGGAAACACTGGAACAAAAAATTCGTTTTTTGCAGGAAGAAAATACGAAGAAGCTCGAAGAAATGCGCAATACGGTGGATGAAAAATTGCAGGCTACCCTGGAAAAAAGATTCAATGATTCATTCACACTCATCAGTGACCGGCTCGAGCAAGTGCATAAAGGTTTGGGTGAAATGCAAAGTCTTGCAGTGAACGTCGGTGATCTGCGTAAAGTAATGACGAATGTAAAATCGCGCGGAGTGCTGGGTGAATATCAACTGGCCAATATTTTAGAAGATTTAATGACGAATGAACAGTATGGAAAAAATATCAAGACAAAGCGTGGAAGTGGCGCTATGGTTGAGTTTGCAATACGGATGCCGCATAATTCCACGGAACATAAAGTATTGTGGTTGCCCATTGACTCAAAATTTCCCAAAGAAGATTATGAAGCATTAGTAGATGCATACGATGCGGGCGATGTAGAAAAAATTGACAGCTTACGGAAATCATTTAAACAGGGAATTCTTAAAAATGCGAGAGACATTAAAGAAAAATATATTGATCCACCGAATACGACCGAATATGGTATCATGTTTTTACCATTTGAAAGTTTGTATGCGGAAGTTTTGCGTACGCCGGGTTTATTTGAAACATTGCAAAAAGAATATAAGATCACCGTTACAGGCCCGGCCACGCTCAGTGCTTTATTAAACGCATTGCAAATGGGTTTCCGTACGCTGGCTATTGAAAAACGCAGTAGTGAAGTATGGGATTTGCTAAGCAAAGTGAAAAATGAATTCAACTTATTTGGAAATATTTTAGATAAAACCAAAAAGAAATTACTCGAAGCAACCAACACCATTGACCAGGCCGGAACAAGGAGTAGGGCGATCGAACGACAATTAAAAAAAGTACAGGAATTGCCCAATGCAGAACCGGTTCTTCATATCGCCGAGCCGGAAAGTTTAGACGAAGATGAAACTGAATCCGAAAGTTCCAATTTACTTTTTGATGATATAGAAAGTGATGAATAGGCGTTCTCAATTTTTTCACAAAAATATATTTTATAAAAATTTGGTTTATATTATAAACTACTTTACTTTTGTTTTTTAATTCAATAAAAAATGATCAAAAATCTTTTTATTATAGTATCCTTATTTTGGTTTCAAGCATCTTTTTCGCAAGTAGCAATTAAAGGGAAAGTAACGGATAATAGGGGGAAAGCCTTACCTGGCGCCAGTGTTACTCTAAAAGGTTCTTATGATGGCGCACTCGTGGACAGCATGGGAAATTATGCTTTTAAGACAACAGATAAAGGTGCACAAGTTTTAATATTTTCAATATTGGGTTACACCACTATTGAGCAACCTATAACTATTGGTTCAGAAAATATCACGCAAAACACTTCTTTAAAAGAGGAATTAAATGAGTTAAAAGCGGTAATGATTACTGCAGGTTCATTTGCTGCAGGCGACAATAAACGCGGCACCGTTTTAAATTCTATTGATATTGCCACCACAGCCGGTTCCAATGCAGATATTACTGCTGCGTTAAAAACTTTACCGGGAGCACAACAAGTAGGAGAGAAGGAAGGTTTATTTGTGCGTGGTGGTGAAGGTTATGAAACCAAACAATTTATTGATGGCACCGTAGTAAATAATCCATATTATTCAAGTGCGCCGGATCTCACGTCCCGCGGGCGTTTCTCACCATTTTTATTTAAAGGAACTGTCTTCAGTACGGGTGGATATTCTGCTTTGTATGGCCAGGCTTTATCTTCCGCAGTTATTCTTGAGTCCATTGATTTGCCTGAGAAATCTGCTGCGAATGCATCCATTTCTCCATTATTTGTGGGTGGTGGTTTCCAGGATTTATCAAAAGATAAAAAGTCATCCTGGGGTGCAAACTATGGTTATGTAAATGTGAATCTTTATTTCAATATTGTAAAACAAACACCGGATTATTTCAAGATTCCGGAGTTCCATACAGCCGATGCCAATTTTCGTATCAAAACAAAATCCGGCGGTATCATAAAATACTATACAACATTTGCATACAGTGAATTGGGCTTGCGCAGGCCTGACATTGACAGTGGATATTTGAAAGACGCCTTTTCATTAACTAATCATAACTGGTACAACAATCTAAGCTGGCGTGAAAACCTGGGTAGAGGTTGGGAAATGAACCTGGGCTCAAGTTATAGCACCAACCGCGATGATATTGGCCAACAAATCCAGGACGGAAGTAACCAGCCGAAAACTTTTGATACTGGTTCATTGATGCAATCAAAAAATTTCAATTTGAAAAACAGGCAGGATTTATCACAAGTAAAACTTGTGCTCAAAAAGAAATTAGGCGGCATCAGCACATTGCGGTTTGGCGGAGAATATTGGTATAATTATAACTCTACAAAATTCAATGACACACTGCATGTACTTGAAGGAAATTACCAGGCATTATTTGCAGAATCAGATATTTATATATCCAATGCATTGGTCGCACAAGTCGGTGCGCGTTTTGAACATGCATCTATCATTGATAAAGTAAATATTGCACCCCGAATTTCTTTGGCTTATCGCACCGGCCCATCCGCACAAATATCTATGGCATATGGAGTTTTTTACCAGACACCTGAAACACAGCAATTGTTTTTTTCTACACAACTCGGTTTTATCAAAGCGACTCATTATATTATTAATTACCAGAAGATCACCAATGAACGGATTTTTCGCACAGAAGTTTTTTATAAAAAATATGAAGACCTCATAAAAACGTATCCGGCGTTTAACAACAGCGGATTTGGTTATGCAAAAGGAGTTGAAGTATTTTTCCGGGATAAAAAAACATTTAAAAATATTGATTACTGGATCAGTTATTCTTACCTGGATACAAAGCGCGATTATTTAAATTTCCCGCTGGAAATGCAACCCAATTTTGCAGCGCACCACACGGCTTCTTTAGTAATGAAAAAGTTTTATACAAGTATTAAAACAGGGTTTAATTTCACCTATACATTTGCTACGGGAAGGCCTTATTATAATTTTCAATTAAATAATGGTAAATATGAAATTGCTGACCAGGGAATCACCAAACCCTATAACAGCTTGGGTTTCAGCATGAACTATTTGCCGAATTTAGGTAAACAAAATGCGCGCACAGCCATCGTTTTATTTGCCAGTGTAAACAATGTTTTGGGCGCAGACCAGGTGTATGGTTATAATTATTCGTATAATGGTTCTATTAAAGATGCCATCAGGCCACCGGCAAAAAGATTTTATTTTATCGGCTGTTTTCTGAGTTGGGGCGTGGACCGCAGCCAGGATGCCATTAATAATAATTTGTAAAATTTTAAATCAATCATAAAAACAACAACATGAAAAAGTTCCTTTTTTCCATCGCGCTTTTTGCAACGATTGCAGCGCAGGCGCAGTCAGATAAATATGTTCCGGCAATGAAAGATAATTTCAAAATGCAGGACGATGCAAAAACGACTGAAGATTTCCAAAAAGTATCTGCCACTTTTGAAAGAATAGGTGATGCAGAAAAAACACAATGGTTGCCGTATTACTATGCAGCACTTGCGTTAACAACACCTGCCTGGAGTGATGTTAATATTGATAAGGATGAAAACGCGCAAAAAATTATTGCATTATGTGATAAAGCGGATGCACTTGCTACAACCAATGAAGACAAGGCTGAAATATTTTCAATACGCAATATGGCTGCCACCCAGCAAATGCTCGTGGATCCGCAAAGCAGGTTTATGAGTTATGGACAGGAAGCAGCTGCAGACTTGCAAAAAGGCATGCAGCTCGATCCAAATAATCCACGCTTATATTATCTCCAGGGAATGAGTATTAATGGTACGCCTCCGCAATTTGGTGGTGGTGCTGATAAGGCAAAACCCGTTTTTGAAAAAGCTATGGAATTGTTTAAGGCCGCTACACCAAAGCCATTATATCCTGATTGGGGAATGAAACAAACTGAAGAAGTATTGAATCAAATTAAATAAAACTAAGCCCGCTTTAGTTGCAAAAATTAAAGCGGGCATAAATTTTTTTTATGGAAAATAAGCCTGAATTCACGCCAACAGAAAGTTTGCAACTTATAAGCGGCATGATCAATAGCGTGCAAAAAAGATATTCTGACAATGGCTTTCTATATCTTTTCTGGGGATGGCTTGTATTTTTTTGTGGTGTAACACAATTTATTTTATTTCATTTTTTTGACTATCCTAATCATTATATGGTATGGATGCTTACCTGGGCAGGACTTATTTTTCAAATATTTTATTTGCGCAAAAAAAGATCATCTGCCCGTGTGAAGACTTATGCTGATACGATCATCGGTTATGTATGGATCAGTTTTGTGATTTTAATGTTCATCCTGTTTTACCAGCTTTCTCATGTTGATCCTAAAGTAATGGAATTGCTTGTAATGCCTGTTATGCTTGCGTTGTATGGTTTGCCTGTTTTTTTAAGCGGGATTATTTTACGGTTCAGGCCATTAATCTTGGGTGGCATTTGTTGCTGGCTACTCAGTTTGATTGCAAGCTTTGCATCATATGAATATCAATTATTGTTCATTCCTGCAGCAATGGTTGCAGCCTGGATTATACCTGGATATATTTTGCGAAAAAAATTTAGTGATCAATTGAAAAATGCAAACATTTTTTAAAAGTTTAAAGCAATTAAACACTTCAATGATTATTCATTTTATTTTTTCTCATGTTTAAAGACCTTGATCCCATATTACATTCCCAATTGCGCCTGGCAATTATGAGCCTGCTCATCGGCGTGAAGGAAGCAGAATTTATTTATATCAAAGAAAAAACAAATGCGACTGCCGGTAACCTGAGTGTGCAAATACAAAAATTAAAAGAGGTTGGATATGTAGAGGTCAATAAAAAATTTAAAGATAATTATCCTTTAACAACCTGCAAGATCACGCGCACAGGTATCAATGCGTTTGAATCTTATGTGAAGGCATTGCAACAATACCTGAAGGTTTCAGCAAATAACTAACTTGTTTTTTTCATAACTTTTTTAAGAATATATTTTCCAAACCATTTCGCCTTTATCTTCGTATTAATAATATGACGGAGGAAATTATCCAGGTAAGGAATGTCAGCAAGTTTTTTAAAAATGCCAAAGCCGTAAATGATCTTTCATTCAGCGTGCAGAAAGGCGATGTATATGGTTTCCTGGGTCAAAATGGAGCAGGAAAATCCACGATGATCCGCATGTTGCTGACGCTCATCAAACCCACAAAAGGCAGTATCAGGATATTCGGAAATGACTTAGCGACACACCGCATTGATATATTAAAACGTATAGGTGCTATTATTGAAAAACCGGATGTTTATAAATATTTATCCGCTTATCAAAACCTCGCGCTTTTTGCAAAACTATCAGGTATCGCTCCAACGCGTTCGATTTTGATGGATGAATTAAAACGCGTGGGCCTCTCAGGCCGCGAACATGATAAAGTAAAAACATTTTCACAGGGCATGAAACAAAGGCTTGGAATTGCAATCGCATTGGTGCATGAACCTGACATTATTATTTTAGATGAACCAACGAACGGGCTTGATCCGCAGGGTATTGCTGATATGCGAAATTTAATTTTGCATTTGAGGCATGAAAGAAAAAAAACAGTATTGGTTTCTTCGCACTTACTTACTGAAATAGAACAGGTAGCTACGCGCATTTTAATTATAGATAAGGGCAAAAAATTAGTAGAAGGTGAAGCATCAACTTTGTTTGATCCTGCAAATACCATCATTGAAATAGAAACAGCAAATAATGAAAACACTTTACTGAAATTGCAGGAAAGCCAATGGGGACAATATATTCAACCTATAAGCGGGCATTCAGTGAAATTAAAAATGCATAAAAAATTACTACCATCATTGCATCAGTGGCTGGTACAAAATGGAGTTGAAATTATTTCGATCATTCCGCGGCACTCGCTGGAAGATCTTTTTTTACAGGTAACCTCCGGAAAAAATTATGTGGAAAATATTTAATATAGAAGTATATAAAATTTTCAGGCGGCCGCGCACATACATTGCGTTTGCGGCCATCACTGCATTGATCGTGATTATACAACTTGGTTTGTATGTAGATGGCGATTCTTATGTAGATTTTTTAATGAGTGGTTTAAAAGATAGTTTTGATTTCCAGGGAAAAATTTTGAATGGCTATCTTGTCTGTTATATATTACTGCAACTTTTACTCGTACATGTTCCATTATTGATTGCACTGGTTGCGGCAGACATGATTTCCGGCGAAGCGAATATGGGCACATTACGATTACTCGTCACAAAACCGGTAAGCAAAACTTCCTTCATGCTGGGGAAATTCCTCGCAGCATCATTTTATACTTTACTGTTATTAATATGGATTGCTTTCCTGGCATTGGCAGTAAGTACCTGGCTTTTTGGAACGGGTGATCTGATCATACAAAAAAATGTATATGTTGTTCAAATATCGCAGGATGATGTATTCTGGCGCTATGCGGGTGCTTTTGCATTTGCATTTTTAGCGATGCTGGCGGTGACAGCATTGGGATTTTTCCTGTCCGTTTTTTCAGAAAATTCTATCGGCCCCATTGTAGCAACGATCAGTATCATTATTTTTTTTACGATCATGAGTACTATGAGCATTCCACTTTTTCAGCATATACAGCCCTATTTATTTACATCGCACATGGTCAACTGGAAAGAATTTTTTGATGAAAAATTAGATGTGTCCGATAATGTAATAAAAGGTAGTATTCAGAATGTACAGCAATTGTACAATTCTGCAATCGTTTTAGGCATCTATATTGTAGTGTTCGTTTCAGGTGCAATTATTATTTTTAAAAGAAAAGATATATTGAGCTGATAAAAATATTTTTATGAAATTATTATTTCCATTTTTAGTTTTCATATTTTCTTTAAACACAGTGCAGGCGCAGGATGCGGCCACATTGGTCAGCAAGCTGAAAGAAAAATTACAAAAGGTACATGATTATGAAGCAGCAGGCGTTTTAAAAACAGATGTGGCTTTTATCAAAGCGCCGGCCGGGAAAATTATTGTGTATTATAAAAGCCCGGATAAATTTACTTTGAAACGCCAGGGCGGAATTTCCATTTTACCCAAAGGTGGAATGAACGTAAATATGGCGTCCATGATGTCTTTTGATTACCTCGCAATAGATGCAGGTGAAGCAATTGTCAATGGCGTAAACACCCGCGTTATCAAACTTTTACCGAAGGATGAAACAAGTGAATTAATACTTTCCACTTTATATATCGATCCTCTAAAACTGTTGCTTCAAAAAGTGATCACTACAACCCGGTCAAATGGTACGTATGAAATGCTGATGTCTTATGATAAATATGCATCTTATGGTTTGCCGGATAAAATGGTGTTTAGTTTTAATACAAAGGATTATAAAATCCCCAAAGGTGTTACATTGGAATTTAATGATGCAGATAAAGCCGATATGGAAAAAATGAAAAATAAAAAGGGGAAAGTGGAAATATCTTATACTTCTTATATCATCAATAAAGGTGTTTCGGATGCTCTTTTTAAATAAATAAATATTATTCAAAATGCCTGTAGTATTGATTTCCGGCGGAACGGGTTTGGTAGGAACACATCTTTCATCCATGCTAAAAGAGAAAGGGTATGATGTGATTATTTTATCAAGAGAAAGAGGCGAAGGACGTGCAGTTTGGGATATTAAAAATGAAAAAATTGATAAAGACGCAATAGCACGTGCCGATTATATAATTCATCTTGCCGGCGCTTCAGTAGCTGAAAAACGCTGGACTGAAAAAAGAAAAAAAGAAATAGAAAGTAGCAGAACTGACAGTAGTGCATTACTTATTCGTGCTTTGAAAGAAACAAACAACAATGTGAAGGCTTTCATCAGTGCATCCGCAATTGGCTGGTATGGTCCGGATAATAATAATTCTTTAAAGAATGGTTTTGTAGAAACGGATCCTGTATCAACAGATTTTTTGGGAGAAACTTGTAAGTTATGGGAAGCATCTGTAGATCATGTAACTACATTGGGAATTCGCCTGGTAAAGATGCGTACAGGAATTGTTTTGAGTGAAAAAGGTGGCGCGCTGGAATCTTTTAAAAAGCCCGTGTATGCTGGTATAGCGCCGATCCTGGGAAATGGAAAACAAATTATTAGCTGGATTCATATCGAAGATCTTTGCAGGATGTATATATATGCAATTGAAAATGAAAACCTGGATGGCGTGTATAATGCTGTATCACCTTCACCTGTTTCAAATGAAAAATTGGAATTAGCTATTGCCAGAAAATTAAAAGGGAAATTTTTCATTTCTATCAACGTTCCATCCTTTATACTAAAAATAATTTTAGGACAAATGAGTGTGGAAGTTTTAAAAAGTGCAACCGTTTCCTGTTCAAAAATTAAGGCGGAAAATTTTCATTTTATTTTTCCATCAATGGAAGCGGCACTTGCAGATTTGATTTAATAAATAGTAGAATTTATTGATTCCTGTCTTTCGGTGGAATCTTACAGTTCACCCCTTTTTGCGGGCCGCCACCTTCTTCTGTTCTTTTGCAAATCGGTGGTAACATTTTATAGCTGTCTTCTTCTGCCTTAGTGCTGTCTGCATCGTAGCCGGCATTGTTGATAGCAGTACGGATATAATCGAGTGTCATTCTATCCGGAACATACTGTATGCGCAGTGTTGCGTTATTCATATTAATCGTCCATTTTAAAATACCGGCATCATCGTTCGGTCCTTTTTCGCGCAGTAAATAATTATCCAGCCTTTCCTTACATTCCCAGCATTTCATTTGTGGCACGCTGATCGTTGCCCAAACTTGTTTTTCCTGCATCACTTGTGCATGTACAATATTGCCAATAAACAAGATTATTATAATTGAAAAATATTTTTTCATGCTGGTAAAATTTTATTTTAATGAATAATCAAAAAGAGTTGCAGTAAATTCTCCACGCTCTCTTTTTTTAAATGCTGCACTGAAATTTCCTTTGTAACGCATTACTTGCGGTACCAATAAGTTTCCAACATTCGTCATTTCCACTTCCATAGTTACGTCAAAATCATATACGCCGGCCTTATAACTCAAAGAATAATTTCTTGCCAGCACATCAAAAGTCTTATAGTCAAACCAGGTGGTCATATTGTCCACGACAATATCATTTTTTTTGAAATACCCGATATCTTCTTTTGGTGTAATGGTAAATATATAGGCAAAGCTTCCTTTATAAGAAACAAAATCCAGTTGATAATTATAGAGTTCATGTGCATGATCATCATACAAATCAAGTTTATTCCCGATAAAAGGAATACCAGGAATTTTTTTTCCGGGATTAAAAAAAAGCATTTTTAATTGCTCCTTATGTTTTTCAATTCCGGATTTTCCTGAGGTAGAAAATTCCCTGCCCGCAACGATATTATTTTCACCGCAAATTTTTCCTTTCGTAAAAAAAAGCGAAGCGTACATTTCTCCGGTTATATAATTATAGGTGCTGTCTTTATCAAAAAAATCACCTGTACTTTTTTGAGAAATGATTGAAGTACTCCGACAACCATTATTTCTCACTTGCTTTGTCTGGCTGTTATATGTCGCCTGCTCAGCACCTTTTTTATTAAACATGCGAATGGAGTTATACGCAGAAAAGTTGATGATATGCAGGTTCCTGAAAGCTTTATAAAAACTTGTATCGTTTTCTATTTGTTTTAAAATAGTTTGGTAATCCATTTTATTGCGAACGATAACTTCCCGCAACATCACCGATTGATTTTCTAAAATCACTGTGGTATCCTGCGCAAAAATAGTATTGGAGAAAAAAAGAAAAACCGGTATAATTATTTTGAAAAATTTCATTTAGGGAACATCATTTTATAATCAACTTTGACTTTGCCTTTACTAATATCGTTTAATTTTCCGCGCAATATTTTTTTCTTTAATGGTTTCAGGTAATCAATAAATAATTTACCTTCTATATGATCGTATTCGTGCTGGATAATCCGTGCTGTAAGTCCGTAAAAGGTTTCTGTGTGTGGCTGAAAATTTTCATCTACAAATTCCACCGTCACAGATTCCGGGCGCATCACATCTTCACGGATCTTTGGAATACTCAGGCAGCCTTCATTATAATTCCAGTCCTGGCCATCCAGGTTTTTGATTTGGGCATTGATGAAAACTTTTTTGATGCCGGGTTCATCCGGGTATTTACCTTTATCTTCTTCATCCTGGTGTTCAAATATTTGTTGACTGTCCACCAAAAAAAGGCGGATAGGCTTATTTATTTGTGGTGCAGCCAAACCCACGCCACTACTCGCATAGAGCGTTTCCTCCATGTCTGAAAGCAATTTTTTAAGGTTTGGATAATCTGCTGAAATATTTTCGCTTTTTGTCCTTAAAATCTCTGCGCCGTAAGCTACGATCGGTAAAACCATATAAAATGCCACTTTATTTAAAAAAAAATTATTTGCAAAGATAGAAAAATGCCTGTTAATACACTCGTTAAACTATTGATCTCAGGTATTCCTGTAGTAAAAGCGTAGCGGCGATCACATCTACATTTTCTTTTTCACGGCGTTGCTTTTTTTTCATGCCCATTTCCAACATGGCGGCTTTTGCCATTTTAGAAGAAAATCGTTCATCAACTGTTGTCACCGGAATATGCGGAAATGTTTTTTTTAATAATGCAATTGCTTTTTTCACAAGCGGTGTAGCATGTGTATCAGAATCATCCAGGTTTCTCGGATCGCCAATGATAATGTGTTCTACTTGTTCTTTTAAAAAATAATTTTTTAAAAAGGTAATTAGTTCACCGGAAGGAATGGTTGTTAAGCCAGTCGCAATTATTTTCATGGGATCTGTCACCGCAATACCAGTGCGCTTTCCACCATAATCTATACTAATGATCCGGGCCATTTTTTAATTTTAAAATAATAAAATATCCAGGCAAACACAAATACCAAATACGATACTTGCTATGCCGTTTGCTGTCATGAATGCTATATTTACTTTACTCAGGTCATTGGGTTTTACCAGCGATTGCTGGTAAATGAGCATACTGCAAAATACAATAATTCCAAGCCAGTATAGAAATGAAAAGCCGCCCAAAAATCCTGCTGCAATTACAAATGCTGCACTTAATAAATGCAGTCCGCGCGAAAACCATAAAGCCTTTTTTTTACCCAAAATAACCGGCATGGAATACAACTGATTTTCCTTGTCAAAAGTTTCATCCTGCAATGCATAAATAATGTCAAAACCGCTCACCCAGCAGATTACAGCCAGTGAAAAAAGTATGGGAATTAATACAAAACTTCCCGTTACTGCGAGATAAGCACCAATTGGTGCAAGCGATAAACCAATTCCTAAAACAAGGTGACAAAGTGCAGTAAATCTTTTCGTATAACTATAAAATAAAATTACAAACAACGCAACAGGTGATAATGCAAAGCAAATTGTATTTATAAAAAAACAGCTCAACATAAAAAGCAGGCAGGAAACAATTGTGAAGATTAAAGCTTGTTTAGAGGAAATAATTCCTGCTGGAATTTCCCTGTTAGCTGTGCGCGGATTAATCGCATCAAAACGCCTGTCTAAATACCGGTTAAAAGCCATGGCTGCACTTCGCGCTGTAACCATACAAGCCAATACCAGTAATAGTTTTACCATCATTTCATTAAATGTCATACTTGATTCTGTGTTATTGGAATCAAAAAAATGCACAGCTTTCAGACCGAGAAAAAAACCAATAATTGCAAATGGTAAAGCAAAAATTGTATGAGAGAATTTTACTAAACTGAAATAGTTTTTAATAACCGCCATGTATCAAATTATTTTTTATTTTTTTTCCGTCATTAGTTTATTCATAAATGCTTCAGATATTTTCCATAAAACAATTCCTGCGGCCACGGAAATATTAAAAGAATGTTTGGTGCCTGCTTGAGGAATTTCAATACATCCATCGCAATAGGGTAAAACATCTGCTTGCACACCATCCACTTCATTGCCAAAAATAAATGCATTTTTCGATTCAGTATCTATATTAAAATCACTCAAAGAAATACTTTTATCCGCTTGTTCTACTGCAAAAATTTTGTAGCCCGCATCTTTCAAATTTAAAACTGCTTCAAGCAATGTTTCGAAATACATCCAGTCTACAGATTCCGTAGCGCCTAAAGCTGTTTTTTGAATATCCCTGTGCGGAGGTTGAGACGTATAGCCACAAAGAAAAATAGCTTCCGTAAGAAATGCATCTGCTGTGCGAAAAATACTACCCACATTGTGCATGCTGCGCACATTGTCCAGGATAATGATCACCGGATTTTTTTCTGAACTTTTAAATTGGGTGAGCGATTTCCTGCCCAGTTCCTCCATTTTTAGTTTGCGCATATTTCTGCAGGTTTATAATCCGGTAATTTTTTTGCAAAAATAATCGATCGTACACAGAAAGCTATTGTAAAATGTTGCGCTATATTTTTTCAAACAGTGTGGGCACATTAACTTGCAGCCTCTTAATTAAATGAAAGAATGGACTTAACAAATTTTGACGCAAATTCCGCCGGAAATCCACACTATAATATTTTCGGAATGCCCAGTAATGAAGCGGATTCCAGGCTTATTCTCCAGCCTGTGCCCTGGGAAGTTACAGTGAGTTATGGTGCAGGAACGGCGCGCAGCCCGGAACATATTTTATCAGCAAGTCTTCAAATCGATTTATTTGATGCGGATATGCGCGGCGTTTGGAAGAATGGCTATTATATGCGGCCTGTAGATAAGAAGATTTTATTGAGAAGCGATTACCTGCGCAAAGAA
>JBBRSI010000020.1:0-36653 GCA_038245585.1 Chitinophagales bacterium
ACAAAATCAAATAGGCGATAAAAATGATTTCCAATTTTCACCTGCGTTTTCCCGGACAGCGTTTTAATGGGCATTGTAAAATAATAGCCGGGAAAATTTGCCTGTAAATATTTCCCTATTGCCGAAATATTTTCATTAATCAGTCCGGGAGATTTAAAAACCGCTGAATTAATTTCCTGTACAATATATTTTTTATCACCGGTTGATAAAAGAAATGTATGATTGATTAAACCATTCCCGGTTTTTTCAAGTGAACATGTTCCAGGATCGAATCCGTATTCCAATAAAACTTTTATCAATATTTTTTCCATACCTTTTTCGTTATTCTCAAAGATACGATAACCCAATTCACTGCATAAAAAAAACCGCCCGGAGATAGCGGGCACTTTAAATATTTAAAAAAAATACTTTTATAATTTTACCAGCAAACCCACGCCCACCAATGATTTGAGCTGTAACGCCGGGGCGTCCTGGTTGGCGCCAAAGATGCGTACATCATCATCATAGATCATGTCCAGGCTCCAGGTTGCAGAAAGTACTTTCGATAATTTTATTGCAAATAAATTAGTCATATATAAATCCACATTTTGCGGATTGTGTTTATAATTGGAAAATAAATCCAGCCTGCCTGTATAGGTTACTACTTTGCCCAGGTTTGCATTATAGTTGATAGAAAGATACGCACCAATTTCATACAAAGATTTTTTGCCCGGGTCTAGTCCGTATTGAACTGACAATGCTGTATCATTTACAAAAGTCCACCTGTTGGTAATGGGTGAAACAAAAATGGATAGATTACTAACAGGATGATAATCCAAACCAAGACTGAGTAATACATAAGCCGGTGCAAAAAGATTGGAACTATACACTTTTGTTACATTATCCGGGTACGTATAGCCTTTAAAAAATTGTGTACGAATATCTCCCAGTACGGCAAGATTAAGTTTTGGATTTAATGCATAACCATATTTGGAAGTGACGTTAATCCGGTCATCATTTTTCCTGTTTCCTAAAGTGGAAGTATTCAAATAGCCCAAATTGAAATCGAGGTTATTGTCCCAACTATTTTTTCCTTTTTTATAAAAAGCATGTGCATTGATATAGCTATTCAATGATAGTGAAAATTTATCGCCGCCTGCTGCCCAGTTGCTCGTGCTTCCCTGTGCAATGCTCAAACTCAGGATACCACCGGTTTTCCAAACTTTATTCGTTGTATCGGACAGATCTTTTGGTATTTCTTTCTGAGATTCATCTTTCATATCCTGTACAGTTGGATCTTGCGCAAAAGCCATTATAGAACTTACAATGAACATTGCAGGTAAAATGATTTTTTTCATTTATAGTTTTAATTATTTATCGCGCAAAAGTAAAGTGGAACTTTTTATTTTTTATGCTTTCAATGTTCGTTTTAGCAAACTTTTTGTTTTATGGATTAGCCGCGATATAACCATTGTAAGAAATGCCCTGCCTGTCTGAAGAATTTATGCTCGGTGTAGCAGATCCATTGCTAAAAATTTCGAGCATGAACTGCTGCACATTTTGTTTATCTTTTGGTTTTATCGTTACATTCATTTTATCGGCACTTTCTGTGAAAGTATAATCAAATGAAGTTGAAGTAAAATCCAATGGAGATTGTGAAGGATCTATTGGTGGTAAATATGCCTGTCCTCTATAGGGTAATTGCACATAGAGACTGTCATTGCTTACTTTCAAGTTATAAAAATCGGTGATTGTTGAAGGCATTCCCTTTGCAGGTATCATGCGTTCTGCCACGAAATCAAAATTCTTATCATTCACCATTTTCTTAATTGCTGTAAAATCAGTGACCTGAGTTTTAGTAGAATGCTTCATTGTACTGCATGCAGTTAATGTTAAAAGCGCTGCTATGATTATTAAGTATTTCATTTTTTTTATTTAATTATTTCTTACAAAAATGATGCTGTGTACTTATAAAGAAGTAGTAAAATTCATAAAGTTACTTTACATCAAAAGCATCGCCTGCTGTAAAAATACCGAGATGAATATCTGAAAATTTAATCATATCCCTGACATCTTTTCTATTTTCCATATTTGAAAAAACGATGACCTGCCCTTTGCCCGCAACAGTTATTTTATTTTTATGAAAAATGATTGCAGTACTTTCATCAATACCAATACAAGTGAAATTCGGAAATACGTAAAGTGCTGATAACAGGCGGTTGTAGCGGCTTCGTACAATAAAATGCTGGTCAATGATTATTGAATCAAGTAAGCCCAGTCCTTGTGTAAATTCAATATTATCTTTCCACAAACGATCAAATGTTGCGCTATAAGTTGTATCGCCCAATAATTGATTTCCCGTGATCATATATTTACTCATCACGGCTGCACCGGCACTAGTGCCGGAAATTGTTGCACCATTCTGATAGGCTTCATGAATGGCTGTATAAATTGGTGTATTTAAAACAACTGCCATGAAGCGGCTTTGGTCACCACCGGTAATAAAAATAAGTTTTGCTTTTTTTAAAGAATCCAACCAGGTTTTGTTATTTGAATTTTCTTTCGTGAAATTAAGATTGGCAATCGTATTCCTGCATAGTGTGGTAAACTGTTCTTTAAAATAAAAAAAACTTGTATCGGGTTCGGCTCCGGACATGGGCAAGACAACAATATAATCCTTATCCTTAAGTTGAGCAGTCTTTATTAAGTCCAGCATCAATGAATCAGGGCGGTTGCCGCCACCGATGATGAATAAATTTCCTTCCGGCTGATTTTTTCCCTGGCCAAAACATGGAAGCATAAAAAAACTACTAATAAAAATCAGTAGAAATAATTTTATCTTTTTCATATAAAAATTTTGAAGTAAAGCAGTGTTGATGTTGAAAGAAATTAAAGGTATAAAAAAAGCTGTTCCATAAATTATGAAACAGCTTAGCTGTAGGGGTAGGATTCGAACCTACACGGGGAAGTTAGCAAAGGCACAAATCCTGGTGGTCAACCCCGGTCGGCCATTCGGTCGGCTCTATGCCCTGTTTATCCTGTGATCCCCACCCCCGAGACGAGAGGGTATGTCTGCCAAAGATTTCATCACCCCACAGTATGATCATGCAATATTAAGGAGTCTGTTGATTCATTTGATATTATTCTACATAAATTAAATAAATATAGATATTGTCTAAAATAATTTGATATTTTTGATAATTATCAAATATGTTATTAAAAAATGAACCCAAAATTAAATTTTGACAAACTCGATTTTGACATCCTTCATGAAATGCTGCACACATCAGATATTTCTTATGCGGATTTAGGAAAAAAGTTATTTGTATCAGGAGGAACAATTCATGTGCGCATCAAAAAAATGGAAGAGGCGGGTATTGTAAAAGGTAAAAAGTTGCATGTTGATTTGAAAGGTTTGGGTTATGATGTGATCGCTTTCATTGGAATTTTTTTGGAAAAAAGTTCTTTATATGATTCCGTGGCGAAAGAGTTGAAAAAGATCCCGGAGATCGTGCGGCTAAATTATACAACAGGAAACTACAGCATGTTCGCAGAAATCGTTTGCAAAAATATACAGGAATTGAAAATGGTGCTACATGATGAGCTACAAAAAATAAAAGGTATTGAACGTACAGAAACTTTTATATCACTTGATGAAAGTTTTGCGCGTAATGTGGCGCTAGCACATAAATAAAAGTAGATTACCAGCGCTCCTCATTATTTTCAGAATTCTTCCTGCTGAATTTTTCTCTTGATACAATTTTCTCAATCTGTCTTTTGATGATCATTGTAGAAATAATTTCTGCTGCATCCATAGTTTCCTGTAACGCAAGATTTTCTTTTAATTTTTTTTCCGGGATATCCAGCCGGTAGAGTAATTGAATCAACGCAGGGAAATCTTTGTTGATTAGCTCATTGATACATTCAGTCAGCAACGCAGTATGATCTTTATTTTGCCATTTATCCAGGCTGTTATTTTCAAAGATTAAATATTCAAGTTGGTTATTCATGTTTCAATGTTGACTTTTCAGAAACACCCATTCCAAATAAAGCGAAATCATATTTTACCGGATCATTTTTATCGAATTTCTTTAATTTATTAGTAAGCAGGCAAGCCGTTTGCCAGTTAGCTTTTTCATTGTGTAATAATTTTAATTGGTTAGCGACTCGTATCACGTGCACATCCAGTGGGCAGATCAAATCTGCAGTTTTAATATTATTCCATAAGCCGAAATCCACGCCGGCTAAATCTTTGCGCACCATCCAGCGCAGGTACATATTCAATCTTTTGCAGGTAGAATTTTTTTCCGGCGCTGCGATATGCTTTCTTGTGTGGTTAAAAATTTGTGCGTTTGAATCCTCAAAAAAGTAATGATAAAAACCATTCAATGCATACTCCATTTTATTTTTACTTACAGGAATATGTTTTGTAAAGGCGCTTTCCAGGGAATCATTTTTTGTATAATGTTTTTGCAAAAACTGAAGGAAGAAAATCACATCTTCTCCATTAAATGTGCGGTGTTTGAATATGGAAAATCTTTTTAAATCTTTAGAAGAATGATGCAGTACAAAATCATGCGGTTCATTTTCCATCATGCCCATCAGCTCTTTCGATTTTAAAATGATCACTTTACGGTTTCCCCAGGAAAAAATAGCCGCAAAAAATCCCGCGATCTCTATATCCTGTTTTTTGCTAAATGCATGTGGAATGGAAATAGGATCCTGTTCGATAAAATCTATATGATTGTATGCTGCAAATTTCTTATCGAGTAAATCTTTTATATCATTACGCATATTATTAAAACTCCCGAAACATTTTACCCAATCGCATTATTTAAATCATCCATGAGATCATCCGCATCTTCAATACCAATACTTAAACGGATCAGGCCATCACTCAAACCATTTTTAAGTCGCTCTTCCTTTGGAATGGAAGCATGTGTCATGGATGCGGGGTGATTGATCAAAGATTCAACGCCACCAAGACTTTCCGCCAATGCAAATATTTTCGTGGAAGATAAAACGCGGGTTGTATTTTCTGCACTATCATCTGCCAGTTCAAAACTCAGCATCCCACCAAAACCTTTCATTTGTTTTTTAGCAATTTCATGATTAGGATGATCTTCAAACCCAGGCCAGTAAACTTTTGCAACCTTTGGATGATTGCGTAAAAAGTGTGCAATTTTTTCTCCATTTTCGCAATGCCTTTGCATGCGCACGTGCAATGTTTTAATTCCGCGCAGCACTAAAAAACAATCCTGTGGGCCGGGAACTGCACCACAACTTTTTTGTATAAAATATAATTCATCCCGCAATGCATCATCATTCATCATCAGTGCACCTTGTATCACATCACTATGGCCGCTTAAATATTTTGTCGCTGAATGCATTACGATATCCGCACCAAGTGTCATTGGATTTTGTAAATAAGGCGATGCAAATGTATTGTCCACGCAAACCAGTGCGCCATGCTTTTTTGCAATAGCAGCAACAGCACTGATATCCGTAATATTCATCAACGGATTTGTGGGTGTTTCCAACCAAATTAATTTAGTGTTTTCAGAAATTGCTTTTTCAACTTCTGTAGCATCCTGCATATTGATATAGGTAAAACGAATTCCAAATTTTGCAAAGATCTTTGTAAACAGCCTATACGTGCCGCCATACATATCATTGGCAGCGATCACTTCATCGCCCGGTTTTAGTAACTTAATGACTGCATCTGTAGCCGCCACACCACTACTAAAGGAAAGCCCATGTTTTGCGTGTTCGATCACCGCCATCGCGCGCTCTAATGCAAAGCGCGTGGGGTTTTGGGAACGCGCATATTCATAACCCTTATTTTTTCCAGGGGCTGTTTGCACATACGTTGAAGTTTGGTAAATTGGCGTCATAATAGCGCCGGTTGAAGGATCGGGTTCTACACCTGCATGAATGTATTTTGTTGCGTCTTTCATTTTGTTGTATTTAAATGATTTGTTATGCAAAGATGCATGATTTATTTTAAGAGTGAAGCGGCACATAAAAATCGCCAGTCAATATTTCCCGCTGCATGAGCGCTTTTTGCAATGATGGGTTTTTGTAATATTTCTTTTTGAAGAATATGATTATCTACTAATTTTTTGCGTGCATCCATGATCATTCCCTGTATAGGTTGCGTTTTCATCCAGGCTTCCTGTGGGGGTTCATAACCAATTTTGCCTTTTGCCCAAATAGTATTTTCTGGCAATTTATTCTCCATGGATTTTCTTAAGATCCATTTTGTAAAACCATTTTTAATTTTGAAAGAAGACGGTAGTGAAAATACAAATTCTACTAATTCATGTGATAAAAATGGAAGTCGTATTTCCACAGAATTCGCCATTGAATTTCTATCTGCATAGCGTAATAATTCATCCAGTCCTGAATCAAAACTATTGTATGCTAATTGCCCGGAAAGTCCGGATGGTATGAATTTCCGTAAAAAAATAGTATCCTGGAACTCGTTGAAAAAATCTTTTTCAAGGAAACCGGTATGTTTTATTTTCCACTTTTCAATTCCCTTTAAAGCAGTGTTCGCAACAACAGGTAATGCCGCCATCGCATAATCACGTGCATCCCAATTTTCTAAAAATTCATTTTCATACAATAATTTTTTTTCTCGGATAAATAATGATTTGTCTTCACGCAATAATTCCTGTAAATACCATCTTGTATATTTTGTATAACCACCCAAAATTTCATCTGCACCCTGCCCATCTAATAAAACAATAATGTTTTTTTCCTTTGCTTTTTTATACACCATAAATTGTGTAAGCACGCTGCTGCTTTGTAAAGGCTCTTCCTGGTGATACATAATCTTTTCAAAATTTTCTGCCCAATCTTTTTCTGAGGGATATAAAATTTCCTGTTGTATTTGCAAAAAAGAAGCGACCTCTTTGCTTTTACTCAATTCATCTTTTTCAAATCCCGGGAATGAAGCAGTGAAAGCGGTATTTTTCCAAAACTCGCCACAATTTTTCAAGCCATGAATCAATGCAGCAACTGTAGCGGAATCTATACCACCACTTAAACTCGTGCCCGTATTCACATGGGTGCGTAACCTGCGACTGACGGAAGTCTCCAACAAATCTGTAAATTGCCTCACAATATTATTTTCATCTTTCTCCTGGATTTTAAATTCTAAATCAGGTTTATACCATTGTTCAATTTCTAATTTTCCCGCTTTTGTTTTTATAGTAATAGAATGGCCTTGTGGAAGTGTAAAAATATTTTTGTAAAAAGTATTTTCTTTATCCGGGAAACCTGTGACTTTTCCTAGTGAAAGATATTGCAATAACCTTCCACCATTATATTCACGGGAAATTCCTGTTGCCCAAAGCGCTTTCATTTCACTGGCGAAAACAAATTGCTCAAAAAATTGATCATGCTTTTTTTCAATAACATAGTAAAAAGGTTTTTCACCAAAACGGTCACGGGCGATGAATAATTCATGGGAATAGTTATCATATAAAACAAAAACAAACATACCATCAAAATGATGCAGGCAATCCTTTCCCCAGTGATCAAAAGCAGCAGGAATAATTTCTGTATCGCCATCCGTAAAAAACTGATAACCATGTTTTTTTAAAATTTCTTTTAATTCAAGGTAATTATAAATCTCTCCGTTCAGCATGATAGTATAGTGCATATAATGCAATGGCTGCGCAGCTTTGGGCGTTTTGTCCAATATAGAAAGACGGCGGTGTGCCATGCCGCAATGACCATCCTCATGTATCCAAAACCCTTCTCCATCCGGTCCACGGTGCGCTAAAATATCGGACATGGTTTTAAGAATGCGCATTGAAACCTGCGCCGGATCAGCAGCAATAATACCCGCAATTCCACACATATTGAAAATGATTTTTAACCTCGTTCTTTAATTATTAAAAGAGGCATCAAAAGTTGTTTTTTGTTAGTTCTACTTTTATTCCTTTTTTAATAATTCAAATTCCCTGAATGCATATTCCTGTAAACGCGGGAAAAATTCATCGAAGCCTTTTTGAATAACTTTATAATTTTTTATAAACATATTATAAGCGCCCGTTTCGCGTTCGAGGAATTTTGCACGCGTTTCGATACCCGCAAAACTTTTTTCAATACCTGTTTGATACTGGTAATTTTCAAGCCAGTTATAGGAGATCATAGATGGCAGCATGAATTTAAATTTTTCCGGCAACAGGTCATAGGAAATGGTCAGTGTCGTATAAATATTTTCTACAAATTCATGCAGCTCTAAAAATTTTGACCGCATAATTTCCTTTGCCAGGAAGTGATCATACGCAATATCCAGGAATGCGCCACAATATGTTCCCACAGCGGGTTTGAAAACTTCTTTAATTTTTTTTACCTGTCTATCGCTATCCGTAAATGCATCAATTCTCCGGTGCAGAATAATACCTTTTTGAATATCTACCGGAAATAAAAAACGTTTATTTCCTTTTACATAATCACTAATCATATTGCCCACCATAATATCTGAATGATGAAAAGAAAGATATGCGTGGGCAAGAAAATTCATATGCTTTTATTGGATGGTTTGATGTAGCCAGTTTGAAATTGTTTCCAAAACTTCCGGTGAAATTGTTTCAGTCAATGCTGCATATTCCTTTACGGTGCATAGTGTGCAATGCTGAAAAAGATGATTGAGCCCGGGGAAAATTTTTACCGTCACTTTTTTATTTCCGGCTTTTTGAAGTGCAGATTGTATCGCAGGAATATTTTGTTCCGGGTATACCTGTATATCTTTTTGCCCATTCAAAGCAAGTACCGGGCATTTTACTTTACTCCAGAATGTAGCAGGATCTGTTGTAATAAAATATTTTAACCAGGGTTTCAATTCGCCTGAAACCTGCACTGCATAATCTTCTGGTGTAGCTGTATTGGCATGCAATTCTTCCAAAATATTTACAGGCGTTTTATTTTTCCATTCAGCATAATATTTTTTTATTTTATCCAGGACAATGCTATCCGGGCTATACGGATTATTTTGAATAGTTTCCAGAGTATATTTTGTAAGATCATAAAAAGATTGATAAGCACTGTCGCTTACCAGGGTTTTTAAAGGATCTGTTTGTTGGTGCATTAATATACCGGCTCCGGAAATGCCTGTTCCTGCCAATGAAACAATAAACGCAAGATGCGGCCATTTTGAATATACCATCGGTGCGATCAAA
Organism: Chitinophagales bacterium; assembly: GCA_038245585.1. Classification (GTDB taxonomy): domain Bacteria; phylum Bacteroidota; class Bacteroidia; order Chitinophagales; family Chitinophagaceae; genus JAFDXJ01. Next base: position 9,174 of record JBBRSI010000020.1, read on the forward strand.
CCTCCTTCGCTATGGCCGATGACACCGATCTTGTTTTTATCAATATCTTTTCTTTTGGATAAATATTGAATTCCTGCAAGTACATCATTCGTGAAATCTGCACTGGTAGAACCTAAAAATTTTCCCGTCGTTAGCCCTTTTCCTCTATCATCCACACGCAAAACAGCAAAACCATTTTTGGTCAAATAATCCGCAAGTACTGCGAAAGGTTTATGGTCAAAAATTGTTTCATCCCGGTCCTGCTGGCCACTACCAGTAATCATCAAAGCAACTGGAAAAGGGCCGCCGGTTTTAGGATAAGTAATTGTTGCGCCAAATTGAATGGTGCTGTCTGCATTATAATACAATACATCTTCACTATTATATGTATAAGGCGGAACAGGTGTTTGCGGCCTTAATGGTTTACTTTCATTTTCAACTTTTTGACGGGTGATCAGCAGTGGATAGTTTCCCGGGCCCTGGAACCAGGCGCCATCGATTGTGGAATCATTAATTTTTGCCCCCTTGAATGCTGCCTGGATCGTTTGTAGATTTACATATATGCTATCACCGGTTTCAGTAATACTTGTAATCGGTATACCTTTTACTTTTTGATCCGGGCTATCCGTTGTTCCGGCTAAAACGCCATCTGCATTTTTTGTAAAATGGAAAACGATCCTTAAATCTACACCCACATTTAATTTTCCTTCCCAATCCCCAATGATATTTTGCGACCGGGCCTGTAATGCAGTGAAAAAAAACAGGGCCATTAAAATTAATTGAAGACTTCTTTTCAAAATATTTTTCACAAAAAAAATTTAATGATTGAATAATCTGCTTTCAGATAGTATGCAAACTTCAACATAATAAATGGTTTTTCAAAAAAACCATTTATCCACTGTTATAAAGATTTAACGCAGGATGAACCTGAATTTGCTTTTCATTGTATATGGATGAAAACCATTGCAGGGATTGAATTTGCGGGGATTATGCAGGGTTAAAAAATTATATGTTAATACCGTTTATGGAGGATGTGTACGAAAGTCTTCTTATTCATCCTTTTTGTCTTTTTTCAGGGAACTGCCTGTAATAGATTTGTTTTTTAATTCAAATTTTTCACACTTAAAAAAAGTTATCATGAAACAGTTATTGAAAATTCAACAACGCCGCAGTTTTGCAAATGCTGCCAAAAAATCATTTGCTTTAATGGGTATATTACTTGTATTTGGCCTGTATTCATTTGCCGGATTCAATGGGGCAAAAGAACGTGCTGAAAGTAATTTTGAAAAAGTTTTTAAAAATGCCACGGATGTTAGCTGGAATCAAAGCGGGGATTTTTTGCAGGCCAGTTGTTTCTTACAGGGGAAAGTTACCCATGTTTTTTACAATGCCGAAGGGGATTACATTTGTTTGACCAGGGAAATTGCATATGACAATTTACCGGAAGAGGCAAGAGCTTTTATCAGTAAAAAATATGAGGGATATACGCCTGTTGAAACCATTTCATTTACCAGTAAAGATGCAGGCGATGCATTTTATTGTTCTTTGATGAAAAACGGGGAGAAAAAGGTTTTGAAAATAAATTATGATTCAAGAGTGGGCGCTGTTGAATTATAAATAAAGGCAACTATATAAAACAGAAAAAACCGGCACCGCCGGTTTTTTTTATAAGTATCTTTTTTTGAAATTATTATTTCTGCCAGGTCCAGGACCATTCCGGTTCGTTCCACCGCGGTTATCCCGCGGACCGTTGCGATTATTATTACTACTATTATTCCGAGGATTCCTGCTGCCAAAATTTTGCCTGCGGACATTTCCTGTTCTGAAATCATCGCGCTCAAAACCAGGTGGCTGGTGTTTAATAAATGGCGTGTTGCTGAATTCTAATTGGCCATCTGAAATGCTACTCAATTCTGCACGTATAGCATCATCATGTACCAGTTCTTTATGCCAGGTGCTATACGTTAATTTCATATAATATGCAATGGCATTTGCAAAACCTGATTTTTTTTCAGGATCTTGCTCCTGCAGTGCTTTATTAACCAGTACTTCCAGATTTTTTCCTAAGTGTATATATTTTGGATGTTTGTGCGGATAAGGAATCGGGTCTGATTTTGCTTTATACGTTTCCTTTTGTGGTATCGGGTAGGGGCTGTCCACATCTAGTTTGAAATCACTGATAAAAAATAAATGATCCCAGAGCATATGCCGGAAATCTTCCACATTTTTAAGGTGAGGATTCAATGCACCCATGAGTTCGATGACAATATGTGCCTGATCCTGCCTTTTTTGTTTGTCTTCCACGGTTAAAAGATATTCAACCATCCGCTGTATATGCCTTCCATATTCGCGCATTACAAGGTAATTGCGGCCTGTATTATATTCCATAAATTTTTTTGAAAGGGCAAATATAAACAATGTTTGCCCATTTTTAACCTGAAATGTATTTTGATTTATCAAATGAATGATAAATTTGCCCTCTGCTTTTGAAACCAAACACATTCAGAATTTTTTATAAATAAGATATGGTTTGAAATATTAGTTTTGCAGCTTCGTACGTTTGAGTTAGAAAGTACCTGGAAGTGCGCTCATTTTTGTCTTATAGGATAAAGTATATATATAGTAAACCAAAATGAAAAGGATTCTTTTATTATCCGGAATTATCTGCTGTAATTTTTTGCATGCACAGGACTTTAATAATAAAGGCCTGGAGTTTTGGACCGGTTATGGCGCCCATCTTTCTATGTATAATGCGGATGGTACAGTAAATCCCTCCGGTGGTTCACAGGAAATGGTTTTTTATTTTACCGGGAATTCTGATGCAACGATCACGGTGGAAATTCCTTCATTGGGTTGGTCAAGGTCATATAATTATTCAAGAAGTTCAATTCTTACAACAGATGTCATGCCTAAATCAGGTGGTACTGATGCCCGCATAATTGCGGAGGGCCTATCACATAACGGAATTCATATCACCAGTACCTCAGAAATTGCTGCTTTTTGTCATATATATGATGATAAGAGTTCTGCCACAACGCTATTGACACCTGTAAATTCATTGGGGCAATTTTATACTTCACTCAATTTTACCCAACAATCTGCAGAAAAAAATGCAGCTGGATATTGTTTCGTAGTTGCTACTGAAGATAATACACAAGTAGAAATAATGCCTTCTGTAAAAACAGAAACGCATGCGGCGGGGGTACCTTTTTTAGTAAACTTAAATAAGGGAGATGTCTATAATGTTTTTGGTGCGCAAACAGGACAAGTCAACGGACTTTATACGGGCGAAGATTTAACCGGCACGACCATCAGAACCGTGAATATTGACAATACAATTCCCTGCCGTAAAATCTCCGTATTCAGCGGATCTTCAAATGTCTCCGTTAATTGTGCAGGAGGAAACGCAACATCAGACCTTATTTTCCAGCAAATTTTGCCGAATGGAACCTGGGGGAATAAATTTTTTCTCATACCTACAAAACAAATGGGAAATAATTATTTCAGGGTGTTGGTATCAGATACGAGTACAAATGTAGTGTTGAATGGAACAAGGCTGACAAATCTCATTAATGGCACTTATTACGAATTTACTTCTGACGCAGTTTCGCAGGTTACTTCCAATTTACCCATATTGATGGCGCAATATATAAGCACAACGGGTGAATGTGGAAATAGTAATGTAGGGAACGGCGACCCGGAAATGATTTATATCACACCAGTTTCCATGAATATTAATAGTGCAGTAGTTGAAAGCCCTGATGCGGCAAATATTGCTGCGCATTTCCTGAATGTGGTTATGCAAACAACTGATACCTCAAGTTTTACCCTGGATGGAAATTTACTGGGTTTCCAGTTTAGGCCTATTCCCCAGGATCCTGATTATTCTTATGCACGTTTTGACCTGCTTTCAGGAAGGCATAGCATACAAACAGATTCCGGGTTTAATGCCATTGTTTATGGTTATGGACCAGAAGAAAGTTATGGTTACAATCCCGGTTTCAGCAGTAAAAGATTATCCAATTTTTTAACGGTGTATAACCCGTATGCCACACCCGATGATTTGGTTACCTGCAGAAATACCGCATTTAAATTATCTCTATCTATTGTTTATCAACCGGAAGAATTTACCTGGAGTTTTAGCAATGCTGCAAATCTTACTCCCAATGCAGATATTTTTATAAAAAATCCTGTGCCTGACAGCACATTTACTTTAGGTGGAAGTGGGCCGACTTATTATAGATATACTTTGCCTGTAACTTTCAATTTTTCTCAATTGGATTCTTTTCACGTTCACATCAAATCACTTGCGCCCATCCAGGATGGATGTACGAATCAACATGATATGGATTTTGATGTAAAAGTTGTAGAACGTCCCGTGGCGCAATGGTCCCTGGCTTATGATCATTGTTCCAATGACAGCATTTATTTTAAAGATTCCACATTGACTTATGGTTATAAAGCGGTGCAATGGAATTGGAATTTTGGTGATGGCACATCTACCACTACGCAAAATGGCTGGAAAAAATATGCGACCTATGGTGATTATAATGTCTCACTCAGAACCATTACAGATATAGGTTGCTTTGATGATACCATGCAGGTAGTTTCAAGGGATCCTGTTCCTATTTCAGCGTTTAATTATGCTGGCTTCTTCTGTTTGAATAGTAATAATACAAATTTTGAAAATAAATCTACGATTGTCGCACCTGGCACAATTACAGGCTGGCTATGGGATTTTGGAGATGGCAATTTTGATTCATCCGAAAACCCGGGAAAAGTATATAACACCGCAGATACATTTTTGGTAAAATTAATTACGCACTCAGACAGGAATTGTTATGATACATCAGCAGCACAACAAGTGATCATTTATCCAAATCCGCTGATTGATGGACCTGAAAAAGTTATGGTCTTCCTCGGTGATACGGTAAGACTTCCGCTCACTTATACCGGCACTGGCCTTACTTATTTATGGACGCCGGTCGTTTATTTAAATGCTGCAAATTTGCCACAACCTGTTTCAAAACCCCCTGTTGATATTTTATATACAGTGAATGTAAATGGGGATGGAAATTGCTTTGCGTCGCGGCAAATATTTGTACAGGTTTTAAAGGAATTTAAAATACCAAATGCGTTTTCACCGAACGGTGATGGCATTAATGATAAGTGGATCATTCCCGGCCTGGAAACTTTTACAGAAAATTCAGTGGATGTTTTTAACCGGTATGGCCAGGTCGTTTATCATGCAGATGGTTATGATAATGCAGGAAAAGTATGGGATGGTACGATCAATGGAAAACCTTTACCACTCGGTACTTATTATTATATTGTAAATACCAAAAGTGATTTTTTCCCCAAAAAAAGTGGATGGATTGTACTACTTCGATAAGAAAAAAGGGTACTATTTTTTTAAACAACACCACTGAACTGCTGCAAAAAGCGCAGGTCGTTTTGAGAATACAAACGCAAATCATTCACCCTGTATTTGAGCTGGCAGATGCGCTCAATGCCCATTCCAAAAGCAAAGCCTGAATATTTATTGGAATCAATTTTAAAATTTTCCAGCACCCGCGGATGAACCATGCCGCTGCCTAAAATTTCCACCCAACCGGTATGTTTACAAATATTACAACCAGCACCGCCACAAATGAGACAACTGATATCCATTTCCGCACTCGGTTCCGTGAATGGAAAATAAGAAGGACGGAAACGAACTTTTACATCCTTACCAAACATTTCGCGAACAAAGAAATAGAGTGTTTGTTTGAGGTCAGCAAAACTTACCTGGTCATCAATATATAACCCTTCCACCTGGTGAAAAAAACAATGCGCCCTCGCGCTGATAGTTTCATTTCTATAAACCCTGCCCGGGCAAATGATACGAATAGGTGGTTTTTGCTTTTCCATCACGCGTGCCTGCACGCTGCTGGTATGTGTTCTGAGCAAAAAGGCTTGTTCATTTTCATCGCCCTTGCTTAAATAAAAAGTATCCTGCATGTCGCGTGCAGGGTGGTTTTCCGGCATATTCATGCTGCCGAAATTGTGCCAGTCATCTTCTATTTCCGGGCCAGTTGCAATTGAAAATCCAAGGCGTTGAAAAATAGAAACGACCTGGTTGCGCACAATTGTTAGTGGATGATGCGAGCCAATGGGAAACTGCCTGCCGGGCAAAGTATAGTCTTCGGTAGCTGTAATTTTTTCTTCTGTGGGAAAATTATTTTTCGCCCTTTCATATTTGTTTTCCGCGAGGCCTTTAAATTCATTCATCACCTGGCCAAAAAATTTTTTCTGATCCGGCGGCACATTTTTCATTTCGCCCATTAGCGATTTCACCAGGCCTTTGGTGCCCAGGAATTTGATGCGAAACTGTTCCGCTTCTTCTGCATTTTGCAGGAAAGCATTTTCTATTTCAGATTTGTATTCTTCAATTTTTTCGAGGATTAATTCCATGGTGCAAATATAATGATTGGAGAGATTATAGGATTTGGAATTTGTTGATGGGATTTGGTAATATTGTATTCAGGAAATTTTATCTCAATTAAACTAAGTGAAAGTTATAAAACATATTTACCAATTCTTTTAAAAAATAAGAATTAGAGAATTTTTCAAAAAAGTAAATGTGCTTGGTGATTATCTGGAATTGAAATAGTTTAAAAAATGAGCGTATTCCAGTCTTACTTTTTATCTTTCAAATACATCCCCGGAAAATTGATCAGCATGATACGGCTTGCCATGTCTTCATTTAAAGGCTTCCACCCAAATTGTGCATATAAACTATGCGCATCTTTTGTAGTCAGCATCCAGCGGCGCAAATTTTTTGTGCCGGGATATTCATGGATACATTGCATCAGCCATTTTGATAAACCGAGTCCTCGGTGCGTTTCCAAAACAAACACATCAGCGAGATAAGCAAATGTTGCTTGGTCTGTGACCAGCCTGGCAAAACCAATTTGATTTTCATTTTCATATACTCCAAAACAAATAGAATACTTGATCGATCGTTGAACGGTTTTAATAGGTATGCCCTGCGCCCAATATGATCTTTCAGAAAGGTAACTATGAATGATCTGTATATCCAGCAATTTTTTATCCGTACTGATCATGAAATCCTGCATTTTCCTGGTGAACATATAGCTGCGTTTATTTTATAAAAATAAAAAACTATACAGACTCATTCCACAATTTTTTATAGATGGTTTCTTTGTCCAGCATTTTTATTTCACCCGGTTGTAAATTACCGAGTTCAATATTGGCTATGCGTGTACGAAGCAGGCGCAGCGTGGGAAATCCGGCAGCCGCGGTCATTTTCCTTACCTGCCTGTTTTTTCCTTCCTGTAAAATAATATTGATCCAGCTTGTGGGAATATTTTTTCTAAAACGAATAGGCGGATTTCTTTCCGGAACATTTGGCGCTTGTTCCTGGGTACTAACCATGCAGGGTTTCGTGGTATATATTTTTCCATTTACATTGATCACAATTCCTTTCGACATTTTTGTGATTGCGTCTTTTTGAATATTGCCTTCGACCTGTACCAGGTATTCACGTGTGTGTGCAAATAAAGGATCCAGCAATCTTTTATTAACGCTTGTATCATTTGTCAGAAGCAATAAACCTTCACTGTCTTCATCCAATCTTCCAACCGGGTAAATATCTTTTTGAAGTGTAAAAAAATCACTCAATGTTTTTTTACCGGGCACTGCACTGAACTGTGAAAGCGTTTTAAAAGGTTTATAAATTATATAATATTGATGCTTCATAAAAAAGTCCCGCGAGAGCGGGACTAATATATAGATGGGTTAGTAAGTACCGGGAATTAAATTCCCACCACAATATTAAAAATTCTTTTCGCTACTACAAAAAAAAATGTCATTAATTTTATTCACATTTTTTTGGAGTATGTGCATTTATGTGTATGTAAAGTTTGCAAGTGGAAAGAATTTGTAGATGCTAGTGGTTGAATTATTTGAAAATAAAAATTTACATGATCTGCGGAAAGTATCATGAAAAGGGCATTTCAGAATGTTTTATAAAAAATATTTGTGGTTCATTTTTTTTTAAAATTAAAATGCGGGCGTAAAAATCTGCCGTTCGGCAAGGGATTTTCTATCATTTTTTAGCTCAAAAATTTTTCTGTTAAAAAACCATGCCAGGCACTTTTGATTACATTTTATAATAAAAATGAGCAAAAATTTTTGTTCTAAAAATTACAGCGTTTACTTTTAAAATTTCATTTTGAATAAAAATTGAGTTGTTTAATTATTATTTGAATAAAAGTTTACGTGGTGTTTCCTAAAAGATTGATTAAATATTGTACATCCTTACCTTTGAGAAAATTTTGAATTATGAAATTTTCAAAACCGGTTAAAGCCGCATGGATCGCCGAATTGATAGGCGCAGAATTAATTGGATCACCAAATGAAGAAGCAACAGGCATCAATGAAATTCATACCGTATTACCCGGTGATATTTGTTTTGTGGACCATCCAAAATATTATGCTACCTGTTTAAACAGTGCAGCTACACATATTATTATCAATTCAAAAGATCAGGATGTGCCCGCTGGAAAAACAATTTATTTTTCAGAGAACCCCTTCGAAGCGTATCTAAAAATTGTGCATCATTTCCGCCCATTTGAAGCAACGGATGTAATGGTGAATGCATCAGTAAATGTTGGTGAAGGGACTGTTATTATGCCCAATGTTTTTATTGGTAAGGAAGTAAGCATTGGAAAAAATTGTATTATTCATCCGGGCGTTTGTATCCATGATTTTACGAAGATTGGCAACAACGTACACATACAATCCAACACAGTTATTGGTAGTGATGCTTTTTACTTTAATACAAAGAAAGAGAATGAACAATGGTATAAACGCATGGAGAGTTGCGGAGATGTGATCATTGAAGATGATGTGGAGATTGGCGCCGGATGTACGATTGCGCGTGGTGTTACAGCTTCTACAATTATTGGACGCGGTACAAAACTGGATAACCTTGTGCATCTTGGCCATGATGTAATCACCGGGAAAAATTGTTTGTTTGCCGGGCAGGTAGGTATTGCTGGTGCCACAATCATTAAAGATGGCGTTACATTATGGGGACAGGTTGGTGTGAGTAAAACACTTACCATTGGAGAGAATGCGATGGTGCTTGCACAGTCAGGTGTACCATCTAGTTTAGAGGGAAATAAAGTTTACTTTGGAACACCTGCAATTGAAGCTTCCGTAAAAAGAAGAGAACTTGTTTGGATCAAAAGAATACCCGAGATATGGGAAAAAGTAAAAAAACTTTAGCTGACTTAAATAGGTTGCTTGAATTTATTTTCCATCATGCAAGAAATTTTTTTAGCAGATGCATTCAGGTTAAAATCAGTTTTGGAAACCAGCGTATCCAATTTTTTCATTTGAGCATTTAACTGTTCGCCTTCCAAAAATCCTTCCAGGCAATCTTTGCTATTTTTATATATCGAATCTATAGATTCATATAAAAAATACCGTGTCATTTCTGCATACTGTTCATAGGAAACGTTTCCAGGTTTATCTTTAATACCCAATGTTCGCAAGACCGCACTTTCTGCATGATAGATCAACTTGAAAATATTTGAAAGTGGGATAATTAGTTCTTGTTGTTTGGACAAAACATTGTTATATGTTTTTAATGCTAACTGAAAAATCTCTATAAAAATTTTCTTTGAACTCTTTATTAATTCCATCTCAGGAGAAAATTCATTCTCCAAAATATGGTCAGGATTACCAGTTGTAAAAATGTTGTTTTCATTTGTCAATGCAAGCCTGCCAGCAATAAATCGCTTTGCCAATGTTTCAATCATAAAAATGCGGTTAATCTCATTGGTACCTTCATATATCCTGTTGATCCTGGCATCTAATAAATCCCTGAATGCATCGGTCGTTCCATTCAAAGCGTTTGCAGCATACATATTAAAAACGATATCCACCGTTTCATCAAGTAATTCGGATGCATATATTTTCATCATCGCACATTCCATGGAATACTCATCAGCTGCTTTCAATAATATTTGCTGATCCTCTTTATCAGCGGCACTTTGCATTGTTTGAATGAGCGAGGCCGTGCGGTAAATAGCCGCTTCACAAGCAAATATTTTCACACTTGTTTTAGTAATCTGAACTTGCAAAAGATTGGCGGCTGTTGTATTGAGTACAGGCAGTTGCGCGATCATTTTATTGTAGGAGTATTTAATTGCACCTAAATTAAACTGTGCGAGTTTCAGCCTGCCTATGTTTAAAATATTAAAAGCTATGATATGGCCTTTTCCAGCTTCCCCAAGTAAATTACTAACCGGAACTTTGCAATCATTAAAAAATAGAGTTGTGGTGGAGGAACCCTTTATACCCATTTTTTTTTCATCCGGCCCCTGCGTAAAACCTGGAAAGTTTTTTTCAACTATAAAAGCGCTAAGACGTGCACGGCCATTCTTATCCACATCGCCTTCGATCTTTGCAAATACGGTAAAAATGTCTGCAAAACCACCATTGGTGATCCAGCATTTTTGCCCGTTTAAAATATAGAAATTTTTATCGGCACTTAGCGTAGCTGTAGTAGATGCAGCCATCGCATCACTACCGCTACCCGGTTCAGTGAGAGCATACGCGCCAAGGCATTTACCTGAAGCAAGTGCGGGTAAATATTTTTGTTGCTGGTATTCGTTACCAAAATACAGGACAGGCAATAAGCCAATTCCTGTATGCGCAGCATATGCAACACTGAAGGAATTTCCGGCGCCTAAAATTTCTGTTGCAATACCTGCATCAATAAATTTTTTCCCCAGGCCCCCCCATTTAACCGGTGTTGCAATTGCAAGCAAATTTTCCTGGCCGGCTTTCTTCAATATTGCCGGCATTAACGTTCTACCTGCCTCATCAATTTCTTTAATAAATAACAAAATATTTTCCCTTAAAAAATCAGTGCACTTTTTTTCAAGTGCTGCATTATCTGCATCCTGGTTTTCCGGGAAGTAAAAACTTTCGGGACTTGATTCATGGATGAGCCATGCAGCTCCCGGTATAATGTTTTGGGTAAAGGGTTTATTCAATAAAATTGATTTAAAGATTCCAATAAAATAAATTCAATTTACGTTTAATTTCTGAATGAAAAAAAAGTAATAGTATAATTATTTTATTTGGCTAAAAGTGTATCACAAATTCGCTGAATGGTAGATGGCACGCGCCTGTATTGAAATGCAGGAAAGTATTTTATAAATTTACTGTTGTCAAAAAAAACTTTTGCCATCGCAGTATGCGCTGTTTCTCTGGTCAGTAGTGGTTTTTCATTTGACAAGCGGGATTTGATTAATTCAATCCGCCAAACAAGAGATGCCAAAAAAGGAGTGACTTTTTTATGCGGTGGCCTTTTATGAAAAGCAGCAGCAATTTGTGTGAACAGTTCTTTGTATAAAATATTTTCAGCACTCATTATAAAACGCTCTTCACTTATTTCACTGTTCATTAAAAGTTGCATGGCATCTACCAAATCCAGCACATCCACGACGCCGGTGATACCGGGTGTGTACCAGGGAAATTCTTCATATGCTTTTTTGAAAATGGCGGTCGAGCCTGTATCCCAGTTGCCAGCTCCAAGTATGATGGAAGGATTTACGATGGCAGCATTCAGGCCTTCGCCAATGCCACGCCACACTTCCATTTCAGCTAAATATTTCGTGCGGCCATATTCACTATTACTAGTTTCGCTGGTCCAATCCATAGATTCATTTACCTGTTCTTTTTCACGCAGTCTGCCCAGTGCTGAAACAGAACTTACATACACTATTTTATCAATCGAAGAATTGATAGCTGCATTTACAACATTCGCCGTTCCTTCTACATTTGTTTTGAATAACGCTTTTTTATCTTTCGGATCATATGACACCAAAGCGGCGCAATGATATACTTGTTGAATATCCTGCATTGCATTTTCTAAAGATGCAATGTCTAAAATATCAGCCTGCACCCATTCCACATTTACTGTTTCAGTTTCAGGTGGTTTCGTATAATGAAAAAGTGCTTTGACCGGAATGTTTTTTTGCATCAATGAATGAAGCAGATGGCTGCCGACAAGCCCGGTAGCGCCGGTGATCAACACTTTTTTTACTTCATTCATGTGCCGTGATTTTTCTAATAATTATAAAAACCTGTACCCGTTTTTTTACCGAGTTCATTTTTTTCCACTTTACTTTTTTGTATCGAAGAAGGTTTTAGTCTTGCCGGTTTATCCAGTGCATTCCAAACAATATTACTGGTTGCATAATTGATATCAATACCAATTAAATCCATCAGTTTAAATGGCCCCATGCGGAATCCGGACGCTTCCATTATTGCATCAATGTTTTCAACAGGTATATTTTCATGCTCCAATAAAAATAATGCTTCGAGGTAATAATGCCGGGCCACGCGATTGACAATAAATCCAGGAGCATCTTTGCAAACCACTGGCGTCTTTTTCATTTGTTTTGCTACTGCCACCAATTCATTGATCGTTGCTTCGCTTGTATTATCTGCACGGATAATTTCCACCAGTTTCAATAATGGCGCGGGATTAAAAAAATGCATACCTGCCACGCGTTCCGGATTTTTAAGGCCTGCAGCAATATCGCTAACAAAGATGGAAGAAGTATTGGTTGCAAATATGGTATCGGTGTCATTGATTGCTTCTATTTTTTTAAATAAAGAAATTTTCGCTTCTATGTTTTCAATGATGGCTTCAATGATAAGACCCGCTGTGCAGTCATCAATGTTTGTGGTAAAATGAAGTCTTTGTAAAGTGTCGTTTTTTTGAGTGGCTGTAATCTTTTCTTTTGCAAGAAGTGTTTCTAAAATCTTTTCAATGTTTGATTTGGAAGAATCCAAATAGGATTGTGCTACATCATATACAATGGTGTCAAAGCCTGATTGTGCGGAAACCTGCGCGATTCCCGTTCCCATCGTTCCCGATCCGCAAATACAAATAGTGTGAATAGTATTCAATGATTGCTTTTTAGCAAACATACAAATTCTCCCTTCATTTATAATACGATTGCATTTATTAAGTCATGATTTGATCTTGAAATTATCCCGGGTCTTTGCCAATATTTACATTTTATCCCCGTTTATAAAATAGGTATTGCTTTTTAACAATCTAACAATTAGTTTCGTGGAATGATGCAACTAGATATTTTTAGTGGCGATGAAGAAAAGAAGAATTCTTCTGAAAAAAAAGTTGTTGATGTAAACAAAGATGTCAACTTGCCGAAGAAGGAAGATCTTTTGGTTACCAAAAACGAAATTTCAAAGGAACCAAGTGTTGAAGAAGATGAACCTCAATTAAAAGAAAACCGGCGCGGCAGGAAATCGTATAAAGAAATGGATGCGGCTATTGTTCATGTAGAAATTCCCGCCGATAAAATTTTATTTTCCAAAAGTTATTACCCGATCAGTGAAGTGGCGCAATGGTTTAATGTAAATACATCTTTGATTCGTTTTTGGGAAAATGAATTTTCCATTTTAAAGCCAAGAAAAAATAAAAAAGGCGATCGTCTTTTTCGTCCGGAAGATGTGAAAAATCTGCAATTGATCTATCATTTATTGAGGGAAAGAAAATTCTCCATTGAAGGTGCGCGGCAATATTTAAAAGATAATCACGCGAAAGCAATGGCAGAATTAAAAACCGTACAATCTTTGTCAAGAATAAAATATTTCCTGCTCGAATTAAAAGCAAACCTGGATGCAGAATAAGTCATTGCTTTTTTTAAAAAACCTTAATTAAAAATTTGTATGCAGATAAAAAAATTTGTTGTTTTTGTTAGTATGTGTTTCTTGCTAAACGCCTGTTCTGTTCAGAAAAAAAGTTTTGGTGTAGCACCACCTGCATATCAAATAAAAACAGAAGGGAACGAAAAAATTCTCGTCGGAATTTTAGAGCGGAATATGCTGAAAAAAAATGCTGCATATCCCTGGTTCAAAAAAAGCTATGACGAGAAAACCCCGGATGCTGCTGCAGTAGCGGCTTTCAGGCAACATGCCGCTGAGTTTCAATTAGTTGTTTTTGCCGGCACATGGTGCGAGGATACGCATAATCTCCTGGGTGGTTTTTATAAATTGATTGATATGTCGGGTTTCCCTCCGGAAAACAGTACGCTTATTGGAGTGGATCATGAACACCGTTCCTTATTTGATCTCGCACATGTTTTTAATATCACCAATGTGCCCACTTTTATTGTGATGAAAAATGGAAAGGAAATTGGCCGTGTGGTGGAATATGGTGATTCGGGCGAACCGGATAAAGATTTGGGGAAAATAGTTGATGCAATGAAATAAAAACTTATCTTAATTTAGGAATTAAGATTTGGAGATTTAGGATTTTTTGATGCTACAAAACATAAAAATTTATTTCTCTTTTTTTTTGATTTTAAAATTTCTCAGACTTTTCTTTATGTATTTTTTTTGTTACACGGAGGGCACGGAGAACCACGGAGGGCCACAGAGTTAGGAAGAATTTGTTTTAATGATTTAAAAAAATAACCCATTCTTATTCATTGTTTCCAACAAATAGAAATGAGTTATAAAAAAATTTAAATCGTAAAAGAGAAAATAAATTCCCGATTCGAAAATCAACCCCAAACACAAAACACAAAACGTGAAACTATTTTTAAACTCCGGCTTCGACTGACTTCGGCTGCGCTCAATGAAAGACGCTCAGTCAACAGATCAACAGGCATTAACAATTTTATTTTTTCACCATCGGCTTCGACTGCGCTCAGCCGGCATTAACAATTTACCATTTACCATTGACAATTATTCCTTAATCAATTTCAGCCTCACGATTTTATTATCCTGCGCTACCTGCACAAAATAAGTACCTTGTGCCAGCACCCGAATATTCAATGTTGCAGAACTGCTTTGTGTAAAGTTTTGACTTGAAATTTCTCTGCCCTGCATGTCGGTTATTTTTATTATCGCTGTTACATTTTTATTTAAACCTTTTACCGTTACCGTATTTTTTGCTGGGTTTGGATACAATGAAATAATTCCATTATCATTGAACACAACTTTTACAACCTGGCTGAAAGTGTTGGTACCATTGATTGCGTTTTCACGAATGCGATAATAGCTGGTGCCATCTAATGGATTTTTATCTGTATAATTATAATTACTTGCAACGCCTTTTGCAGCAACAGTATTAATGCCCAAATAATCATTTGCATTACCACTTCTTTCAACAGAAAAAGATTTTGTACCGCTTTCATTAAGTGTTTGCCAGGTGATATTGATGGCGTCATTATTTTGTGTGGCTTTTACGTCTTTGAAGTTGGCAGCGAGGACATTGTCTCCGTTGAAACGTGCTAGAACTATCTTTGTAGCTTGTCCTTGACTATTGGATGTCAATTGCCCGGTAACAAAGATTTTACCATCTGATAATATATGTATTGAACGTGAGCCCAACCTTGCAGTATCATTAGAAATTGTAGCAATACCATTCTCTGCAAAGCTATTATCTAATTGGCCATTTTCATTATAGCGACAAACGACTATTACACTGGAAAGGGTAACTAATGCACCGCCACAGGTTAAAATTTTACCATCCGTTTGAAAATCAACACCAAAACTATAAACTACTGCAGTATCTTGATATGATGTAATTACACTTCCACTTTCACCAAAGCTCCCATCAATATTACCATTTGCATTGAAGCGGCAAAGTGCCATTTGTTGTAAATTTTTTCCACTAATTCCTGTACACAGAATTTTACCATCAACTTGTAATGCCAAATTATACATTACGGTGAACCAATCACCTGGTTGGCCTTCTCCAAAAATAAAGTTTGCAATACCATTCGTTCCAAAACCTGCATTTGCACTACCATTAGAATTAAAGCATTCTAAATAGTATGCAGGATGAACTTCTAAAATATTATATGTACTTCCGATTATCAAGCTTCCATCAGGGCGAATAATTAATGAATTTGAATTTAATTCATCTGAATGTTTGTTGACCACGATTCCACTGTTTCCAAAGGTGGGATCGAGACCGCCATTTGGCATAAGCCTGTAAATATAAGTTCGCTTTTGATCATAAAAAGTCTTTCTCACATCTCCGGATACCACTATCTTCCCATCCGGCTGAACAATGATTCCAGTTGGGTATTGTTGTATATCTATTTTTACAGTATCCAGTGCATTAATTCCAAAACTACTGTCAAGAGAACCATCAGTATTGCAACGGAAAACACCAGAGAGAAAACTACCATTTACAGAACTATATATACCTGTACTTAAAATTTTACCATCTTCCTGTATTACAAAACTATTATTATTGCTTTGCATTTTACCATCGAATCTATTTGTGGACCTTCCGTTTATTCCAAAGCTTTCGTCATAAGAACCATCCGGATTAAAACGGTCCAGGTAACCAGAACTATTTATTAGTATTTTGCCATCTTGTTGGATTAAAGAACGGTTAAAAAAAGTTGTTGCATCTACGATACGTACTCCCCCTTCACCAAAGGTGAGGTCTAATGTTCCTGCCTGTGCGATTATTTTTTGATTGAAACAAAATATCGCTATAATAGCTGCTAAAATTATTTTCATGAATTAGCTTTTTAAAAATGATGTTAGCAAAATAGCATTTTAAAGATATACATAATTTTTGTGTTTTAACGAATTTTGTTTTGTGAAATTGAAAAGATTCTTGCAAAATTGAATAGTGAAATGTTGCCCAATGTTAAGAAAGTACAAGTGAGTCCCGATGAACCGGGATTAAAATGACACAATCTCTATGGCCATAGAGACTACGAAAAACAAAAGCCGGCAACCAAAAAAAAAAATAAAATTCTACACCGAAATCAAAAAATCCTACATCTTAAATCACCACATCCAAAATCAATCTACTCTTCATTTTGTACTCCAGGTACAATTTTCAATTTTGCATAATGCAGCATAATTCTTTTTTCACCATTTAAATCAAATGAAATGGTTGCTGCGGGATTGTGTACAATATTTTCCATTTTTAAAACCGTACCAAAACCAAACTTCTGATGTTCTACACGTTGGCCAACTTGTAATCCGCTTGTATCATCCGGCACAAAATCTTTGGAAGGTATATGTGCTGCAACCTGCGGGTTTGTATTTTTTGGCGGCAGGTATGAAGGCTTTTCGTATTTTTTTTCTGCAGGTTTTACATCATTGTATTCTCCAAAACCGCCACGCTGCATGCGTTGAAAGGCATTGCCCATATTGGATGAAAAGCCCTGTGTGCGGGAACTTCCACTGGCATAACTATTATCAATATAAGCTTCCGGCAACTCTTCTAAAAAACGGCTGGGTTCATTTTGCACGAGGCTTCCAAAACGGTAACGGGTATTAGAATACGTGATCCAGAGTTTTTGTTTGGCACGCGTTACAGCCACATAAAACAAACGCCTTTCTTCTTCGAGTTCTTCACGCGTATTGATGCTCATCGCATTTGGAAACAATCCTTCTTCCACGCCACCGATAAAAACTACTGGAAATTCCAAACCTTTTGCGGCGTGCACGGTCATTAATTTAACCGTATCAGCATCTCCATTTTTATCATTATCTGCATCAGTGAGTAAAGTGATCTGTTGTAAATATGCACCCAAACTTTTATCAACTACCTCGCCATCTTCATTATCCGGCGTTTCCGTCCACTCTTTAATAGAGTTTAATAATTCCTGGATGTTTTCATAACGCGCAAGACCTTCTGTCGTTTTATCGTTGAATAATTCTTTCGTGATCTGTGTATGTTTTCCAATTAACGTGGCAACATCATACGCATTTTTTTGCGTGAGTAAAGTTTGAAAATAACGGATCATGGTTACAAAGTTTTTAATGGATTCCAATGTTCCGCCTTTGAATCCATAAGCATGTGCTTCCAGAAGAATTTCAAACAAAGAGATGTTATTTTCATGCGCAGCAATGAGCGCTTTTTCAACGGTGGTTTTTCCAATGCCACGAACGGGATAATTGATAATTCTTTTCAATGCTTCTTCATCCTTTGAATTCACACTGATCCGCAGGTAACAAATAAAATCTTTGATTTCTTTTCGTTGATAAAAACTCAGGCCACCATAAATTTTATACGGAATTGCATGCTTGCGCAGGCTTTCTTCAAAGGCACGGCTTTGCGCATTCGTCCTGTATAATATGGCAAAATCATTATTAGAATAATGATTGCGCAATCTTTGTTCTTTTATAATATCCGCGACAAAACGCCCTTCATCATTGTCCGTCATGGTGCGTACCAACTTGATAGTTTCGCCTTCCACATTTTCTGTCCAGAGATTTTTTGGGATCTGCCCTTTATTATTTTTAATGATCTGGTTGGCTACTTCAATAATGCTTTTACTGCTGCGGTAATTTTGTTCCAGCTTCACCATTTTCACATCATCATAATCTTTTTGAAACTGTAGAATATTTTCAATGGTCGCACCGCGAAAACTATAAATACTTTGCGCATCATCACCTACCACACAAATATTTTCATGCACAGCCGCGAGCAATTTTGCGATCTCGTATTGCACCGGATTTGTATCCTGGAACTCATCAATTAAAATAAATTTAAACTTGTGCTGGTATTTATGGCGCACGTCCGGAAAGTCGCGCAGCAATTCATGCATCTTGAATAAAAGATCATCAAAATCCATTGCGCCATTATTGAAACAGCGTTCTGCATACGCCTGGTAAATTTTTCCAATAGCCGGCCGGTTGGCGCGCTGATCTTCCTGTTGTATATAATAATCCTGCTGGTATTCTAAAGGTCCGACCAACGCATTTTTTGCCTGCGAAATACGGTTGTGTACATTATTGGGCTTATAATGTTTTTCATCCAAATTCAATTCTTTTGTGACCGCTTTGATTACTGAACGCGAATCATCCGTGTCATAAATCGTGAAGTTGGATGGATAGCCGAGTCTTGTTCCTTCCGTGCGCAGGATACGCGCAAAAACACTGTGAAAAGTTCCAATATATAAATTCCGCGCTTCCCTGGATTGCAATAAACTTTCGATGCGCGATTTCATTTCCGCGGCAGCTTTATTGGTAAATGTGAGCGCGAGTATATTAAAAGAATCAACGCCATTCGCCATTAAATGCGCGATGCGTGTCGTAAGTACTTTTGTTTTTCCACTGCCTGCACCAGCCACGATCATCAAAGGGCCTTCCATATGTGTGGCCGCTTCGAGTTGCGGAGGATTTAAACCTTCTAAATATTTCCCCATGGCCGCAAGGTACAAAATGGTAAAGGGGAATTTTTTTTTGAATTCTTTTTTTGGGAAAAAATAAAACTTATTTTTTTGGAATCACCCATTCCACGCTATCAAATTCCAGGAATTCATAAAGCGGGTGTTGAATCTGAAGTCTTCCAAATTTATCCGCGCCTAAAATGGTGCAATCTATCTGCGTGGAATTTATTTTAAAAGTTGCCGCTTCATTTTTTTTATATAAAACTTCATTGTAGGCTTCTATAATTGCCACTTCATTTTGCTGCAATAATAGATACCAATCATTTAAATAAATGCAAAGTTTCCGGGCCAATTCTGCGGGCTGATA
Source organism: Chitinophagales bacterium (assembly GCA_038245585.1). GTDB lineage: Bacteria > Bacteroidota > Bacteroidia > Chitinophagales > Chitinophagaceae > JAFDXJ01. Next base: position 28,731 of record JBBRSI010000020.1, read on the forward strand.
ATTTTCGCCGGTGATTTGTTTCAGGGAAATGGGATGAGGAATTTCCGGATCAAAAATTTCCTGGTTTATATTTATACCAATACCCACAATTGCAAATTTCCAGTCCTGTCCACGGAAAATGTTTTCAACAAGGATGCCTGCTGCCTTTCTGTCATTTATATAAATATCATTTGGCCATTTTATTTTTATTTTTTTTTGGGCATAAAAACTAAAAAAGCGCTGTACAGCCTGCGCCATTGCCATGCTAAAGACAAATGGCGTTTTTCCCTGGAATACACTCGTATCAATGATTACAGATAAAATAATATTTTCACCGGGTGGGGATTCCCATTTTTTTCCACGCCTGCCTTTTCCCACCGATTGATGTTGCGCGAAAAAAGCAGCGCCATGCCCGGCTTTGCCACTTTTTAATTGTTGCATGGCATAGTTGTTGGAACTATCGACATTCGTTATTTCAATAAAAGGCTGACCTAAAGGATTAATGGGAGAAGAATCAGGCAAAGTTTGCTTATTTTTGCACAAATTTATTTAAGGAAAATTGTAATTAAATAAATAAACAAACAAAAGCCGGGTAAAATCCAGGTTTACAATTTAAAAAAACATTACATAACAAAAATCATTAAGATTATTGGAACCACAAACCGCCGCCGTTTCCCCTAAAAAAAGCAGTGCCACAAAGTTGGCAAAGAATGCAAAAATCCTAACAACGATTATTAAAGCATTGCAGGAAAAAAAGGGGGAAAAAATTGTTTCGCTTGATTTGCGTAAAATTCCCGAATCTGTAGCCGACTTTTTTATTATATGTGAAGCCACAAGCAACACACAGGTAAAAGCTTTGGCCGGCATTGTTGAAGATAAAGTGAAAAATGAATGCGGGGAAATGCCTTATCATCATGAAGGTTTTGGTGCAGTTCATTGGCTGATTATTGATTATATAAATGTAGTGGTGCACATAATGCTTCCTGAAACCAGGAAATTCTATGGGCTTGAAGAACTTTGGAATGATGCTCCTTTAACAGAGTATAAGGAAGGATAGATATTACTTTGCATGAAAATAATGCAGAAAAATTTTATAAAAAAAGTGAAGCTCGAATATTATGGCACAGGAAGATAAAAAAATGAAACCCATACTACCGTCTAACGGAAGTTCCCCGAAAAAAACACCCCCCAAATTCAGTGTATATTGGATTTATGCACTCATCATTATTTTTTTACTGGGATACCAGCTTATGCACCTGGGTACTGCAGATTCCACCACAGTAACAGAATTGGAATTTCGTCAAAACATGCTGGAGCAGGGCGATGTAGCCAAACTGGATCTTGTAAAAAACAAGACACTCGTTCGGGTTTATATTCAAAAGGACAGTTTGGCAAAAGCGTTTTATAAGCAAAAGTTCAATAGGGAAATTCCAGCTGATGCAAGTGCAAGTGCTTTGTTTGAATTTAAAGTGACCGACTGGCAAAGTTTTAATACAGGCATGGCTAATTTTTATACAGCACATCCGGCTGTAAAGCCTGTTCCGGAAAGTACGATCGATGAAGGAGAATGGATTGGCCCGGTAACTCAAACTGTACTCACAATATTAGTTATGATCGGCGCATGGGTATTGCTTATGCGTAAAGTTGGAGGCGGCGGCGGAAGCGGCGGCCCCGGTGGCATATTTAATATCGGAAAATCCAAAGCACAGCTATTTGATAAAGGCGCCAAAGTGAATATCAATTTTGGTGATGTAGCCGGCTTGGATGAAGCGAAAGTGGAAGTGATGGAGATCGTTGACTTTCTCAAAAATCCGAAAAAATATACAGCGCTTGGTGGTAAAATTCCCAAAGGCGCACTTTTGATTGGGCCTCCTGGTACTGGTAAAACCTTGCTCGCGAAAGCAATGGCAGGTGAAGCACAGGTTCCATTTTTCAGTATCAGTGGTTCTGATTTTGTGGAAATGTTTGTGGGTGTTGGTGCAAGCCGCGTTCGTGACTTATTCAAACAAGCCCGCGAAAAAGCGCCTTGTATTATTTTTATAGATGAAATTGATGCGATCGGAAGAGCGCGCGGAAGAAATGCCATCATGAGTAATGATGAAAGAGAAAATACATTGAATCAATTATTGGTAGAGATGGATGGTTTTGGCGGAGATACAGGAATTATAATTCTCGCTGCCACGAACAGGCCGGATGTACTCGATTCAGCATTGCTGAGGCCGGGACGATTTGACAGGCAGATTTCTATTGATAAGCCTGATGTAGTTGGACGTGAAGCAATTTTTAAAGTGCACCTGAAACCAATTAAAGTTTCCCAGAAATTAGACATACATAAACTCGCCGAACAAACGCCTGGTTTTGCAGGTGCGGATATCGCGAATGTGTGTAATGAAGCGGCGCTCATAGCTGCACGTAATGGAAAAAGTGCGGTGGATATGAATGATTTCCAGGATGCGATCGATCGCGTTATTGGTGGACTTGAAAAGAAAAACAAGATCATTTCTCCTGAAGAAAAAGAGATCATAGCGTATCATGAAGCAGGACATGCAATTTGCGGCTGGTATTTTGAACACGCGTATCCTTTATTGAAAGTTACGATCGTGCCACGCGGAACTGCAGCATTAGGATATGCACAATACACACCGAAAGAACAATACTTATACGATACGGATCAACTCATGGATCAAATGTGTATGACGCTAGGTGGAAGAGCAAGTGAACAAATATTTTTTGGAAAAATTTCTACCGGCGCATCTAATGATCTTCAGCAAATCACGCGCATCGCTTATTCAATGATTACGGTGTATGGAATGAATGAAAAAGTGGGAAATATTAGTTTCTATGATCCTTCACAGGAAAATACTTTTACAAAACCATATAGTGAAGAAACAGGTAAGCTCATCGACAATGAAGTGCGTTTATTAATTGCATCAGCTTATCAAAGAACGCTTGCTTTACTCATTGAAAAAAAGGGGGATGTAGAAATTCTTGCAAAGGAATTATTGAGAAAAGAAGTCCTTTTCCAAAGTGATGTAGAAGCATTGATCGGCAAACGCCCATTTGGTGAAAAGCGAATTTTAGATGTGGATGATGAAGAACATAAAGAAGAGCATCATACAGAGAAGGGCGCAGTAAGTGAAGGTGTGCCGCCATTTGATAGTGGCGCAATTGTTCCTTCGATTTAATGATTGAAAAGATCATGGTATCATCGAGAGATCAAATACTAAAAAAAGTAAGGAAAGCCACTGCGCAGGCAGTGCCGATCCCTTTTCCCGACCAGGAAAATCATACGGATTATTTTGTAAAAACGGGCATGGAAAATGAAATTGAATTTGCACAAAATTTTGTTTCGCTCCAGGGCCGTTTTTCTTTTTGTGAAAATATCGAAGAGTTAAAAAACCAGGTACAAATCTTAATTCAAACAAGAAGCTGGGAAAAAATATTTTGTGCGGAACAGAAAATTCTTTCAATGCTGAACAATGCATTGCCGGTAACTTTATTAACTGATTCACTCGCGGATTGCCAGGCATCTTTTACGAGTTGTGAAGCATTGGTTGCCCGCACAGGTTCTATTGTTTTGAGCAGCGCACAAGAGCATGGCCGCACAGCTTCAGTTTATGCGCCGGTGCATATTTGTATTGCCCATACAAACCAAGTATTATATGATACCGCAGATGCTCTTAGTTTTTTACAAAAAAAATATAAAGGTAATTTACCATCATCACTCAGTTTTGCCGCAGGCCCGAGCAGGACTGCTGATATTGAAAAAACACTGGTGACAGGTGTGCATGGACCGAAAGAAGTTTTTTGTTTTTTGATACAGGAATGATTAACTTACTGCTTTATTAAAAACCTATTTATGATACATACTCCACCTCTTTATAATTTATTTGTTTACGGTTCATTGCGCAGTGGTTTCCGCAGTGATGCATACAGCTATATCAGTAATTTCTTTGACCTTACCGGCATCGGTAAAGTGCGCGGAAAATTATATGATATGGGTAAATACCCCGCGGCGAAACCAGTATCAGATGAACATTTTATTATCGGGGAATTATACCATATTAAAAATGAAGCTGATTTTAGCTGGGCCATTGGGCAGTTGGATGTATATGAAGGGGTGTGCGTAGAAGAAGATGAAATGCAATTGTATTTCCGCGATATAGCAGAAGTTCAAATTGGCGTAGCAAAAGTACCAGCCTGGATTTATTGGTTCAATGGTAATATAGAAAATCACAAATTCATTGAGTCCGGCGATCTCCTGGAATATTACAAGCACTAACAATAAATAAATCCTACATCTTAAATAATAATTCTTCATTCCCAAATCCTAAATGATCCATGCAGGAACCCGGGCAAAAAAAAATTTATTTCATTTCTGATTTTCACCTCGGCGCCCCGGATAATACTGCAAGCCTGGAGCGTGAAAAAAAAATTGTTCGTTTCCTTGAATCGATCAAAGAAGATACTGCTGAATTATTTATACTCGGTGACATGTTTGATTTCTGGTATGAATATAAAACAGTAGTGCCAAAAGGGTTTGTGCGCTTGCTGGGTATGCTGGCTTCTTTTTCCGATAAAGAAATTCCCATTCATTTTTTTATAGGCAATCATGACATGTGGATGCATGGTTATTTTGAAAAGGAATTAAATATAAAAGTATATGAAAAGCCGGAGCGTTTTAAGTTTGGAAATAAAAAATTTTACATAGGTCATGGTGATGGTTTAGGCCCGGGAGATCATGGTTATAAAAGGTTGAAGAAAGTTTTTCGAAATCCATTTTGCCAATGGCTTTTTGGCCAGATGCACCCGACCTGGGGAATGGGGCTTGCAAATTATTTCAGTGCAAAAAGCAGGAAAAAAACCGGCAGTTCGGACCAGGTATTTCTGGGTGAAGAAAATGAATGGCTGGTGATTTATGCTAAAGAAATTTTGGCGAAAGAACATGTTGATTATTTTGTTTTTGGCCATCGTCACCTGCCATTGGATATTGATCTTGGAAATGGCAGTCGCTATTTAAATTTGGGCGATTGGATTCGTAGTTTTACGTATGCATATTTTGACGGACATGAAATGCATTTAAAAAAATGGGAAGAATAATTTTTATCCATATTATTTTTTTACTGGGTTTTATGAAACCTGTATTTGCAAATGGGGATACCACGCTCCATTTAACTTTGCAAAAAACAATTGCCGGAAATTTTCGTGATTTTTATGCAGATAACCTGGGCAATATATATTTGATCAATACAGATAACCGTATTAAAAAATTAAATGCCAACGGCGATTCGCTCACTGTCTATAATGATACAAGACGCTATGGAGATTTGTTTAGTATGGATGTAAGTAATCCATTTAAGGAAATCATTTTTTATAGAGATTTTTTGACCATCATTGTGGTGGATAAATTTCTGAATAAACTCAACATCATTAATCTTCGCAATTTCAATATACTCCAGGCAAAAGCAGTGGCACTGAGTTATGATAATAATTACTGGATATTTGATGAATGGAGCAATACGCTGAAAAAGTTTGATGACAATGGAAAATTGTTGTTGGAATCCGCGGATTTTCGCCTGGCGTTTACTGATGAATTTAACCCGCAAAAAATCATTGACGCGGATGGTATTCTTTATTTATATGATGAAAAAATTGGCTGGAAGATTTTTGATTATTATGGGCATTTCAAAAAAAATATACCATTTCCAAACTGGACAAACGTACAAGCATTTAATGGAATGGTGTATGGTTGGGTAAAAGAAAATTTTGTACAATCAGCCGTTGCATTTCCTGATGAAAAATATTTTGCAACAAGTTTTTCAGCTTCAGCATTTAAAAAAATACTTCGTGCCGGAAATAATTTTTATGTGTTGAATGAAGATAGCCTTTCGATTTATAATTTTCAATAATATACTTTTTAAGAAATTATATCCAATAATTTACTAATCTCTTTTGGCGCATTTCCAATAAAAATTTGTCCATCATAAATCATCACAGGTCTTTTGAGAAATGTATATTCTTTCAAGATCAAATCGCGGATTTCTTTTTCGCCTAAAATTTTTTCCTTCAACTTCATAGTTGAATAAAGTATTGCACGTTTACTGAATAATGCATTAAAACTGCCGGCCAATTTTTTCATTTCATCCAATTGACCGGCAGTTATTTTATCTTTTTTAATATCCTGCAATTCAAAACCATGCATTGCAGGATTTATTTTTTCCAGGATTTTTTTACATGTGTCACAGGAAGAGAGATAATAAATTTTTCGCATCGTCAAAATTAAGAAAGCCAATGAAATTTATTGATACATCTATTCAATTAATTAGAGGCAACTGGCGCTTTTCCGCCAGCGGGTACAAAAATCAACGCATCAGAATCAAGGCAATACCTTTTCCCGGTTGGCTTTGGCCCATCATCGAAAACATGACCCAGGTGTGAACCGGATTTTGAATCGACTACTTCCCATCTCATATCGCCAGCACTTGCGTCCTTAACAAGTTTTACTGCATCGGGATTAATTGGTGCAAAAAAACTTGGCCAGCCTGTACCTGAATCAAATTTAGTATCAGAACTGAAAACCGGTTGCAGGGAAGCCGCAGAATAATAAGTTCCCTTTTCATAGAAATGGTTCAACTTCCCGCTAAATGCAGGTTCTGTGCCTTTCTCCCTTAATATGTAATATTGGGATTTGGTCAATTTTTGTTGCCATTCTGTATTTGACATTTTCATAGGAAAAGTATAACCGGCATTGACTTTTTGCGGATCCGGGTATTTTACATCCACTGTTTTTTGATCCATTCCCTTCTTGGTCTGTGATTGTGTACAATTCACCATGAGTAATGATGATGATACAAAAACCAGGTACAATATTTTTTTCATGATTTTTCTTTTATACCTAAACATACGATTTTATAAAAGCTTCAAATCTTTCCATATTGTTAAACAAGTAGTTACAAATTTGTGAAATGCCCGGTTAATTTGAGGCATAAGCTTGGATAAATTTTTGTATCTTTGCAGGCAATTTTATATATATTCCCGGGGAGCAAATCCCGGGGTAATTATTTTTTAAAGAATATTCAATATTATTTACAATGATAAAAACAGGCAACCCGGTGATCAGCATTTATACGGAAATGACGCCGAACCCGGAGACGATGAAATTTGTGGCGAATAAATTATTATATCCCGGGAAGAGTATTGATTTTCCCGATGAAAGTTTTGCCGGCCCATCACCTTTGGCAAAAGAATTATTTGCTTTTCCTTTTATCAGGAGTATTTTTATAGCGAGCAATTTTGTTACGCTTACCAAAACTTCTGATACAGAAGACTGGCTTGATGTGATCCCGCCCATTAAACAATTCTTAAAAGAATATATTGAGAATGGCGGGACCGTAGTCAATGAAGAAGAAGCTGCGAAAGTGAAAAAGGAAGCTACAAATTTGGTGTTGGCAGATGATGATGATGTTGTAAAACGTATTAAAGAATTGCTCGATAATTATGTACGCCCGGCCGTGGAAATGGATGGCGGTGCCATACAATTTAAAAGTTATAATGATGGAATTGTAAACCTGATGTTGCAGGGAAGCTGCAGTGGCTGTCCTTCTTCCATGATCACGTTGAAAGCAGGAATTGAAGGCATGATGAAAAGAATGATTCCTGAAGTAACTGAGGTAATGGCCGAAGCAGAATAATTTTTTTTGAATGTATAGAATTTCAAAGCTGTCCTTTTGGACGGCTTTTTTTATGGGTAAATATTTTATATAGTAAATTAAGAATCCAATATTATAACTGTTATTAAATGAATACCTGTTTGAATTACATTTACATTCTAAGTTCAAGTAATAAATGCGAAAAAACAATTTAAAATACAAAAGGAAATAACAGAAAGAAATTAAAAAATCTTTTGTTACTTCCCTTTGATTGTTTTTCGTATGAACAAAATTA
>JBBRSI010000021.1:0-35375 GCA_038245585.1 Chitinophagales bacterium
ATACGCTACAAATTTATAGAACTATGAAACTGCAATTACAAAAACCTATCGCATTTATAGACCTTGAGACAACCGGTATAAATATCAGTATTGACAGGATTGTAGAGATTGCCATTATAAAAGTTTTGCCTGATGGAAGTAGCACAGTTAAGAGAAAATTAATTAATCCACAGGTGGCCATCCCGGCAGTTTGTACAGAAATACATGGAATTACAGATGAGATGGTAAAAAATGAGCCGACCTTCAAACAGGTGGCTAATGAAATGAAACAATTCCTGGATAATTGTGACCTGGGTGGCTATAACAGCAACCGATTTGATATTCCACTACTAATTGAAGAATTTATGCGCTCTGGCCTTGATTTTTCAATCGATGGCCGTAAGCTGGTAGATGTCCAGAAAATATTTCATTTAATGGAACAACGCACACTTACTGCTGCGTATAAATTTTATTGTGGTAAAAACCTGGAAGATGCGCATAGTGCGGACGCGGATGTGCAGGCCACATGGGAAGTGTTGCAGGCACAGTTGGAGCGGTATGAAAACCTTGGTGACACACTCGATTCTATTTTAAAAATTTGCGGGGAAGATGACATGGTGGACCTCGCAAGACGTTTTATAAAAGTGGATGGCGTGGAAACATTTAATTTTGGAAAACATAAAGGCAAGCCGGTGGCATTGGTTTTAAAGCAGGAGCCTCAATATTATGACTGGATGATGAAGGGAGATTTCGCTTTGAATACCAAACAAAAACTCACTGAAATGCTAAATCGTACCTTGTTAAAAAAGGCATAATTGATATTCCGGTTTTAATTTATTAGGAACGGTATTATATTTATCAGCCTGAAATAGTATTTTCGGTTTCATCAAAAATCCAAAAATAAGCTTGGAGAAATTAGTGATCATACCAACCTTTAATGAGAAAGAGAATATTACTGATATTTTGAAAGCAATTTTTGAACAGCAAAAAGGCTATCATATTTTAGTAGTAGATGATAATTCGCCCGATGGAACCGCTTCGATTGTAAAGTCTTTATTTGACGCTTATCCACAGCAATTATTTATGCTGGAAAGACCAGGAAAACAAGGCTTGGGCACTGCATATATTCATGGATTTCGATGGGCTTTAGAAAAAGGCTACCAATTTATTTTTGAAATGGATGCGGATTTTTCCCATGACCCCATTGATCTAGAAAGGTTATATGAAGCCTGCAAATTCAATGGTGCAGATGTTGCCGTTGGTAGCCGTTATGTTCCGGGCGGCATGATAGAAAACTGGCCTTCAGACAGGCATATTTACTCAAAAGGCGGCGCGTTTTATACGCGTATTCTTACGGGTATGCCGGTGAAAGATCCGACAGCAGGATTTATTTGCTACACCTCAAAAGTGTTGGAAACAATTAATTTAAATGCAATTCAATTTATAGGTTATGCTTTCCAGATCGAAATGAAATTTGCTGCATGGAAACTGGGTTTTAAGATAACAGAAATTCCAATTGTATTCCGCGACCGTAAAAAAGGCAATAGTAAAATGAGTAAGAACATTTTAAAAGAAGGCGTACTGGGAGTTTTGAAAATTGAATGGAACAGTTGGTTTTCTTCCTATAAAAAAAATACATCGCTTGCCATTAAAAATGATGAAGAAGCGGTTGGGAACAAACAATAAATATTCCTGTAACTGATTTTTTATTTAGTTTCTTTGCGCAATTATGAAGCCAGCGCTGATCCGCTTACACACTGCCGTTTTCCTTTGGGGCTTCACAGGCGTTTTGGGCCGGTTAATTTCATTAAATGAAGGTTGGCTGGTTTGGTGGCGATTATTCATAACGGCCATTTCCCTTTGGTTACTTTTCTTATCTACAGGAAAAATTCAAAAAATTAAAACACGGGATTTTATAAAAATTGGCGCAATTGGATCTTTACTTGCTTTGCACTGGTTATGTTTTTATGGAAGCATCAAGTATTCCAATGTATCTATTGCGCTTACATGCCTGGCAACTTCCGGTTTATTCAGTGCGATATTAGAGCCTGCTATTTTGCGCCAGCGAATCAAGCCTTTTGAATTGATTCTTGGCCTTCTCGCATTATTGGGAATAGGCATCATTTATTTTACCAATCTTCATTTTTCAATCGGCATATATATTGGTTTGTTCTCTTCTGTTTTCACGGTGATAGTGTCTGTTCTGAACAAAAGAATTGTTGGTAATTATAAACCAGAAACTTTTACATTATACCAGTTGACAGGCGGTTTTATCGGTTTGACGATTTTCATGCCCCTTTATCATTATCTATTTCCTACTGATATTATTTTCCCGGTAAAACTCGATTGGTTATGGTTGCTTATTTTAAGCTGGGGCTGCACCATTCTCACTTTTCTATTATATGTGAGTGCTTTAAAAAAAGTGAGTGCATTTACGATGAATCTTTCATTGACACTGGAGCCTGTTTACGGGATAGTACTGGCATTCATTATCTTTCATGAAAACGAGTTGTTAAGCCCTTATTTTTATGTGGGCTTCGTACTGATATTAACAGCAGTTTTTTTGCAAATGAAAAAATTAGTGAAAGATAATAAAGCCATTAAAATAACTGAATAAGCTTTACCGTATTTGGTTCATTTTTATAAGCATTAAAAAAATAAGTCCTACAAAAATCCGGTACCAGCCAAAATATTTCAGGCCATATTTTTGGATGAATGTGATAAAGAATTTTATTGCCAGCATTGCTACTAAAAATGCAATCACATTTCCTACTACCAAGAGCATAATATTATTACTGTCCTGTAAAATTTGTGGTTGTTCTGTATATGTTTTTAATAATTTATAACCTGTAGCAGCTGCCATTGTGGGCACAGCCAGGAAAAATGAAAATTCAGCCGCCAGTTTGCGGGAAAATTTTTGTTGCAAACCTCCAATGATAGAAGCTGCACTACGACTCACGCCCGGTATCATTGCCAAACACTGGAACACACCAATGATAAATGCGTTCATATAACTTACTTCTCCAACATGATCTTTTTGGTGTGGGTAAAAAAATATTTTATCAATAAATAATAAGAAGATTCCACCAGCGACAAGGCTTAAAGCCACTATGGTCGGGCTTCCGAGTAAAATATCTATTTTATCTGCAAAGAGAAAACCAAGGATCAATGCGGGAATTACGGCAATGATCAGTTTCATATAAAACTGCCATTTCTTAAAATCAAAAAACTTTTTTCGGTAAAGGACAACTACGGAAACAATGGCTCCAAGCTGAATCGCTATTTCAAATAATTTTGTGAAATCTTCTTTTTCTATTCCCATGACAGAACTCGTCAATATCATGTGGCCGGTAGATGAAACAGGAAGGAATTCTGTAATGCCTTCAATGATGGACAAAACAATTGACTGGGTGAGCGTCATAAATATGGAGTTATGATTTAAGAAAAGAAAGAAAAAATTAAGATTCTGCTGGTACTGATTTTTTGAAGATTGCGTATATCTCTACCAATAAACCACCTACAATCAGGATAGGCGCTATGGTTATTCTCACTGTACTATATATTTCATTCGTGTTAAACACATGTGGATCCTGGCTTTTTCCGCCAGCCATCAAAACCATACCTAATAAAATGAGCGCGGCTCCAATGGCCATCCAGGTATAGTTTTGTTTTGAAAATAATGGGGGCATTGCAGTTTCCTGGATGAGTACAGGTTGTGTTTTGTCGGAAATATTTTTTTTCGCTGCCATGAAAATTTATTTTAAAATAAAATTTGGAGCGTGAAAGTACATAATCTTATTAATAGAGGTCATCTAATTTCATCTTTAAATATTTAATAACACTTCTATGTGTGCTATAAAGAGAAATAGCAACACCCATGAGGATCATTCCACCGAAAAGAATAAGTGTTTGTTCTGTATCCCGGATTGCTTTTAATTGTACAAACTGGCTTTCTGCCCATTGTATCAGGCTGAATAAAATGGCAATGGCAATAAGCGCACTTATAAAACCATTTAATACAGCACGCAAATCCATTGGCCCCGCGATAAATTTCCTGGTAGCGCCTACCATTTGCATGGTTTTGATGAGGAAACGATTGCTAAACATGGCCAGCCTGATCGTATTATCAATACTTACAATTACAATCACACAAAGTAATATGATCACAACCAGGAATATTAAACCCAGTTTAGAAGCTCTGTCTGCAAGATTGCTCACCAAAACCTGCGGGTATTGCAGATCAGTGATTTGATTGCCATATAAAGCCATTATATTACTTGATATTTTCTGCAGGCTATCCGGTGTCACATATTCAGCACGCGCATAGAAATCTATACTTTCAGGTAAAGGATTATAATCCAGGATTTTGGACCAATCTTCATTGTTTTCATTGTTCCATATTTTCTTAGCAGATTCTTTATTGACGTATTGAACATTTTTTGCGTAAGGCTGGGCAGTGATATAGGATTGAATCTGCGAGATTGTATCTTTATTTTGGGTACGCAAATAAGCACTGATGCGAATGTCTTCTTTTAGTGAATTGCCTAATTGATTAAAATTGAGAAACAACCAACCCATTACACCGATAATCACCAATACGATGGCAACGCCGATAATGCTATATATATAAGTAGGTTTACTGCGACGCAGGGAAGATTTTCCAATTTCAGCCATATGAATAAAATATTAAGGGTTCAGTGCAGGAGCAAATCTACAATTTAACCTGCAAACTTTTTTATAAATTCAATGTAAACTGCATTACAGGAATTATCACAATCAATTTTTTATGTAAAAATCTTTATGCTAAATTCATGTAGGTTTGCAAGCTTTTTTAAACGCAGATTTTTTACACTTTGGTATAAGACATGGAAAAATTTATGATTTGTTTTTTCCTGTTTTTATTTTATATATGTTTACCATAAATATTAAGCTGAATAATTCTTTCTTTTTATATGGAATATAATTTTAATGAAATAGAAAAAAAATGGCAGGCAACATGGGATGAAAAAGGAATTTACCATGTGCAAGATAATTCTTCAAAACCTGCTTATTATGTGTTGGATATGTTCCCGTATCCAAGTGGTGCCGGCTTGCATGTAGGGCATCCGCTGGGGTATATTGCCAGTGATATTTTTGCGCGCTATAAACGCCTCGAAGGCTTTAATGTATTGCATCCGATGGGATACGATGCTTTTGGTTTGCCAGCGGAACAATATGCTATAGAACATGGAGTTCCGCCCGCTGAAAGCACTTCTAAAAATATACAAAATTTTCGCAGCCAACTGGATCACCTGGGTTTTTCCTATGACTGGAGCCGGGAAATCAAAACAGCAGATCCGCATTATTATAAATGGACTCAATGGATATTCCTGCAATTGTTTAATAGTTATTATAACAGGCATGAAAATAAAGCAGATCGCATTGAAAATTTGATTGTAGTTTTTGAGAAAGAAGGTAATAAAAATTTTTCCTGCCCGGGCAATGATGCAACCATTTTTTCGGCAGAGATGTGGAATGGCTTTGAGGAAAAAATGAAAATGGATATCCTCATGAATTATCGCCTGGCTTATTGTGGGTATGGTGAAGTAAACTGGTGCGAAGGCCTGGGAACAGTATTGGCAAATGATGAAGTGATCAATGGCGTGAGTGAAAGAGGTGGTTTTCCTGTAGAAAAAAAGACACTGCGGCAATGGTACCTGCGGATAACAGAATATGCGGATAGGTTGCTGGAAGGCTTGCAACACGTGGATTTCAGCGAATCGATGAAAGACATGCAAAGTAACTGGATCGGGAAATCTACAGGTGCAGAAATTTCATTTGAATTATTAGATAATGAAAATCAAACAAAAAATATTGTTGTTTATACCACACGCCCTGATACAATTTTTGGTGTTGATTTTTTGGTGCTTGCTCCTGAACATATTTTGGTGCAAAAAATTATCACCAAAGAACAGCAACAGGAAATAGAAAAATATATTGGCTATATGAAGAGCCGCAGTGAGCGCGAACGCCAGGCGGAGAAAAAAATTACGGGTTCTTTTACCGGCGCTTATGCAAAACATCCATTTAGTGGAAACTTAATTCCTGTCTGGATTTCAGAATATGTGCTTGCTGGTTATGGCACTGGCGCAATTATGGCAGTACCCTGTGGTGATGAACGCGATTTTAAATTTGCCCGTCATTTTGATATTCCTATTACCAATATTATTGGCAAAGATTTTAATGGCGAAGCAGCCAATGATACAAAAGATGCGATCCTGGAGAAAAGTGATTTCCTGGACGGTTTGCGCATGCGGGATGCGATCCAAATTGTTATTCAAAACCTGGCAGAAAAAAATATTGGAAAAGCAAAAGTGCAGTACAAAATGCGCGATGCTGCATTTAGCCGGCAACGTTATTGGGGTGAACCCTTTCCTATCATTTGGAAAGATGGCATTGCTTATCCAATGACTGAAAATGAATTGCCATTATTATTACCTCCCATCAAAGATTTGAGTCCCGGTCTAAATGGCGAAGGGCCATTGGCCAATAACAGGGAATGGATTGAAAATGTGCCTGGTGGCGGCGTGCGCGAATCTTCTACAATGCCCGGCTATGCTGGATCTTCGTGGTATTTCCTGCGATACATGGATCCGCATAATGATCAAAAATTTTGTGATAAAAAAGCCAGTGATTATTGGGGACAGGTAGATTTGTATATCGGCGGCACAGAACATGCAGTTGGGCATTTATTGTATAGTCGTATGTGGACAAAATTTTTATTTGATCTTGGTACTATCAGTTTTGACGAACCCTTTAAAAAATTGCTAAACCAGGGTATGATCCAGGGAAGCAGCAGGTTTGTGTATAAACTAAATCTGGATATTGAAAATGCAAGCCAGTTAAATGCACCGGTCATTTTTATTTCAAAAAAATATGCGGATGATTTTTTACAAAAAAATATAGCAAGTGAAGAACTGGAAAATAAAATCAGCGAAATTTTAAAATCGTATTTTGGAAATGATGATGATCAAATAAAAATTATTTCAAAAAATATCATTCCAATTCATGCAGATGTAAATATGGTAGATGGATTTGAATTAGATATTAATGCTTTTAAGAAATGGAGAAATAATGAATATGCGAATGCTTATTTCATTTTGGAATATGATCAATATATCTGTGGTGCTGAAGTTGAAAAAATGTCCAAATCAAAATTCAATACCATTAATCCTGATGACCTGGTGTTGAAATACGGCGCAGATACTTTTCGCATGTATGAAATGTTCCTCGGCCCGGTAGAACAAAGCAAACCCTGGGATACCAAAGGGATTGAAGGGGTACACCGATTCCTGAAAAAATTGTGGCGCTTATTTTTTGATGAAACAAAAGGGAATATTATAACGATTGATAAAGCTTCACCTGCAGAAATGAAATTACTTCATTCCACTATTAAGAAAGTGCGGGATGATACAGAACGATTTTCTTTTAATACTGCTGTGAGTGCTTTTATGATCGCGGTGAATGAGCTGGCTACATTAAAATGCCATAAGGCTGAAATTTTGGAACCATTACTTATTTTACTGGCACCTTATGCGCCGCATATTGCAGAAGAATTGTACCAGCATGTAAGAGGCATTCAACAAAAAAATAATTACGAAAGTATTGTAGATGCTTTATTGCCGATAGTAGACGAAAAATATCTTACAGAAACATCCAAAGAATATCCCTTAAGTGTAAATGGAAAATTGCGGACAACAATTTCTATTTCGCTGGTTGCTGTGCAACAGGAAGTAGAAGCAATTGTTTTGGAAAATGATATTGTAAAAAAATGGCTTGACGGGAAACCACCCAGGAAAATAATTTATGTAAAAAATAAAATGATCAACATCGTTATCTGATCATTGAAGAAAAAATATTTCATTGAAAAATAATTCAAGGCTTGTAAGTATTTTAAAAAATCACCAGGAAGAATTTTTGCCTGTCATCTCTTTTTCTCCGGGGAAAGAAAAAATTGTGCAACTAGATTTGAGTGAAAACAATCATGCATTAACGCCGGATGTATATAATCATCTTCCCGTTTTTTCTAAATTTATAACCAATGAACTGAACAGGCATGATGCTGAATATGGCATTGGAGGATATGCAGAACTGCGTAATATTTATAGCCTCAGTCATCTTTTTGACGCAAAAAATAAAAGCAGCGAAAGACGGCTTCATCTTGGTGTGGACATTTGGGGAAAAGCCGGAATGCCTGTATTTTCACCGCTCGGCGGAATGGTTCACCGCTTTGGGTACAATCCTGCAAAAGGAGATTATGGTGGTACAATTATATTGATTCATCAACTGGAAGGCGTTTCTTTTTATTCTTTATATGGCCATCTTTCCCTGGATAGTTTGGGAAATATTAGTGAAGGAAAATATTTTGCTGCGGGCTCATTACTGGCAACAACCGGGAATGAAAAGGAAAATGGCAATTGGCCGCCACACCTGCATTTCCAGCTCATTCATCATTTTTATAATTCGGAAGCGGATTATCCAGGTGTATGTGCGGAATCTGAAAAAAATACCTGGCTAAGTAATTCGCCGGATCCGGATCTCGTATTAAGATTGATGCGTTATACAATTAAATCCTGAAGTTTTTTTTTAATTTGTAAATTCTATTTAATTTAGCAGCGAAAATAATTATATGAGCAGTCAACAATTTGATACCAAAAGTTTGCGTAAATTCTTTATGCCATTTTTTGCAAGTGTTATTATTCTTTTTTTAATATTGTTACTGATGACTACATGGAAAGGTCCATATACTGTTCCAGGGTCAGGTAATGCCCATCAAACGGAAGGACATGAATAATTAAAATATTTTAATTTCTTTGATTTTATATTGTATTCCTTCAATATTCCTTAATAATAAGTCTTTCGTATCCGGACAACAGAAAAATAATTTTGCTTATACTTTTAAGCAGGATAAATTTGCACGCTTTATTTAAAAAACATTTAATCTCATAGGCTTCAAAGTTGTCATTATTTTGTAAAAAATGAGTTGTTTATAATAAAGCTTTTGATGAAGCGTTTTTAGTCTCCAATTGTCTTATATGAAAAAACTGGTCTCTTTTTTTGTTTTTATTCTTGTAGTAAATATACTTTCTGCACAAGATGTTCTTCCGGATGTTCAAATTAAAAATTTACGTGGCCAGGACATTCAAACAGCCTCTTTACGTGATAGTTCTTCACTAACAGTTATTAGTTTTTGGGCTACCTGGTGTAAACCTTGCAGGCAGGAACTGGAAGCGATCAGTGATGAATGGGATGATTTTAAAAAAACCGGCGCAAAATTAATTGCCATTTCTATTGATGACAGCAGGGGCACAGGTTCTGTGCAATCTATCGCAAATGCAAGCGGATGGGAATTCAACATTTACCTGGATGATAATCAAAACCTGAAACGCGCTTTGAATATCAGTGCCATTCCTTATGCCATTGTAATTGACAAAGATGGTAAGATCATTCGCCGGATACAAGGTTATAATCCCGGCGAAGAAGTGGAATTGTTTTCATATTTAAATTCCTATAATAAATGAATTTTTTTTTATCAAAAGCAAAACAAATCGCTTCAGCAATCATTGCAATCTTTTTCTTTTCTTTTCACACATCAGCACAGGACACTACCCATTTTTATTCGCTCAAAAATTTTGGCGGTGGTATAGAAACTCAGCACCAATATTATTTTTCAAACCTTAATTCAGGAATTGCGTTGCCACAAAAAAGATATGCATCCAATTCGTACGCTACAGTGAATTATAGTTATAAAAATATAATTGCAGGGGTACAGGCAGAAGCCTATTTGCCGGCTTTACAGGGGTACACAAAATTTACACCTGACTATACGACCAAAGTGGATCTTACCCATTATTATGCGGGATTTCGTTCAACAAAATTCGATGTTACTGTTGGAACATTTTACGATCAGTTTGGAAACGGATTGATATTCCGGACTTATGAAGACAGGCAACTTGGAATTGACAACACGATTCGCGGAATTCATGTTCGTGCAAATCCTTTTAAAAATGTGCAGGTAAAAGCTTTCTATGGCCAGCAACGCTATTATTTTACATACAGTGTTGGAAAAATAGGCGGTGCTGATGCAGATATATTACTGTTTAATAAGCAGGATGATAATCATCAAATTTCTTTAAAGGTTGGTGGAAGCTTTTTATTCATCAACCAGGACAGCCTTGCCTATACTGACGTTCCGCATGATAAAAATGTAACTGCCTGTGCAGGAAGAATCAATTTTTCGGCAGGTAATTATTTATTGAAGGCGGAATATATGCATCACTCGCCTGTTGCGTACATTCCATCATATATTTTCCAGCCGGGTTCTGCATTACTCATTTCTCAAAGTTATAATTTCAAAAATGGACTTGCTATCAATCTCGATTTCCGACGCCTGGAACTGGCTGCGCTAAAAGCTGATTATGGAATAGATGATATTAATAACAACCTGAATTATTTACCATCGCTCACGAAACAACATACCTGGTTAGTAAGTAGTATTTATCCGGCTGTTTGTGAAAATAAGCACGAGATTGGCGGGCAATTAGGGATCAATTATTTATTCAAAAAAGGGACAGGACTCGGTGGTAAATATAGTACTTCGGTTTTTTTGAATGGCTCCATGTATAAAGATTTATTTTATGCTAACTTTACACCGGGCGAATCATTCAAAGCAAAATTTATAGATTTTGGCGGGCAGAAACAATACACGGATATCAATGTGACCATTGAAAAAAAGTTCAGTAAAACGGTGAAAGGCACCGTTGCATTTATAAGTCAATATAATTTGCAACAAGGTGCATATGCAGTAAAAACAAAAATACTCGCGACTGATTTTTTATTTAAGTTAAGTGCCAAAAGTGCCTTGCGTACGGAGTTACAGCATATGTGGAATACACTCGAAGAAAAAAACTGGGCAGCTGCACTGGCGGAATATTCATATGGAAAATTTTCATTTTTTGCTACAGACCTTACTGATTATCAAACTGCAAAAATTCATTATTATAATTTAGGCGGAAGTTATTCTGCCAATGCACAAAGATTTATGGTAAGTTTCAGTAAACAACGCGCCGGCCTTTTATGCGTAGGCGGTGTTTGCCGCTATGTGCCGTCTTATATGGGTTTCACACTTGGTTATACCTACAATTTTTAAAATATTTTTAAACAACATAAACAATCAACATCAATGAAAATGAAATTCCTGTATGCAGCTTTAATTAGCTTTATCGTAAGTATGTCCCTGGTATCGTGTTCAAAATCAGATACACCAAACCCTGGTCCGGGACCAGTTACTTCGATTACTTTATCTGCAAGTAAAACAACCATTAAAAATGACGGTAAAGATAAAGCGTCGTTTTTTGTCAAAGATAATAATGGTAATGATGTTACTGCACAATGCAGCATTTACCAGGATGGCAATAAAATTAGCGGCTCTTCTTTTACTTCTACAACAGAAGGCGATTTTGATTTTAGTGCTTCATTGAATAGTTTAACAAGTAATATAATAACAATTAAATCAACATCCTCATCTGTAAGTTTTACACGTAAAGTTTATGTAGAAGATTTTACAGGTGCATGGTGCGGATGGTGTCCTTTAATGGCCTGGAACCTTGATTCCATGCGCGCAGCAAATCATCGTGTTATCACTGCCGCCGTTCATGATGGCGGTCCGGGACAAGATCCTTTCATAACTTCTTATGCGAATGGATTAGAAAATCTAGTTCCAAATTTCCAGGGTTTTCCCACTGCATTTGTAAACAGGAAAACTGTGACTGATCAATTTCAAGTGATTCAATCAGTACCAAATGCTTTGTCAAAAGAGGCAAATGCCGGACTACAAATTGAAACTACTTTAACAGGAAATACTTTAAGCGCAAAAGTAACAACAGGATTTTCTTCGGACTATTCCGGTTCGACTATTAAGCTCGCAATCATGCTTGTTGAAGATGGCCTGTTAAGCACGCAGCACAATTATTATTACCATTCACAATATGTTCCATCATCAAGTCCGCTTTGGCAAAGTTCAGATTTATATAACTGGAGAAATGATGGCGTACTTCGTTTGTATGCAACGGATATAAAAGGTGATGATGTGCCTTCAGCCTCTACTACAATCAATAATGTTTCTTATAACAAAACAGTAAGCTTTAATTTGAACGGGTACAATACCGCTAATTGCAGGGTTATTGCAATGATTATAAATGCAACTGCAACTGAAGTATTAAATGTGCAGGATGTAAAAGCAGGCGAAAGTCAATTATTTGATTAATACATTTTTCATGTAAAAAAAATCCGCTTCATTTTTGATGTGGATTTTTTTTGTATAAAATAATATGCAATTATTCCTCGTAAGATTCCATTGGTTCACAAGTGCAAATAAGATTGCGGTCGCCATAGGTATTATTTATTCTTGCAACGGATGGCCAGAATTTATTTTGAGAAACATAATATAAAGGGAAAGCCGCGGACTGCCTTGAATATGGATGCTTCCATTCGTCCGCACAAACAATCGCTTGTGTATGTGGTGCATTTTTCAACACATTATCCTTGCGGTCAACTTTATTTTCTTCGATGTCTTTGATTTCTTCATATATGCCAATCATCGCGTCACAAAAACGATCCAGTTCTGCTTTATCTTCACTCTCTGTGGGTTCGATCATGATCGTGCCGGGTACAGGAAAACTCATAGTTGGCGCATGAAATCCGTAATCAATTAATCTTTTCGCTACATCTTCTGCTTCTATGCCCGCAGTTAGTTTGAAAGGCCGGAGATCCACGATGAATTCATGCGCACAGGTTCCATTTTTTCCTGTAAATAAAATTTTATAATATTTCTCTAATTTCGCTTTCATATAATTGGCATTCAGGATCGCGTATTCTGTTGCCATGCGAATTCCTTTTTCACCCAACATACGGATATACCCATAAGAGATCAATAAAATACTGGCACTTCCATAAGGTGCCGCACTAATGGCTGATGCATTGTTTTCATTTTTTTCTTCAAAGAAAACATGGCCGGGTAAAAAAGGCTTCAATGCTTCTGTACAACAAATCGGGCCCATGCCCGGTCCGCCACCGCCATGTGGTATAGAAAAAGTTTTATGTAAATTCAGATGACAAACATCCGCACCAATATTCGCAGGTGAAGTAAGTCCAACCTGCGCATTCATATTTGCACCATCCATATAAACAAGTCCGCCATTTGTATGAATGGTTGTGCAAATGTCTTTGATACTTTCTTCAAACACGCCGTGCGTTGATGGATACGTCACCATTAAACCAGCGAGATTATCTTTATGAAGTTCCGCTTTAGCAGTAAGATCATCCACATCAATATATCCATCCGCGTCACTTTTTACAACAACTACTTTCATGCCTGCTAAAATTGCTGAAGCGGGATTAGTACCGTGTGCTGAAATAGGAATAAGGACAACATTCCTATGTGTATGACCTTTGCTTTTGTGATAACCCATGATGGTATTCAAACCCGCAAACTCGCCCTGTGCGCCACTATTAGGTTGAAGACTGCAAGCTGCGAATCCGGTGATCTGGCATAAATAATCACTCAATTGCTCTACGAGTAAAGTGTATCCTTCGCATTGTGATAAAGGCGTGAATGGATGCATATTTGCCCAATGACTCCAGCTTACCGGAATCATTTCACTGGCTGCATTTAATTTCATTGTACAACTGCCGAGTGAAATCATACTCGTATTTAATGAAAGATCTTTATTCTCCAGTTGTTTTAAATAACGCATCATCTGTGTTTCACTATGATGAATATTAAAAACAGGATGTGTGAGATATGGTGTATCGCGCAATAACTCTGATGGAATCACCAGGTTTTTTTCTTCCAATGCTTTTATGGAAATATCCGGTGTATTTTTTTTCGTTGCCAGTTCAAATACTTTGGCAATATTATTCAGATCCTCCGGAGTTGTAGTTTCATCGAGACTTATTCCAACTGAACCATCGGTGAAATAACGGAAATTCAAGTGATGTTTTTCCGCCATACTTTTTACTATATGTCCATCTGCACCTTTTATATGAAGTGTATCAAAAAAGTATTTATTAGCTAATTCAATGCCTGATACTTCCAGGCATTTTGATAAAGCAGCCGTCATCAAATGAATACGTGTTGCAATATTTTTTAAACCTTCCGGCCCGTGAAAAACTGCATACATCGCAGCCATATTTGCAAGCAAAGCTTGCGCAGTACAAATATTGGAAGTTGCTTTTTCGCGTTTGATGTGCTGCTCTCTTGTTTGCAATGCCATACGTAAGGCACGGTTGTCCTGTGCATCAATACTTACACCAATGATACGGCCGGGAATGCCTCTTTTAAATTCATCCTGCGTTGCAAAAAATGCTGCATGCGGTCCGCCATATCCAAGCGGCACGCCAAATCTTTGTGCTGAACCTACCGCCACATCTGCTTTTAATGCGCCCGGAGATTTTAATAAAGTAAGCGCCAGCAAGTCGGTAGCCATAACCACATAAATATTTTTCGAGTGCATTTCTTCAATAAAAGTTGTATAATCTTCTACAGAGCCTTTATCATTCGGGTATTGCACAATAGCACCAAAAAATGCATCATCAATAATGGCTGTTTTAAAATCACCATGCACGAGTTCGATACCAATTGGCAATGCACGTGTAAGCAATACATCTTTTGTTTGGGGAAAAATGGCTTCATCCACAAAAAAACGCGGCCGTGTAATGGTATCAGTTTTATTTACATGATGAAATAACATGGCCATTCCTTCCGCCGCGGCAGTTGCTTCATCTAATAAAGATGCGTTAGCTATTGGCAATCCGGTGAGGTCGCTTACCATTGTTTGAAAGTTCAATAAACTTTCCAACCGGCCTTGTGAAATCTCCGCCTGGTAAGGCGTATATTGTGTGTACCAGCCCGGGTTTTCAAATACATTTCGCAGGATCACGCTGGGCGTGATTGTGCCATAATAACCCTGGCCTATATATGATTTATATAAAATATTTTTCAGGCTCATGTCTTTTACAAGCGACAGGTATTGGCTCTCGCTGATTGCGGGAGGAACAGCCAGCCGTGCTTCCAAACGAATAGATGCCGGGATGGTTTTATTGATTAAATTTTCCAGGCTTTCTTCGCCGATTGTATTCAACATTTCTTTTTCATCGCCGATGGTTCCAATGTGCCGTGGTATAAATTCTTCTGATTGCTGATCTATTAAATTCATAAAAATTGGTATTGCTTTTCTAAAATGCTGCAAAGGTAAACCCTTCTTTGGAATAAATTTTCTATTGGTTGATGGCTGGCTTTTTTTGTATTAAACCAGATGAACTAAATGACTTTTTACCTGCGTGGGATTTTAATTTTTAATGATCCGTGGAATCTTTTGCTCCAGCAGCATTAAATCTGCCAGGACTATTGCTGTCACTGCTTCCAGTATTACCGGCACTCTCAGCGCGATACAGAGGTCATGCCTGCCTTTTACAGATAATGTATCCATTTTTTGAGTTTCACTGTTCCAGGTTTCCTGCACTTGCGACGTAGAAGAAGTTGGTTTGATGGCCACCCTGAAAACGAGTTCATTACCGTTGGTGATGCCGCCATTGATCCCGCCGGCATTATTTGTTTTGGTTTTGCCTGATTCATTTTCAATAGCATCATTATGTATGCTGCCAAACATTTTTGCAGCTGAAAAACCGGCGCCAAATTCAATACCTTTTACAGCAGGGATAGCAAAAGCCAAATGCGCGATCAAAGATTCTGTACTGTCAAAAAATGGTTCACCCAAACAAAGGGGTAAATTATTTACCCTGCATTCAACAATTCCCCCAATGCTGTCTTTAGCTTGTATTGCTTTTGACAAACCTTGTTCAATATTTTTTTCACCACCAGCTTCAATGAGTGTCGCATGTATAGTAATATGTTGCAATAATTTTTTTGCGATAACACCTGCAGCAACGATTGCAACAGTAAGTCTGCCGCTGAAATGCCCGCCACCACGGTAATCCTGGAAACCTCCATATTTTTGATGCGCTACGAAATCTGCATGGCCCGGCCGCGGAATAGCTTTTTGTTTTTCATAATCTGATGAGCGAATATTATTATTTTCAAAAAGAATTAATAATGGTGCGCCGGTTGTTTTACCATTAAATATTCCTGATTTGAATATGGGAATATCATCTTCTTTACGCGGAGTGGTACCTTTTTGTAAACCACCTTTTCTTCTTTCCAAATCCTCCGAAAAATCTTCCGCTTTTAAATCAATTCCGGCTGCAATACCATCGATGCAAATGCCTACAACATCTCCATGGCTTTCACCAAAAATAGTTAAGCGAAAAATTCGTCCAAATTCATTCATAAATAAAAATAAGTTTTAAAGTGGGTTTGAAAAAATCAAATTATACTATTGAAATATCTGCACTTAAACTTTGCAAAGTTTTAAAGAAATCAGGAAAAGATTTTCCTACAACTTCTGCATGCTGAATCATAGTCTCTCCATTTGCCACCAACGCTACAATTGAACACATCATGGCGATGCGATGATCGCCATGCGTTTCAATATTTGCTTGTTGAATTTGACTTCCTCCTTTGATGATCATTTCATCATTTTCCACATAAATATCAATACCCAATTTTTTTAATTCCTGCTGAATAGCATCGGCACGGTTTGATTCTTTATGAACGAGCCGATGAACGCCTTTGATTGAAGAAATTCCTTCGCAACAAGCTGCCAGAGCGGCTAAAGGTGGAAATAGATCCGGGCAGTCTGTGGCATCAAAATGAAAACTTCTTAAAGTTGATGTTGATATTTCTAAAGAATCATTTTTATATAAAATATTTGCTCCACATGATTTAAGTACTTCAATAATTGCTTTATCAGGTTGTTGGGATTGCATGTCCAATCCATTGATATTTATATTGCCTGCAATGGCGCCGGAAACTAATAAAAATGCTGCGCCACTCCAGTCGGATTCAATTGTATAAACGTTTTCTTTTGACGTATTTATTTTCTCCACACCAGGGAAATAAAAAGAAGAAAAATCCGAATACTCCGGCATAATCATTCCCATTTTTTTCATCACATCTAAGGTCAGGCCAATATACCCGGCACTTTTTAAATTTTTGATTGAAATAGTTACGCCTCTTGCATTGATAGCAGAATATGCCATTAACAAGCCCGTCAAATATTGCGAACCTTCCGTACAATCAATGTCAATATCTTTTGGTATTAATGGGCCTTGAAAGTGAATGGGCAATTTGCCATTATCTGATTGAATTTTTACATCTAATAATGGAAAAATTCGATCAAAAAAATCCATTGGTCTTTTTTGCAAACTGTCTTCCCCGGTAAATAAAATTTCATTCGTACATAATGCCGCAATGGGTGCAAACATGCGCGTGGAAAGTCCGCTCTCTCCACAAAAAATTTGTATTTTTTTATCTATCGGGAAAAATTCATGGGGAAAACCTTCGCTCACGATCTGCTTGGAAGTAGATGAAATGTCAGTGATCACCGCACCTAAATTTTGAATAATATTTTTAGCCACCCGGCTATCTTCAGAAGCGCAGGTGTTATGCAAAATACTTTTTCCTCTGCATATCAATGCAGCTGCAAGGGCCCGCTGCATACAGCTTTTAGAAGGTGAGGCTGTCACGTTGCCCGAAAGCAATGATGGTTTAATGATGCACTGCATTGGATAATTTTTGTAATTCAATTAAAAGTTGTGGCATAGGAATAGAACGTATTTCCGCTTGGCCAATTTTTTTCAATAAAATATAATCTATAGAATCACCGCGTGTTTTTTTGTCGCTTTGCATCATCGCAAAAACTGTTTCTGTATTTAATTTTTTGCGCACAGGTAAACCGTATTTTTTTAAAAGTGCAATAACTCTTTCGGTTTCTCCAAAGTTTAAAATATTCCTGCTGAGCCTTGCAGCGGCCACCATGCCAATTGATATGGCGTAGCCATGCGGCATCTTGTGTTCATTTTCAATTGCATGCCCGAGTGTATGGCCAAAGTTGAGCAGTTTGCGAATGTTTTTTTCTTGTGGATCTTCCTGTACAATTTTCATTTTCAAATGGGCATTCTTTGCAATGAGATTTTCAAGTTTACCAGGATCTTTTTGAAAAATTTCTAGATTATTTTTTTCAAGTTCATTAAATAATTGACGATCGCCGATGCAGGCATGTTTGATAATTTCTGCAAAACCATTTATCCATTCTTTTTTTGGTAAAGTAGTTAAAAAGTTTTTATCATATAAAATAAATGAAGGCTGACTAATAAGACCAATCATATTTTTATACAAGCCGGAATTGATCCCGTTCTTCCCGCCCAAAGCCGCGTCCACCATGGCAAGCAGGGTAGTGGGCACAAATCCAAAACGAATGCCGCGCATATAAATGCCTGCGATAAAACCGGTCATGTCAGTAACAACACCGCCGCCAATGCCCACTAAAATTGTTTGACGATTTGCACCCAGCGCAATGAGTTGCTTGATGATGGAATTAATAGTTCTTTGATTTTTGTGTTCATCACCACCTTCACACAAAATAATTTTCCAGCCATTAAACTTCCTGGCATGTTTTAAACAAACCGTGCTATCAATTAGTAAAACCGTTTTTTCTTTATCAACGATTTTTTCAATTCTTGAAAATGAATCATTGAGATAAACGTTGCAATCGTTTTCTTTAAAATGAAAAATTTTTTTGCCCATCTGGTTTTTGAAAAAATTGATTCAGATTTTGAAAGTTAGCCATTAAGTTTTAAAAAAATGTATTAGCAAATAGAAAGTAAAAAATGAAAAAAGTAATCGTCAGTGTTATCAATCATTCATTATTTTATTCTGGTGATTTATGCTTTCCATGTGAACAGCATCAAAATATTTGATTAAAAATTCTTTACTCAGTTTTAGTTGGTCACTCTTGGCTAAAGCACGCTCCAGGATATCATTCCAACGTTTTGTTTGAAGTATTGTAATATTATTTTCTTTTTTATATTGGCCGATCTTATCAGCAATATTCATGCGTGCTGTGAGAATTTGCATGAGCTCATCATCCAGCTGGTCTATTTGTTCGCGTAGTTTTTGCAGGGTGGCATGAAATGTACCATTCGTTCCGTTTTCCCGCCGCCAAACAATTTTGTTCAATATTTCACTGAGCGTTTGCGGTGTCACTTGTTGCTTTGCATCACTCCAGGCTGCATCCGGTGTAATATGACTCTCAATCATTAAGCCATCAAAACCCAGGTCCACGGCGGTTTGTGAAATATCCAAAAGAATATCCCGTCTGCCGCAAATATGAGAAGGGTCATTGATCATCATGGTATCGGGATTTCTCCGCTTCATTTCAATGGCGAGATGCCACATAGGGGCATTGCGGTAAAGTGTATTTCCATAAGAGGAAAATCCGCGGTGAATTAAACCAACATTTTTTATGCCCGTTTTTGAAATTCTTTCCAAAGCGCCGATCCATAATTCAAGATCAGGGTGAATGGGATTTTTGATGAGTACGGGTATGTTTACACCTTTTAATACATCTGCAATTTCCTGTACGCTAAATGGATTGACAGTTGTGCGTGCACCGATCCAAAGAATATCAATTTGATGGGATAATGCTTCTTCTACCTGGCGGGAAGTGGCCACTTCTACTGCAACCGGCAGGCCGGTTATTTCGCGGGCTTTTTGTAACCATGGCAAACCCACAGAACCAATGCCTTCAAAGCTTCCGGGCCTTGTTCTAGGTTTCCAAATACCTGCTCTTAAAACATCTACAAGGCCGGTTTGTTTTAATTGTATAGCAGTTTGTAAAACTTGTTCTTCGGTTTCTGCACTACATGGACCGGAAATGATCAAAGGCCTCTTTTTCAAAGCGGCCGAAGTAATTTTTTCCATACTGGAAATCATTTCCTCCATTTTTTTAAAAAGTTTTATTACCTGGAATTGGCATCATTCATCCTGATCCGGCGGCCCTTGAAATTTTTACCATCAATGGCACGAATCATTTGAGGAGCTGCTTTTTTATCTACTTCTATCCAGCTATTCATTTCCTTCATATCAATTTTACCCAGCACATCTTTGCGCAGATCGCTCAGGTCTAAGATATATTGTAAAAAGCTGGCTTTATAAAATCCATCTTTAGTTCCTAAATTTACGAAAAGACGCGCGAAACCGTTTTCATCATCATTAAAAGACCTGCCTTTATCACGGCCTTTTCCAAAGCTTTCCGTTTTTCTGCCGGGCATAAAATCACTGTTCCGCTGGCCACGCCTGTCATCCCTAATATTCAGGTCGCTGGCATTTTCATAATATTTCAGGAAACGGTCAAATTCAGCAGCAGCCACTTTTTGTAAAACTGCTTCCTTAGAAACGTCTGCAAATTTTTCTTCCAGTAAGGGTAAATAATTTGCATAAGCACCTTTACTGATATCCGTTTCCAGCAATTTATCCATAAAATAAATAAACTGTTTGCGGCAAACATCTTTTCCGTCAGGTACTTCACTGCGGTGAAAAGGTGCCTGAACCATTCTTTCCATTTGTTTCAATCTTCCGAGTTCACGGCTGTGCACGATACTCATGCAAATGCCCTGCTGCCCTGCACGTCCTGTTCGGCCGCTGCGATGCGTATATACTTCCATATCATCCGGCAATTCATAATTGATCACGTGC
The DNA here is from genome assembly GCA_038245585.1 of Chitinophagales bacterium. Taxonomy (GTDB): domain Bacteria; phylum Bacteroidota; class Bacteroidia; order Chitinophagales; family Chitinophagaceae; genus JAFDXJ01. Next base: position 20,672 of record JBBRSI010000021.1, read on the forward strand.
GTAATGCCCTGCACATCAATTCCCCTCGCTGCCACATCAGTTGCAATTAATAATTGCAACGTTTTATCGCGAAACTGGCCCATCACTTTATCTCTCTGAGGTTGATTGAGATCTCCGTGTAACGCATCAATATCATACCCTTCGCGGGTCAATTTTTCAGCAATATTTTGGGCATCAATCTTGGTGCGGGTAAATATTAAACCATATATACCCGGGTTAAAATCGATCAATCTTTTCAATGCTTCATAGCGGTATTGCGCGGGAACCACGTAATACTGGTGATCAATATTTTTATTGCCTGTATTGGCTTTTCCAACGGTAACTTCAACAGGTTCGTTCATATATTTCCTGCTCACGCGGCGAATTTCTGAAGGCATCGTTGCGCTAAAAAGCCAGGTGCTTTCGCGGTTGGGTGTGTTTTTTAAAATAAATTCTATATCATCCTGGAAACCCATATTCAGCATTTCATCTGCTTCATCCAATACCACGTATTCAATTTCTTCCAGGTTGATCGCTTTTCTTTCGATCAGGTCGATCAGTCGGCCAGGTGTAGCTACTACTATTTGTGCCCCTTTTTTCAGGTCACGGATCTGTAAACCAATAGATGCACCACCATACACGGCAACAATGCCAATACCTGGCGTGTGTTTTTTGAATAAAGAAATTTCTTTGACGATTTGTATACACAATTCACGTGTAGGGCAAACGATCAATGCCTGCGGGCTTTTTTTCGAAATATCTATTAATTGTAGCAGGGGAAGACCAAATGCTGCCGTTTTGCCGGTGCCTGTTTGAGCAAGCCCGATAAAGTCTTTCGTGCCACTGAGTAAAACAGGGATGGCTTTTTCTTGAATAATGGTAGGCGTTTCAAAGCCTAATTCGCTGGTTGCCTTTATAAGGTTCTCATTGAGGCCCAGCGATTCAAAAGTTGTCATGTAAAAAAAATTTTTGCAAAGGTAGATTTAAAAAAGAGGGTAGAAAGGTAAATTTAAAAAAAAGCCATTCCGTGGAAACGGAACGGCTTATAACGATTGCTTGCCATATAAAAATTTTCACACTTTATTCAGCAAGTTGAATAATCATTTACTCAGATCCAAATGAATTACATTTTCGCTTTAACTGAATCTTTAGCTGCTTTAGCAGTAGAATCAATCATATGAGTAGCGCTGTCCTGCATTGCATTGATCGTATCTTTTGCTGCATTAGCAACAGAATCAACGTTTGACATAGTAGAATCAGTAACTGCATCAGTTGAAGTTCCTGTGCCACAAGCTGCGAAAGCGCCAATAGCGAGTACAAATAATAACTTTTTCATGTTCCTTTTTTTTGATTTTATGAATGTATATGGTAGTTAATACAGGTATTTAAAAAATGTAACCCATGCATTTAATTTTTTTTTAAAATAAATCTTCTTCCTGTATTTTGGGTTACTTTTATTTTCTTTTGGTATTAAAAATAGCAGATAGATGCCTGAACTGAGTGAACAAACCTTATTAAAAAAACTGGCCGAGAATGATTCTAAAGCAACAGAAGTCATTTACAAGAATAATTTTAATATGGTTCGGCATTTTATCCTAAACAACAGCGGTGATCATGAAGATGCCAAAGATGTTTTCCAGGAAGCGATGATCGTTTTATATGAAAATGCTAAAACGGATTCGTTTGTGTTGAATTGCCAGATAAAAACCTATCTCTATTCTGTTTGCAGGAGGTTATGGTTGAAAAGGTTACAACAAGCAGGACGAGTTACGGTTTTGTTGGAAGGGATGGAAGAAACAACGGCTGTGGATGATGACCTTGACAATCATCAGAAATTGTCGAACGAATTTGCACTAATGGAAAAGGCTATGGACAGCCTCGGGGAACCTTGTAAAAGTTTACTCGAAGCCTATTACCTTCAAAAGAAAGGTATGGATGAAATTGCCAGGAAATTTGGATATACAAATGCCGATAATGCAAAGAATCAAAAGTATAAATGCATGATGCGGTTGAAAAAAATATTTTTTGCACATTATAATATAGGAGCGTGATGGAAGATTTACAACTACTTGAAACGATTGAAAAATACCTGGAAGGTAAAATGACGCAAAGTGAAATTGCCTGGTTTGAAGAATTGCGCAATACAACACCCGACATTGACCAGATGGTGGTGGAGCATAAATTATTTAGCCAGCAAATTGAAGTTTATTCAAAGAATGTCAACTATAAACAAAAGCTTCATTCTATCCATAACAGGCTGTCTGAAAAAGGTGATATTGAAGATGTCAACCTTTCCACAAGAAAAGCAAAAGTTATATTTCTATGGAATAGATATAAGAGAGTTACTGCTATTGCTGCTTCGATTGCAAGTATTACCGCGCTGGTGATTTATAGCCTGGTAAGTTTCTTTGCACCTGTCGCAAAAATGAATGACCTGCAGCAGCTCAGTAAAAAAATTGACCAGGTTCAACGCAACCAGCAAATGCAGGGTGCACGTATTCGGGAATTTGATTCTAAAATTCCGAGTGGTTATACAGTCACTGCAGGCGGCACAGCTTTTTTAATTGATGGCAAAGGTTATTTAATTACAAATGCACACGTTATAAAAGGTTCCGGTGCTGTTGTTGTAAATAATAAAGGCAATGAATTCAAAGCCAAAATTATAACTGTTGATATTGAAAAAGACCTTGCACTTTTGAAGATTAATGATGATGATTATAAAAAAATCAATTCACTGCCCTACAGTATTTCTAAATCTAATATTGATTTAGGTACAGAAATTTTTACATTGGGGTATCCAAAAGATGAGATTGTTTATAATATGGGTTATCTCAGTGCGCGCAATGGTTTCAATGGCGATACCACTAATTTTCAAATTTCTCTCAATGCCAACCCGGGTAATTCCGGCGGCCCGGTTTTTAATAGTAAAGGAGAAATAGTAGGCATTATCAGTACACGGCAGGCGCAGGCTGAAGGTGTTGTATTTGCAGTGAAATCAAAAAATATATTTGATATGCTGAAAGAATTAAAAGAAACTGATACGAGTTTCCTGGGAATAAAAATGCCTTTGAATACTACCTTGAAAAATGAGAACAGGGTTAATCAAATCAGGAAAGTGGAAGATTATGTGTTCCTGGTGAAATCGTATAATTAGGATTGTAGGATTATAAGATTTTTAGGATTTTTATTTTGTAAAAAGCATACACAAGGCGTTCCGGAGGAACGCTTTAATTTTGTTACTCCAATAATGCTACCCATAAATTGTTCCGCTGGAACAAAAGAATAGATGTTTTTCTTCTTACAAATTATTCAACACATTTAAACTCGTGATTGTAAAGTTCCGCAGGAACTTATTGTGGGTTGAAGATTTGCGGTAAAAGTAATTGCGTTCCAGCGGAACGCTTTGTGTGGATTGCTCTTAACAGAATTCGTCACACCATTTCGACCAACTGGTAAAAGGAACAAAAAACAAGAAACTCAAAACAATTCTTGTCAACGAAATATTTTTTCAGCCTCTAAAACACTTTCTACTGTTCCAACATCTTTAAATTGTCCGCCGGAATGATCAAAAGATTGGATCGTATTTGTTTTACATAAATCGATATAGGAATCAATGATTGAAAATTTTCCTTCCTGTGGGAGCAATTCAAAAATGCGGTGATCCAATACATGTATGCCGCTAAATGCTTTGGGAATAAGCGTTTCCGAGGCTTTCGGAATTTTAATTTCGCCAGTTTTTATATTCTTCCATCCACATAAATAATTTTCAGCGTTAAATAATAATGCCCTTGACGAATTTCTGGAAGTGGTCGCTAAAGTCGCAAGGGGTTTATTTTTTAAATGTGCTGATATCATTTTATGTAAATCCAAATCTGTGAGCACATCCACATTCATCAACACAAAAGGACTTTCGTTTTTAAAATAATCTTTTGCTCTTTTTAAGCCACCGCCTGTTTCTAAAACAGCATCTGTTTCATCACTTATTTCAATGTTACTATTCCAACCATTGTGTTTTTTTATTTCATCTATTATTTGCTTTGCAAAATGATGCACGTTAATCACTAATTCATCAATCCCAAATTGCTGCAGGTATTCAATATTGCGTTGCAGTAAAGTTTTGCCATTTACTAAGGCAAGTGCTTTAGGATGCTTATCCGTAAAGGGTTTCAGTCGAGTGCCTAAACCCGCAGCCAGCAACATCGCTTTCATATTGTACAAATATTTTTCATGTTGCAGCACTATTTTCTTTCAACCAGTTTTGTTCATTTAAATGCCTGAGCGTGGTCTTCAGTTTGTATTTATTTTTTAAATGACGGTTCATTTGTTCTGCTGCATATACACTGCGGTGCTGTCCGCCGGTACAGCCAAAATTGATTGCGAGATGTGTAAATCCTCTTGCCAAATAATCTTCTATATGAATATCGATGATATCAAAAATGCTGTTTAAAAAAACATTCATTTTAGTTTCCTGTTCGAGGTAAGTCATTACAGGTTTGTCTTTGCCTGAAAGTTTTTTATACATGTCAATTCTGCCCGGATTTAAAATTCCGCGGCAATCAAACACATAACCGCCGCCATTGCCGGAAGCATCTTGCGGAATTCCATTTTTATAAGAAAAACTGGAAATTTCAACAATTAACTCGGAATCCGGTTTTGCAACAGGACTTTCGAAATTACCAATGATTTTTTCGGAAGTGATAGTTTCCAAAATTTTATGAAACTCCGGAAAGCCTTTAGCCAGGCCATTTTCAGACAGGAAGAGTTTCATATTTTTTAATGCAAATGGAATGCTGGATAAAAAATGTGCTTTCCTTTCAAACAAACCACGGAAGCCATACGCGCCTAAAACCTGTATCAGTCTTGTGAGTACAAACCCATTAAATTGTAAATGAAAATTCTCCGTATTGATTTTACCCGGAATTAATTTTTCAACTTCTTCAATATAAATTTCCAGGAGTTGTGTTTTCCATTTCACGGGCAATGCAGCTTTTGCCTGCCAAAGCAAACTGGCAATATCATATTGCAAAGGTCCCTGCATGCCGCCCTGGAAATCGATGAAATAAATAGCATCATCTTTAACCATCACATTTCGGCTTTGAAAATCGCGGAACATGAAAAATTGTTCATTGTTATTCGTGAGTGAAGAGGAGAAATTTTCAAAATCATCCAGCAAGGCTTGTTTATCGTATGGAATTTTTAAGGTATCAATAAAATAATATTTGCAATACAGGAGATCATTTAAAATAGCCTGCTTACCAAATTCCTTTGCGGTAATACAATCATTATAATCCATGCCTTCATGGCCTTTCACCTGCATCTGTGCAAGTAATTTCACGGTGTTTTCATAAAGAGAAAAAACATGGTCTGTATAGCCTTCTTTTTCAAGTATATTCAGCAATGACGTATTTCCCAAATCTTCTTGTAAATACATTTTACCCGCATCATCTGCAATTAAAATTTTAGGAACGGGAATTCCTTTATTATGAAAATGTTTTGAGAATTTTATAAAAGTCTCATTCTCTTTTTTATTTTCATTGAAAGTGGCAATGCAGGTTGCGCCATTTCCCCAAACCCTGTAATACTCACGGTCTCCGCCGCCCGGTGCTAATTTTTCAATAGCTTCAGGCTGTTGTCCAGTAAGTTGTACATACAGGGTTTTAATACATTCTAAAATTTCTTTCTGTACCATAGTTATTGCTGCAAAACTAATACCTTCTTTCAAAGCATTTCATGAAAAATAAAAAGATAATTTATTATTTGTTTTCTACGATCAAAATAAATTTTTCTTCAAAAACGGGTAAAGGGAAAATAGATTGTATATCAATTTTTTTTGGCTTCAAACCACTTTCATAAATTTCATTGGATAAGTCGCCACCTTTTAAACATATTAAGCTGTTGGGAATTTCATTGGAATTTTTTTTCTTCAATAAAGGTTTGGCCCAGTGCCATAACTCGCCAATGGGTGCAACGGCTCTTGAAACGACAAAATCAAATGAATTTTTAGGAAGTGTTTCTGCACGTGCAAGAACTACTTGTACATTTTTTAAATGGATTCCTTCTGCAACTGCCGTAACCACTTTTAATTTTTTGGCAACACTATCCACTAAAGTAAATTGTACTTCCGGAAAAAATATCGCCAGTGGAATTCCCGGAAAGCCGCCACCTGTGCCGATGTCCACGACTTTTGTGCCCGGCCTGAAATCAATTGCAGCAGCAATGGCCAAAGAATGTAATACATGTTTATCATATAAACTGCCAATATCTTTTCGCGAAATCACATTTATCTGGCTATTCCATTCAGTATATAATTCTTCGAGTTTTTTAAATTGAAAAATTTGTTCCTCTGTAAAATCCGAAAAGTATTTTAAAATTGTTTCCATTAATTCCAGGTTTTTTTTGGCTTCTTCCAAAGTGATGGAAAAAATAATATATAATAAAAAAACATCCAGATATCATAGAAAAGAAAGAATGGCCAAAGGTCTTTTTCATTCAACTTTTGCATGGTTTTATATAAGATGATTGCTTGAATGATGAGTCGTAATGCATAAACAGAAAGCGCCAGCCACCAGGAATAAAATAAAATACTTGCAACCAATAAAGGATAAATTAATACCTGTGATAAAGCAAATAAACCCAGCCAGGTTTTATGTTTGCCGGTATAATATTTTGACGTTGTATAATGCCTGTTTTTTTGTTTTTTCCAACTGCCCCAGGTTTTCGCAGGCGTGCTGATAGTATGTGCTTCTTTATCAATAACAATGGCGGTATTTGTACGCGTAGCATTTTTATTAATGAAAAGATCATCGTCGCCTCCGGGCAAATGATTGAGTGAAGAAAACCCTTTGACGCGGTAAAAAATTTCTTTGCGATAGCTTAAATTTCGCCCCACGCCCATATATGGGATGCCTGCCAGTGCATAAGAAAAATATTGAAGTGCACTAAAAAATGTTTCAAAGCGAATGACTTTATTTAAGATGCCTTTATGTTTTCGATATGCGCCATAACCAAGCACGATCTCCGTTCCGGGTTGATAAGCGTCCTGCATTTTTTTTAACCAGAACTCACTGGCAGGAATACAGTCTGCATCTGTGAGTAAAACAATTTCATACTTGGAAGATTTTATACCGATGGATAAAGGAAATTTTTTACCGGGAATCATCTTTGCTTCCTGCGTAAGTGAAATGGGATTAAGGTTTTTAAAAGAGCGTTGGTATTCTTCTAAAATATATTTTGAATCATCCGTGGAGTTGTCATTCACTACGACCACTTCATGCGTGGTTCGATAATCCTGAACCAAAACACCGGGTAAATTTTTGGCAAGATTCGCAGCTTCATCACGCCCGCAAATAATGATGGATACCGGGTATTCCTGAGTATCATTCTTTTCCGGCGCTTTATAAAATGCAAGCCGGCGGAAAAAAAACAGGTAATAAAAAATTTGTATGCATATAACTGCCGCGAAAAGATAGAATACAATCATCCAGGTTAAGGGCGGGATAAGCATGCGCAAAAATAATCAACGCATTGTTATATAAATGATGTGGAATGAGGTTTATCCACAATGTGTATTCTTTGTTGAATAAAAGGAAAGCAAGTCATTAAAAGAAAAAATTTACAATGCCCGGCAAGAAACACAGAAGACACAAACCTTATATTTGCGAGCTATTGATTTGAATGACCATGGACAAACTTGCATTTGATATACAACATTCCTGTATAGCCACAAAAGCCCGTGCTGGAAAAATTAGCACCAGCAATGGAGAAATAATGACACCTGTATTCATGCCTGTTGGTACGGTTGGATCGGTAAAGGCCATTGCTCAAAAACAATTGTATGAAAAAATCAATGCACCAATTATTCTCGGGAATACGTATCATTTATTTTTGAGGCCGGGAACAGCAATTCTGGAAGCCGCTGGTGGATTGCATCAATTTATGAATTGGCACAGGCCCATACTTACGGATAGCGGCGGTTACCAGGTTTTTTCTTTGGCAAAGAGCAGGAAAATTAAAGAAGAAGGCGTTTGGTTTCAATCGCATATTGATGGAAGCCGGCACTTATTTACTCCTGAAAAAGTGATGGATATTCAGCGGAGTATTGGTGCTGATATTATCATGGCTTTTGATGAATGCACGCCTTACCCATCTGAATACCGCGCGACTCAAAAAAGCATGGAACTCACACATCGATGGCTGGACAGGTGCTTTACGCGTTTTGGGGAAACGGACAATAAATATGAAACGGTTCAAAATTTATTTCCCATAGTACAGGGCGGCATGTTTGCAGACTTGCGCAAAATTTCCTGTGAATATATTGTGCAAAAAGATGCAGTGGGAAATGCTATCGGCGGACTGAGTGTGGGCGAACCAGAAGAAATGATGTATGAATTTACGGCGCTCTGTTGCGAAAATTTACCCCTGGAAAAGCCACGTTATTTAATGGGCGTGGGTAATCCGTGGAATTTGCTGGAATGCATTAGTCTTGGTATTGATATGTTTGATTGCGTGATGCCAACGCGTAATGGCCGCAATGGTATGTTATTCACCACGCAGGGCGTGATCAATATCAAAAATAAAAAATGGGAAAAAGATTTTTCACCAATTGATGAAAGTTTACAGAATCACTTCAGTAATTATTATTCAAAAGCATACCTGCGCCATTTATTTGCAGCCAAAGAATTACTGTCATTGCAGATAGCGAGTATGCAAAATCTTTGCTTTTATCAGTGGCTGATGAAAGAAGCAAGGAAGCAGATTGTAGAAAATAATTTCTCCTCCTGGAAAAATGAAATGTTGCCGGTTTTTAAAAGACGTTTATAAAAAATTTTTTATTGATGGGAAATGTAAAATTTTTTCTTCATTCAATATCTTTCAATAAAATTCGTTTTAACAGTAACCTTGATATTTTTTTAACCAACACAATTCTTTCTTCAATTTATATTTATATAATTTCGCCCCCATGCAAAAGTATTTCGTTATTATTTTTTTACTCGGCGCTTCAACCCTTGCAAAAGCGCAGAATTCATTTGTACAATACCAGCGTTCATTTCCTCGCGTCGAGTATGCTATGCAATTGAAGGAGGATACGCTGAAAAAACAATTCGAAGCAAAAGGCCTGCAATGGCCGGCCACGCAGATATATATTCGATCATTTAAATATGACGGGAAAATGGAAGTATGGGTAAAAAACAAAAACGCTGATACATTTTCATTATTCAAAACGTATAAGATCTGTGCCTTGGCAGGAAGTATTGGACCGAAAAGAATGGAAGGCGATTTCCAGGTGCCGGAAGGATTTTATTATATCAATAAATTTAATCCCAACAGTGAATATCATTTAGCATTGGGCATCAATTATCCGAATGAATCTGATAAGGTTTTGGGTGATCCAAGCAGGCTTGGTGGCGGTATTTATATTCATGGAAGTTGCGTGACCGTTGGCTGTATTCCAATGCTGGATCCGCAGATCGAAGAAATTTATATTTTAGCTACCATGGCTAAAAATAACGGTCAGGATTTTATTCCGGTTCATATTTTTCCCATCAAATATGATAACCCGGGAAGTGTAGAATATTTTACAATGGCTACTAAAGATTATCCTTACCTGCAAACTTTCTCAAAGGAATTAAAAGCCGCATTTGATTATTTCGACAAAACGAAAAAGCTCCCTTGTATAACGATTGACAACAAAGGAGATTATGAAGTAATGTAAAATTAATGTGTACTCATTTTTCCTTGTATGGTTGTTAGTGAAGCCATCAATTTTTCTACTGCACCTTTTAATGCCAATTCATAATTATCACCGAACGCCGAAACAGCTATTGGCGCTCTTCCTGAATGCCTTGCTTCGATAATACACTTCTTATCCATCACACCAGTTTTAGGTCCGTTTTCGTCAGACAAATGCACTTCGAGGCGCGTAATATGTTCACTAAACCTGCTTAATTTTTCTGAAAGCATTGTTTCCAGTTTATCGCCGAATCCTTCGTGCACGCTAACATTTTTGTCTGTGTTGATCTGTATTTGCATAAGAAAATATTTTGTTTAAAATTACGGATTTATGCGCAAAGGCAAAAGAGATTAGCAAATGATTATGAATATTAAAATGGAACTACGAAGGAAAAATTTTAAAAATAAAAATGAAATAAAATTTTGGTTTGGTGACCAAAATGGGCGGTCGCTGATGTGTGAAATTGCCAAAATATACTAACTTATAAAGAACCTGTTATTCTTGTTAAAAATCTCCTTTTTAAATTTTTTCAGGCCTCTTTAAATATTTGCTACCAACGAATAATCCTCCTCCAAAATTGCATAAAAATAATTGTCTTTCCATTCTCCCCTGATTGGTAATTTTTTTCTTTTTAGGCCTTCCCTTTTCATGCCAACTTTTTCCAGCACTTTTACTGAAGCAATATTTTCAACTGCACAGCCAGCTTCAATCCTGTGAAGACCGAGTTCATTAAAACCGAAGTCAATCAGTTTTAATAATGCTTCCGTTGCATACCCTTTATTCCACTGGCCCGGATTAATTTTATACCATGACTCGGCAGCTTTATAATTCGGTTTTCCAATGTTCAAACCTATGAGGCCAATAAATTGTTTGGTGTCAACTAAGTCTACACAAAAAATATAGCAAGTTGATGGATTGGCATTTTGTCCCATACACCAATCATGTATAATTTTTCCTGTTTCTTCAATTGATCCCGGAATTCCTAATGTATTAAACCTGTCTGTTTCCGGTAAGGATAATAATTTATGAATATCGTTTAAATCTTTTTTCGATACCAGTCTGAAATTAAGCCTGCTTGTTTGAAGATTTTGGGAACTGGAATTGTTGGATTTAGTAGAACGGCGAGTGATTAGCAGATAGGCAATCCAGAGAAGGGAAAATATAATTAAACCTTTGATGTTTGCTTCGACATCCGCTATATCTGGGCGGCCATGAGGATTACCAGGTAAAAAATTATTAGCATAATGTTGAGCATATTCAATTCCTACACCAAATAAGGACAGGAAAATAAAAATAATTATATGCAGGATGATTTTCCTTTTTGCAAATAAAATATTCAAAAAAGCTGCTGCAAGAAAATAAAATAAAGCATGTAACTCCTTATCATAGTTATGAAACTGATGTGGAAGCCTCATCAGAAATCCGATGATTGCTATAACGAAAAGAACACCTGTCAATAAAATTTTAGCCCGGGTGTTTAATTTCATTTTTGATTGTTAGTTTAGAATTTATTGGCATGTAAAATACAGTACTTTTTGTATGCAACTTTTTTTTAAATTTTGAATTTAATTATGTGATTTACATGAATAAATATTTGCTTTTAATAGATGAGACAAAAAGGGAATGGCTTAGAAATGTCGAAATTTTAGTTTTTATTGCCATTTCAAAAATTAAAAAATGAAGGTCAATCAATTTCTGATGTTGTCTGCAACTTTTTCATTTAGGCTAAAATGTATTAATCGAATTACTGCGATTTTATAACACAAAAAATCCAAATTTTAGACTTGGATTTTTTGTGTTAGCGAAGTTATTAATTAAAGTGCTTTGTCATAAAGCTAAGTAGTTGTTCATCGCTCATTTTATTGGATGTGCTTTCAGAAGAAACTGCATTCTTATATTGAGCAGTATCGGCTAAGAATTTAATAAATTGCTCTTGAATCTGTCCTGTTCCAGTTACATGCACTTCATCTATATTTGGAATTTTATTGACGATTTCTTTGAAAAATTTTTGCGTTAAGGCAATTTCCTGGTTGTTGGATGCATTCTCATTTGAATTGCCATCCGGGCCATTATTTTTCACATGGCCTAAAATAATGAAATCGCCGTTATCAATATTTTGCCTTCCCACGATCGTTGCATGGTGCGAATCCATCCATATACCAAATTGCTTTTTGTTTTTTTCTGACATTTTGTTTTATTTAAAGGTAAACTATCTAAAGTGAAATGCTCTTTTATAATTAAAGAAGAAAGCTGTCCGTTTGGAATCAGGTACTGACTCCAATAGCAGCTAAGTTTCCTATTTCCAGAAATATTAGTGTAATTGTTTTTGGTAGAGATTTTGGGAAAAAGTTACTGTAAAGATGAATCCGCCAGTTAGTGGCTAATTGCTTTTTTATTTTTATCCAAAATATCTACAGTTATTACACGAAATGTATTTAGATTGATTGTAACACTAATATTTCGCTCCTTATTAATTACGTACATATTTTTTCCTGTTTTTTGAAAATTCATTTCCTTGGTTTCATTAATTATGTTAAAAGCTTTTTTTCAATTTCTCTTTTTGATAATTCACTATTCAATTTTTTATTGATCCTTTTATAAACAAGTTCTGTGTAACAAATTTTATTTAGGATTTGTGTTTTTTTAACTATCCTTAGTCAATTTGTGTGTAGGTATTATTTGTATTTAAAAATATTATTTTTTGCGGCCAGTAAAATGCTCCATGGTTTTATAAATCCCTAAAACTTTCCCCGCAAACCAATCGAAAATATTTAGTGGTAATATTGCCTGCGCGAAACGTGTTACTCTATAAATATATCCTGGCATAGTCACCATTTTTTTATTTTTCTCAATGGCTTTTACAATGGTTAATGCAGCGGCTTCGGGTTCTAATATTGGAATCCTGGATTGCACACCTTCAAACATCCCTGTATGAATATAATAAGGCATGATCGTGGTGATATATACGTCTTTATTCATTTGTTTCATTTCCAGGCGCAGGCTATCAGACCAACCAATTACCGCCCATTTACTTGCAGCATAAACGGACATTTTTGGATTTGAAATTAAGCCACCGGAAGATGCGATATTGCATATATGCCCGGAATTTTGCTGGATCATGTCTTCTAAAAATTCCCGCGTAACATACATTGGCCCAATTGTATTTATTTCCATTGTCCTGGAAATATCTGCAACAGCATGTTCATTAAAAAATTTGCCAACCACAATTCCTGCATTATTAATCAATACATCAACTACCCCAATTTCTAATTTTACTTTTTTAGCAATTTCCTCTATTTGCCCGGCATTTGAAACATCTACCCGGTAACTAAAAATATTTTCATTATTAGAAAATTCGGTTTTTGTGGCATCAATATTTTCCTGGCTAATATCCCAAATTATCACTTTGGCTTCGCGTTCCAACATTAAACGCGCCATGATTTTTCCAATACCGGAAGCGCCGCCTGTAATTAATACTATTTTGTCTTTTAATTGTTTCATTTGCCGATAGCATTTGTAATTGCTAAACTACACTACTTTTTTTATGCAAAGATTTTTTATCAAAGTTGAACTAATTGCAAGATTTTTTTTGAAAAAATTTACGGGTAACATTATTGTCAAATACAAAGTTTTTTAATCGTTGTTTCTTAACTTCAATCCGGGTTAAAGTATAAGTTCAATAAAGATATGCAGTACAAGTGTGCGACGCAAGAAAAGCTCCATAGAAGTAATGCTGTTGGGTACATAAAATAGATCAAATCATCCATTTATAACTATTTGCATTTGGCTTCTCTATTGCTGAGGCAGCGCCGCTTTTGCATTTGGATAATCCCGTAAAGAAAAAAAGCAGGGTCATTAAATTACTTATCTTAGTGCAAATCCGCAAAAAATGTTTCTGCGTTTTAGTTTATTAACCATCCTGGTTTTTTTTTATTTTGGCTCCCGGGAACAGGATTTGAGTGCAGACAGGGCAGCGCATTTTATTGTAAAAGACGGCCTGCCGGATGCTTCTATTACGGCACTTTGCCAGGATGAAGACGGCTTTTTGTGGATCGGAACCAGTAACGGGCTTAGCCGCTACGACGGTGTGGCGTTTAAAAATTATTTTCATAATAAAGATAACAATTCAATACCGGGAAATAATATTAAAGGCATTGTACTATTACCGGGCCACCGGCTGTTAATCAATACGTCAACGGGGCTTTGTATTTTTTATACAACAGCGGGCATTTCAAAAAATCTTCTCGTGCCATCCGCTGCAAAAGCTTTTGTATTTGAAAATAATTTTGTTGCTGCAGCAATCGATGGGCAAAACAATATATGGGCTGGTACGCAAACCTGTTTGTATAAACTGGATACCTCTTTGCATATACTTAAAACCTGGCGTGGCTTTTCCGAAAAAGGCATGGAAGGCAGCCTGCTTTTATATGTGCACGATATACAGCCTGTTTCCGGCGGCGATATATTATTAAAACTTGAACCCCCAAAACAGCATGTGCAATATTTTTTATACAGCCATTCATTGAATAAAATTGTGGGCATGAATGACCCGGCGGCTGCAGCATTTAAATTTGCAGATGGCTTTCTGACAAGAGATATACGATTCAATAAAAACGGGGATGCATTTTTTATTAAATACCTGGAGGATTCGCTGTATTATTTTGATCATGTCTCAAAGCAAACAACCCGGTATCTTATCACAGGAATTGCAGATAAAAAGCAAATTTCTTATGGTTCAAAATTATTTTTAGATGAAAAGAATTTGCTGGCATGTTCTTTATCAGACGGCGGAATTGCTTACTGGAACCTTACTCCTGATAAAGAAAATTTGTTTTTAAAAAATGAAGTTACACTTACTAATAAACAAATATTTTGTACCCTGCCAGATGCTTCTGGTAACCTGTGGATTGGTACGAATAACGGCCTGGTAAAATTTTCCTCAGCGATAAGGCATTTCGATATTGTTTCTTTTCCGGCAGTAAATACCCGTACAAA
>JBBRSI010000022.1:0-35000 GCA_038245585.1 Chitinophagales bacterium
GCTGCATTCAACTAATAAATGCGAATTTATAATATTGTTGTAAAGGCGTATGAAAATTAAATAATTTCATAGGCCTATTGTTCAATTTCCTCTCTACAAATTTTATTGCTTGAACTGAAACTGTTTTAAAATCTGTTTTTTTAGGAAAAAATCTTCTCAATACACCAATTCTATTTTCTACACTTCCTTTTTCAAAAGAACTGTAAGGATGAGTGAAATAGACTTTTACATCTAAGTTATAATGATTGGCAAAAGCCAAATCATTATCGGTTGTTATGGAGGTGATTGTATGTTTGCAACGCTTGATCATTTTTTTTATTTTTTTTTCTATGTATACCGCTGATTTGCTTTCTATTTTTTGCAACCATGTCATTCTGGTTTTTCTGTCTTGCAAAACCAGTAATCCGGGTGCATGATTTTTTCCTAAAACAATATCCATTTCTTTGTCGCCAAGGCGCCTGCGCTCATTTATAATTCGTGGCCTTTCTTCAATAGATACCCGGTGCCGGATGCAGCCCCTGTTTTGATACATGTTTCTTCGCTTTCGCCTTCTGCCTGCGTGTTTGAGAAATTTATACAACTTCTTATATTTTCTATCTTTTCGTTTATTGCCATGCTTTGCCTGCCATATCCATTTATATATAGTTTCATGACTTACACACAGCCGGTTATTCACCCTGGCGGAGCCAGCTATTAATTCAGGCGATAAGCGATCTTCTGTGAGCCATTTGAACACTTCACATTTTATTGTATCCGTAAACCGTATTGCCTTCGGTTTTTGGGCATGCCGCTGTTTAGTTTTTAACTGCGCATTTGCTCCTTTATAGAGTTTTGCACCGATGCCTCTTTTGGGCGTATTACGTTTTATTTCTCTATAAATAGTGGATACATGCCTGCCTAATATTGTAGCAATATCAGCTTTGCTTTTCCCCATTTGTATAAGAACTTCAATTTTTGAACGTTCCTGTTCATTTAATTGGCTAAATACTTTAATTTTGTTCATACGAAAAACAATCAAAGGGAAGTAACAAAAGATTTTTTAATTTCTTTCTGTTATTTCCTTTTGTATTTTAAATTGTTTTTTCGCATTTATTACTTGAACTTAGAAATTATACAAAAATAATTTTACTTTCTTTTATTGTTTTTTGTTTCATCGGTTGCAATGCCAAAACATCTTTTCAAAATAATTCACTTAACTTATTAATTTGAATTCCATTATAAAATTAAAACCTGAAGCCAATAAAAATTATACACTTTCCATTACTGATATGCAGGGAAATATTTTATATACCACAAATGCTCAATCTTCAAAATATTTACTTTCACTTCCGGCACTTTCAAAAGGAATTTATTATTTAAAGATTAGTGATGGGAAAAATGAAACAGTAAAACAATTTTTGAAGGAATAAAATATTGCTAGAATTTTTATTGTGATGGATAAAGATTTCAGGATATTTTATCCAGTAAATCTACCACACCTTCATTCTTTAAAATGAGGTAACCAAGCTTATCCTGGCTAATGCCTTCTTTTAATGTGTAATTAAAAACAAGCCGTCCTTCTTCAATATTTGTTTCAAAATAATAAAAGAAAATATTGGGATACTTTTGCAAATTTTCCGCTATTTCATATAAATGCGTGGATAAAATAAACAACCCGTTTTTCATTTTTAATAACCCTTCAATCACCACGGTACTGCAACGCATAGCATCTTCTACATTCGTGCCTTTAAATAATTCATCAATTAAAATCAGCCATTTTTTTCCATTACTTATTTTTAAAATCGTATTTTTTATGCGCTGCACTTCATTGAAAAAATAACTTTCCCCTTTGACAATATTATCCGCCACCTGGATATTACTCAGCAGGCCTTCAAAAAAACTTAAACGCAATGATGCGGCCGGTACAGCCATTCCCAAATGTGCAAGATATGCAGCTACACCTACTGCTTTAATGAATGTACTTTTCCCCGCCATATTTGCACCGGTTAAAAACAGGAAATTTTTTTCTGCAGATATTTTTATTGGGTATGCAACCGGTGTTTGCAAAAGCGGGTGATATAAAGATATTGCTTCAAAATGCGGCAGCTCACTTTCTATAAAATGCGGATACGAAAAATTATTTTTTTCTCCAGCCAAAGCCATGCTCATATAACCGTCAAATTGGTGATACAACCCGATGAGCGCATGGCTCTCCGTTTTATATTGACGTAAAAAATAATTGGCATAAAATAAAACCCGCGCACGTGGAATCTTTTTTTCTACCGGTAAGTTTTTTATTTCTTCTGCAACCGGTGATTTCAAATGTATATCCAGGCGGTTCAATAATTTTTGGAGCATCGGCGGATTATCATCGCCGTGTAAAAGATCTGCAATCTCCTGCATGCCACGGATGAGTTGTATAAAATATTTTACAGAATATTTTACGATAGAATAATCCGCGCTATTAAATATTTTAAAACTGAAAGCACTTACTATTGTTGGACTTTCAGGTAAGCCACTGATGCCCGACTGGTAAAATTTCTCAACCACCATGATAGTGCCATTACTTATTGTTTCCGGCCATCGGTTAGAAACTGACAGTAATTTTTTCAGGATAAATTGTACCTCTTTTATTTCTTCAAGTGATTGCAAAGGTTTCGTAAAATATGCAGCAAGCCATTCTCTGCCACCTACAGTTTTTGTATGATCTAAAAAATGGAAAATGGAAAAATGCTCGTCTCTTTCAAAAATAGAAAGGTCTTGTATGGTTGTTTTATCAGCCTGCATAGAAATTATTTATCCGCGCTCAAATTGCATGCGCATTCCCTTATGAGATTCATCAAATACACCATTTTCATAAATTCTGTTCCCATTTACAAAAGTATTTGTAATCATAGCCGGAAAGGTGAAACCTTCCAAAGGACTCCAACCGCATTTATATAAAATATTTTCTTTTTTAACTGTGTATGTCTTTTGCATATTTACTAATACAAGGTCTGCAAAATAACCTTCACGGATGTATCCTCTTTCTTTTATTTGAAAACAATCAGCTACAGCATGACTCATTTTATCCACCACCATCTCTAGTGAGATTTTTCCTTTCTGCACATAGTATAACATCATTTGTAATGAATGTTGTACCAATGGCAAACCCGCAAAAGCTTTTTCATAAGGCTGGTTTTTTTCTTCCCAGGTATGCGGCGCATGGTCTGTTGCGATGAGGTCGAGACGCCCGTCCAGCAAGCCTTTCCATAATGCATCTTTATTTTCGCTGGCTTTTATTGCTGGGTTGCATTTAATTAAATTTCCCAACCTGTCATAATCATCCGCTGTAAAATGTAAGTGATGCACACACACTTCCGCCGTTATTTTTTTATCTTTACGTGGAATAGAATTGGTAAATAAAGACAATTCCTTTTCCGTAGTAATATGTAAAATATGCAACCTGCTGCCATATTTTTTGGCATATCCCGCCGCTTTGGAAGATGATAAATAACATGCTTCCACATCACGGATTAACCGATGATCAGAAGCTTCAAGAATTGGCTTTGAATTTTTAATGCGAGCATAGTTTTCATGAATGCACGTTTCATCTTCGCAATGTGTAGCGATCAGCAATTCAGAATTTCCAAAAATCTTTTCCAGCGCTTGCGGCTGATCTACCAACAAATTCCCGGTAGATGAACCCATAAAAATTTTCACACCGCACACGGAATTTTTTTTCTTATTTATTTTTAAAACCTCTTCCGCATTCTCATTGGAAGTGCCCATATAAAAAGAATAATTCGCCAGTGCATCTTTTGATGCGATCATATATTTATCCTCTAATAATTCTTCCGTAAAAGCAGGTGGCTTTGTATTCGGCATTTCCATAAAACTGGTAACACCACCAGCTACAGCGGCTTTTGCTTCTGTATAAATAGTTGCTTTATCTGTAAGTCCCGGTTCCCGAAAATGTACCTGGTCATCTATTAAACCCGGCAATAAAAATTCTCCTGCAGCGTTGATCTCCGTCACTTTATATGGAACAGATATATTTTTTGCAATCTTTTCTATCCGCCCGTTTTTAATAAGTACTTCGCCCGGCGTGATTGTATTTTCATTGACGATCTGTGTGTCTTTTATAATATAATCCATTGCTTAACTTTTTTATTAAACTATAACTATCCCTAACTATTTTTTATTTTCTTCAAATGGATCCTGAACAGCATCCTGGAATTCATTCCATATTTCTTTTAAAATATCTGCTGCGGGTTTAATATCATTGATCAAAGCACTTACCTGCCCGATCTCCAGTTCGCCATTTTCCATATCACCTTCAAACATACCTTTCTTTGCCCTGCCTCTTCCCAATATTTCAGATAACTTTTCTGCAGAAGCGCCATTCAATTCTGCTTCTCTAATTAGATCAAAGAAATTATTTTTTAATAAACGTACTGGTACAATTTTTTTCATACTCAGTAAAGTATCTCCTTCTTTTGCTTCTACAACTGCCTGTTTAAAATGAATATGATTGGAAGCTTCATTGCTACAAACGAATCTGCTGCCCACTTGCACGCCATCCGCACCCAAAACCATCCCTGCAAACATTTGCCTTCCGGTAGCAATACCACCCGCCGCTATTACTGGAACTGAGACCGCATTTGCCACAGCAGGAATTAATATCATGGAGGTAGTTTCCTCACGGCCATTGTGACCACCTGCTTCAAAGCCTTCAGCTATAACTGCGTCCACGCCGGCATCCTGCGCTTTCAAGGCAAACTTGCTACTACTTACTACATGTACAACAGTGATGCCTTCTTTTTTTAAAATACTTGTCCATATTTTTGGATTACCTGCAGAAGTGACAACGATTTTTACACCTTCATCAATAATTGTTTTAATATGCTTATCAATGTCAGGGTACAACAAAGGCACATTTACACCAAAGGATTTTAAAGTTGCTTTTTTACATTTTTGAATATGTTCCAATAAAATCTCCGGGTACATACTTCCACTTCCAATCATACCAAGACCACCCGCATTACTCACAGCAGATGCGAGTTTCCAGCCGCTTGTCCACACCATGCCGGCTTGTATAATTGGAAATTCAATATCAAAAAGATGAGTGATTTTATTTTTTTGAAACATATTTAAAAATAAATTTTACCCAAAATCAATCTCCGTATTATCACCAATATTCAAACTCCTGCTCAGGCCTTTTACACTTGCATCACTTCCAATCAATGAGTTATCCAAAAGCACTTCAGACAAATAAGTATATGAGCCTATAATACTTTCTTTCACAATGGAAAAATGAATCTCTGCATTTGCATCAATTGACGCATGCGGTCCGATCACAGAATTTTTTATAATACATCCTTCACCAATACTTACAGGAGGAAGGATAATTGAATTTTCAATTTGAATATTCTTACTGATATAGCCACCATATTTTTTTAGCAGTGTTGCATTGCTTTCGATAAGTGTTTCTTTTTTGCCGCAATCAAACCAATTTTTCACTTTAAATGATTTCACTTTTGCGCCCCGCTGAATCATGCATTCAATCGCATCCGTGAAGTTATAAGCACTATAATTTTCATCATACTTTTCATACAGATGTTTCAGGCATTCAAAAAGATAGTTGGTTTCTTTTATTTTATATAAGCCTACAAGTGCAAGATTACTTTTTGGAATCAGAGGTTTTTCATAAACGTGTTGCACAAAATTTTCTTCATTAATTTCTGCAACACCAAAATCCCGCGGATCATCTACACGTTTCACACCAAGCATACTATACGGACTGTCTAACACTTCGCGGATATCGTATTCACAAATGGTATCCCCAAGCGCTACAAATATTTCATCATTGTCAATAAGGCTCCGTGTTAATTCAATCGCGTGGCCTGTACCGAAGCGCTCATTTTGTTCTACGAAATGACAAGATAATAGAGGATATGTTTCCTTCACATATTCTTTAATTTTTTCACCCAGGTAACCAATAATAAAAATAAATTCATTGATACCAGCCTGGTGTAATTGATCTACAATAAAACTCAGGATCGTTTTGCCTGCAACAGGAATCAATGCTTTGGGTTGTGTATAGGTGTGCGGCCTTAATTTTGTGCCAACACCGGCCACGGGAATAATTGCTTTCATGCGGAGATTTTAATCAAAATGTTTTTTATGAATCAAAAAAACAACGTTCAATTTTTGTGAAAGTATTGAATTTACTTTTCTCAAAAGTACCACTTATATAATGTTCCTGCAAGGATAGATAACAAATGATTTTATACAATAAAAACAATGCTAAAAGAATGGCTTCATCATTTTATAGTTTTAATTTTGACTAAATAAAAATCCTGGTATGCAAAAAGATAGTTTGGTATTCGACTTTTTTAAAGAAGAACTCGAACGGCAGCGCCGTGGTATGGAACTCATCGCTTCAGAAAACTTTACCAGTCTGCAGGTGATGCAGGGTATGGGAAATGTAATGACCAATAAATATGCAGAAGGTTACCCGGGCAAAAGGTATTATGCAGGCTGTGAAATAGTGGATCAGACAGAACAACTGGCCATTGACCGCCTTTGTACAATTTTTAATATTGAATATGCAAATGTACAGCCACATAGCGGCGCACAGGCAAATGCCGCAGTAGCGCTGGCTGTTTTAAAACCCGGGGATTCGATACTTGGCCTGGACCTGAGTATGGGCGGGCATCTCACGCATGGTTCACCAGTGAATTACAGTGGCAAATTGTATGATGCCCATTTTTATGGTGTTACCCGTGAAGAAGGGCGCGTGGATTATAATATGCTGGATGCAAAAGCTAAAGAAGTAAAACCTAAATTAATTATTTGCGGCGCAAGTGCTTATTCCCGCGACTGGGATTATGAACGCATCCGCAAATCAGCAGATGCTGTTGGTGCATTAGTCATGGCAGATATTGCGCATCCGGCCGGCTTAATCGCAAAAAAATTATTGAATGATCCTTTTGATCATTGCCAGATCGTTACTTCTACTACACATAAAACATTGCGTGGGCCACGTGGAGGTATCATCATGATGCGGAAAGATTTTGAAAATCCATTTGGCCTTAAAGACAATAAAGGGAATACGCGCATGATGAGCAACCTGCTGGATATGGCTGTTTTTCCGGGCATACAGGGTGGACCACTGGAACATATTATAGCTGCCAAAGCCATTGCATTCGGAGAAATTCTTTCAGATGAATTTACAGTGTATGCAAAACAAATCATTCAAAATGCTCAATCATTTTCCAATGAACTTTTAGCCAAAGGCTATGATATCGTTAGTGGCGGTACTGATAATCACCTGGTGCTGGTAGATCTGAGGAATAAAAATATCAGTGGAAAAAAAGCAGAGCAGGCCCTTGTAAAAGCGGATATTACAGCCAATAAAAATATGGTTCCTTACGACGATAAAAGCGCTTTTGTAACAAGTGGTATACGGCTCGGCGTCCAGGCATTAACAACCCGTGGTATGAAAGAATCTCACATGCCATTTATTGCAAACGCAATTGATGATGTATTAAAGAAAGTGGATGATGAAAATATTTCGGAAGTAAAAAACAGGGTGAATGAATTCATGAAACAATTTCCACTTTACCCGGAATTAGGATAATGAAGAACCTGCTTAATTTAACTTGCAGCAATTGATGCGATTGCCTGTGCGGCACACCAGCCACTTGTCCATGCATGCTGAAAATTAAAGCCACCGGTAATGCCATCCACATCAATTATTTCACCGGAGAAATACAATCCTGGAATAATTTTACTTTCCATGGTTTGTGCGTTTATTTCCTGTAATGAGATACCTCCACTTGTAACAAATTCCTCTTTAAAAGTGGTTTTGCCATTTACATGAAATACACTTCCAGTAAGTGCTTGCACTAACTTATTTGTTTGTTTTGAAGTGAGTTCGCTCCAGCGGATATTTTGATAAATTTCACTGCATTCAAGTAAAAATATCCAAAGCCTTGATGGGAGGTTAAATGGATTTCTACCGGCAATATTTTGACGGGTATTTTTCAAACGAATACCTGGAAATGCATCTCGCAGTTCCGGTTCATTATATTCCGGAAGCCAATTAATATGAATGCTAAATTGATATTGCAACTTTGCTAATTCACGTGCAGCAAACGCTGAAAGTTTTAATACAGCAGGACCGCTAAAACCCCAATGCGTGATCAAAAAAGGGCCGGTAAATTTTTCTTTCAACTCCGGGATTTTTACCTGCACATTTTCAAGTGAGATGCCCATTAATTTTAAAATAGGATGGCCTGGAATATTAAAAGTAAATAATGATGGTACCGGTGCAACGATACTATGCTTTGTTCCTTTAAGCCATGCAAACTGATCTTCTTTTGGAAACCCGCCACTGGCCACGCACAAAAAATCCGTTTGAAAATAATTGTCCTTTTCAAACTCGAGTGTAAATTTTTTTACTTTGTTACCCGAATTTTTTTCATCCTCATTACAAAAAATTTTCTTTACTTGTTCTTGAAATAATATTTCTACACCATATTTTTCTGCTTCATTTATCAAGCAATCAATGATCGTTTGAGAATGATTGGATATAGGGAAAATGCGGCCATCTTTTTCTTTTTTTAATTCCACGCCTCTTTGCGAAAACCATTCAATCGTGTCTAAAGGGCTGAATGCATGAAAAGATTTTTTTAGAAAATTATTTCCGCGCGGATAATTTTGCAGAAATGCGGGTATGTCTGTAAATGCATGCGTTACATTACAACGCCCGCCACCACTCACTTTTACTTTTGATAATAATTTTGTGCTTTTTTCAAAAATAACAACGCGCAATGCAGGATTCATTCGGGCTGCATTGCAGGCACAAAAGAATCCGGCTGCGCCACCGCCAATTACTGCCAGCGTTTTTTGAAATTCCTGCTCCATAAAAAAAGTTGATTATCCGGATGTCATCATGTAAGATGTGTTCAAGGCAGCATTTTCTTTTTCAGCTGCTTCAATAATACTGTAGTCGGATAAAATTAATGCTTCCCCCTTTTTGATACACACATCATGTTCAAAATGAACAGAAGGTTTTCCATCACGGGTTCGCACTGTCCAGCCATCATCTTCTGTATATACTTCTTTTTCACCAAGATTGATCATGGGTTCTATGGCGAAAACCATATTTGTTTTCAATTTTGGACCATTCCCCCTTTTACCATAATTCGGCACTTGCGGATCTTCATGCATTTGTTTTCCCAGTCCATGTCCTACAAGTTCACGTACAACGCCATAGCCATGTTTCTTTTCTGCATGTTCCTGGATTGCAGAAGCGATATCACCTACGCGGTTACCGGTAATCGCTTTTTCAATGCCTTTATAAAGTGCTTCTTTAGTTACTTTAACAAGCTGAATAGCGGCTGCATCCGCTTCTCCCAAAATAAAAGTATAAGCATGATCTCCATGCCAGCCATTTAAAATTACACCAAGGTCTAAGGAAACGATATCTCCATTTTTCAGCGGATCATTATTCGGAAAACCATGCACCACTACGTCATTTATAGAAGCACAAATGTGAAAGGGATAACCACGGTATTGATAAAATGATGTTGTTGCATGATGATCATACACAAATGTTTTACACAAATCATTTAATTGTAATGTAGTGATTCCTGGTTTCAGTATTTTGGCTACTTCAGTCAGTGTTTTACTTACTAGCAATGCACTTTCTTTCATGCATTGAACTTCCTCATCAGATTTTATGTGTATCATTTTAACACAAAATATTTTTAAAAAAATAAAACCTGCAAGCACATGCCAACAGGTTTTATACATATTTTCAATAAGATAATTACATACCTGAAGGTACCGTTGTCTGCCTGCCCTGAACTCTTCCACCTTTCATTAGTCCATCATACTGGCGCATCAATAAATGTGTTTCCACTTGTTGTAATGTGTCTAATATTACTGCAACCATGATCAATAAAGAAGTGCCACCAAAGAAAGATGCAAATGTGCTTGTAACATTTAAGTTTCTTGCGAAACCCGGTAAAATACCTACAATTGCCAGCAATACTGCTCCGGGAAAAGTAATGCGGTCCATAATGGTTCCAATATAATCTGCCGTTGGCTGACCTGGTTTTACACCGGGTATAAAGCCATTATTTCTTTTCAGGTCCTCGCTCATTTGCTTTGGATTAAAAATAAGCGCTGTATATAAAAAAGTAAATGCAATCACCATTACACCATATACGACCATATACCAGGCGTTACTGGGATCCGAAAATACTTTTACAATTCCCTGCGCAGAATCGAGATGTGTAAATGAAAATAATGTTGGTAAGAACATAATAGCCTGGGCAAAGATGATCGGCATTACGCCTGAGCTATTGACCTTTAGAGGCAAAAATTGCCTTGCTCCCCCAAACTGCCGGTTTCCGACAATTTGTTTTGCATAATTTACAGGCACTTTACGTACACCTTGTATTAGCACAATAGTTCCTAAAATAATAGCGATCAATACGGCAATTTCAATTAAAAAGATCAGTAAACCACCGCCGCCTTTTGCGCTTTTTGCGGTAAACTCCTGGGCAAGCGCCTGGGGTAAACGACCTAAGATTCCGATCATGATGATAATTGAAATACCATTTCCCAACCCCTTGTCCTGTATTTTTTCACCAAGCCACATTACGAATAATGTTCCTGCTGTGAGCAGGATAATAGTAGTTGGGAAAAAATATTCCTTAAAAGATGGAATCAAAGCTTCGGCATAACTTGGGCTATTTAGATATGCCACATAAGCGCCGGCCTGGAAAAGTGTAACCACAATGGTCAGATAACGTGTCCATTGATTAATTTTTTTCTGCCCGCTTTCCCCTTCTTTTTGCACTTTTTGAATTTGCGGAACCAGGATAGTCATTAACTGCATAAAAATAGATGCAGATATATAAGGCATTACGCCTAATGCAAGTATAGAAGCATGTGAAAATGCGCCTCCTGCAAAAGTATCAAACAAACCAAGAAGACCATTGCTCCCGGCAGATGCCTGTATTGCGCCTAATTTATTTGGATCAATACCCGGCAACACAATTTGCACACCCAGGCGATACACAAATATCAAAGCCAAAGTGGTTAAAATTTTGGAGCGCAATTCTTCTATGGTCCATATATTTTTGAATGTCCTTATTAATTTTTTCACTTTTTACATTTGAAGTATGTGAAATAGGAATTTAATCAGTTCGCGTTATTAAATTTCCGCTAAACTATTTTAAAATTTCCACTTTACCACCTGCACTTTCAATCATTTCTTTTGCTTTACCGCTGATCTTGCTGATCTTAAAATCTATTTTTGTTTTCAACTCACCATTTCCCAATATTTTTACTTTATGGGTTTTGCCAATCAGGCCATTGACATACAAATTCTCTTCTGAAAATTCTGTAAAACCATATTTCTCAATAAGTTTTTCAATTTGTCCCAGGTTATAAACAGTATATTCAATCCGGTTATTATTTTTAAATCCGCGTTTTGGCAACCTTCTCTGAATAGGCATCTGGCCACCTTCGTGTGCCATTTTTCGCTGGTAACCTGCGCGGCTTTGGCCACCTTTGTTACCTTTTGTGGAAGTTCCGCCTTTACCACTTGCCTCGCCTCTACCAATTCGTTTTATTTTGTGTGTAGAACCTTCTGCAGGTTTTAATGTGTGCAATTTCATTTTGTCTGATTTTTACTTACGGGGAATCGCCCCTCGCTGATTTTAAAATGTTGAACCTTTGCTTAAAAATTTTTATGAAGTCACTTCTTCCACTTTTACCAGGTGATGTACTTTTTCCACCATCCCTAGTATTTGAGGTGTTGCTGTTACTTCTTTGCTTGCATGCATTTTATTTAGTCCCAGTGCTTTAAGCGTAAGCTTTTGGCGTTCCGGGCGGTCTATGCCGCTTTTTACCTGTGTAATCCTGATTTTTTTCATCACTATTTTATTTTGATAAATGAAATATTTTCATTTATCCGTTAAAAACCTTTGTAAGCTTAATGCTCCTGGTCTTGGAAATTTGTACCGGTTCGCGCAATAAGGTCAATGCTTTTATTGTTGCTTTTACCACATTATGCGGATTTGCAGAACCCAGGCTTTTTGCCTGTACATCGGTGAATCCGGCGCTTTCCAGCACAGCACGCATGCTGCCTCCGGCGATAACGCCCGTACCTGTTGCGGCCGGCTTTATTAAAACTTTTGCTGCACCTTCTTTTGCTAGTTGTTCATGTGGAATAGTGCCATGCATGATGGGAACTTTCACCAAATTCTTTTTGGCATCTTCTATACCTTTTGTAATTGCCTCCTGCACTTCTTTCGCTTTTCCCAGGCCTTGTCCTACAACTCCTCCTTCATTACCCACAACAACCAAAGCGGAAAAACTAAATGTACGGCCTCCTTTAGTAGTTTTAACTACACGGTTAATAGAAACTACTTTTTCTTTTAACTCCAGGTCACCTCCGGGCTTTACTTTATCTACTGTATTTTTTGACATGCTTTTTATATAAAAATTTATAACATTTAAAATTCGAGACCACCTTCTCTTGCACCATCAGCAATTGCTTTTATCCTGCCATGGTACAGATAACCACTTCTGTCAAAGGTTACTTTTTTCACTCCAAGCTCTATCGCCTTACGTGCGATTGCAGTACCAACCATTTTACTTTTATCTACTTTTGGGCCTTTTTGTGCCTGTATGTCTTTTTCTTTTGAAGAACTGGATGCAATAGTAACTCCATTATCATCATCTATCAACTGGGCATATATTTCTGTATTGCTCCTGAACACTGATAAGCGGGGCATTGAAGCAGTTCCTTTCACTTTCCGGCGAATGCGGTAGCGAATTTTTTGCCTTCTTAAAATTTTATTTTCCATACTATTTTATTTTTTTCCTGATACTGCCAGGAATATATTTTATAAATTATTTTCCTGCTGCTTTACCAGCTTTCCTGCGAACAATTTCATTGGCATAACGAACACCTTTTCCTTTGTATGGTTCTGGTTTGCGTAAACTGCGAATTTTTGCTGCAACCTGGCCAATTAACTGCTTATCAATACCTTCCAGCATCACTTTAGGATTTTGGCCTTTTTCAGTAAGAGTTGACACTTTTAATTCCGAAGGCACTTCAAAAATGATGTTGTGAGAATAACCCAATGCCAGGTCAAGGATGTTTCCCTGGTTGGTTGCCTTATAACCCACACCCACTAATTCAAGATTTTTTTGATAACCATCCGTAACCCCTTTTACCATATTGGCTACCAATGAACGGTATAAACCATGCATAGCGCGATGGCGAATCTGGTCAGTAGGGCGATTGAGCTCAATTGCATCATCCTTCACAATGATTTCCATATCCCTGTCCACAGTTTCCTTCAATTCACCCTTGGGCCCTTTTACAGTAATAACCTGGTTCGCTACTTTTACAGTAACTCCCTGTGGAAGGCTGATGGGTTTTTTTCCTACACGTGACATATTTTAAAATTTTAAGTAGGCTCTTTTAATTGTTTTCAGTTCCGTATAGAAAACTTAATTGTCAATTAATTGCCTGTGTATAATTTCCTCCCGGAAATATTTTGTTTAATAAATATGGCAAAGCACTTCGCCGCCAACATTTTCTGTTTTTGCCTGTTTATCCGTCATTACACCTTTTGATGTACTGATGATCGCCACACCCAAACCGTTGATCACGCGTTTGAAATCTCCGGGTTTTGAGTATTGCCTCAAACCAGGTCGGCTTACACGTTCCAGCGCACGTATGGCAGGAATTTTTGTTTGCGGGTTGTATTTCAGCGCAATTTTAATAACGCCTTGCTTAGTATCTTCTTCAAATTTGTATTTGAGAATATAGCCCTGTTCGTACAAAATTTCCGTAATACGTTTTTTTAGATTTGATGCCGGGATTTCTACGATCCGATGGCCAGCCATTTGAGCGTTTCTTACCCTGGTAAGGAAATCTGCTATTGGGTCAGTTACCATTTTTTTTATAAATTAATTCTGTTCAAAAAAATAATGTTCTTTGTCTTTTTACCAGCTTGCTTTTTTTACACCTGGAATTTTACCATTGAGTGCCATATCCCTGAATACAATACGGGACATTCCAAAATACCTGATATAGCCACGAGGCCGTCCAGTAAGCTGGCAACGGTTTTTTAAACGAACCGGGGAAGAATTCCGCGGAAGCTCACTCAATGCCTGGTAGTCGCCTTCGGCTTTTAGAGCCGCCCGCTTTGTTGCATATTTTGCAACCATTGCTTCTCTTTTTCTTTGCCTGGCTTTTACTGATTCTTTTGCCATAATTTAAAGGGGCCCGGTTTAATCAGGGCCTGATTTTTTAATTAAATATTTTCTTTTTTTGCATTTTTAAACGGCATACCCATTTCTTTCAATAACTCGTAAGCCTCTTCATTGTTCTTTGCTGTAGTTACAAAAGTGATATCCATGCCCGTAATCTTGTTCACTTTATCAATATCAATTTCAGGGAAAATGATTTGCTCAGTAATACCTAACGTATAATTTCCCCGGCCATCAAATGCCTTATCGCTAATCCCTTTAAAATCGCGAACCCGTGGCAGTGCAACGGATACAAGGCGATCTAAAAATTCATACATTTTTTCTCCCCGCAGGGTAACACGGGCTCCAATAGGCATTCCTTTCCTCAATTTGAAATTGGAAATGTCTTTTTTACTCATTGTGGCTACGGCTTTCTGGCCGGTAATGTTGGTGAGTTCATCAACAGCAATTTCCACGAGTTTTTTATCAGCGACTGCTCCATTTACGCCGCGGTTCACACAGATCTTCTCCAATTTTGGAGTCTGCATAACACTTTTAAAGCTGAATTTTTTCATTAATGCAGGAACTACTTCTTTCCTGTATTTTTCAGCGAGCCTGGGTGTATATTTTACTGTATTCATTATTTAATAGCTTCTCCTGACTTTTTTGAAATTCTAACTGGTTTTCCTTCCTGGCGATCCATTTTCACTTTTGTACCGGATCCTGATTTTGCATCCCAAAGCATCACGTTACTTATGTGGATTGATGCTTCTTTTTTTACAATACCACCTTTGGTATTTTGTGCATTTGGCTTTGTGTGATGCGTCACAATATTTACGCCTTCCACTACAACTCGTCCTTTATCCATCAAGACTGCATGTACCTCGCGTGGTTTTTTCAGGTCTTTGTCATTTCCTGCAATGACCACTACATTATCACCTTTTTTGATGTGGTACTTTGGTTTGAATCTGTTGCTCATTGTTTAATTTTTTTCCTTCAACCTACTTTATAATTGATGGTTTCCCATTCATTTCAAATTTTTTTGGGCGGCAAAGGTACGCTTATATTTTAAGCATTTCCTTCTTTTCCGTCCTTATAGTACTTCCGGAGCAAGAGATATAATTTTCATATAGCCTTTATCTCTTAGTTCCCTCGCCACCGGCCCGAATATCCTTGTTCCACGAGGTTCATCGGATGCATTTAATAAAACCACTGCATTATCATCAAAACGGATATATGATCCGTCTTTACGGCGCAGTTTATTTTTTGTGCGTACGATAACCGCTTTTGTTACAGTTCCTTTTTTAATACCACCTGCAGGTATGGCATCTTTTACCGTTACAACTATTTTATCGCCAATATGCGCATAATCCTGACCGCTGTTTCCAAGTACTCGTATACAAAGCACTTCTTTTGCACCGCTATTATCAGCTACATTTAAACGGCTTTCCTGCTGAATCATATTTTTAGCTTTTATCTTTAAGATGCTTGTTATAAACGAACATCCTGTTGAATGATTAATCTTTATGTTTATCGCATGCAATAGGTTTTAGCTTTTTGCATACGGCATTTTTATTTTGCTTTTTCTACAATTTCCACCAGTCTCCAACGCTTTGTTTTGCTCATTGGCCTTGTTTCCATGATGCGAACCACGTCACCCGGTGCACATTCATCCTTTTCATCATGGGCATGGAACTTCGTGGTTTTCTTCACAAATTTTCCATACATAGGGTGTTTCACTTTTCTTTCAACTGCAACAGTAATAGTTTTATCCATTTTGTTGCTGCTGACAACCCCGATTCTCGATTTTCGCAAATTTCTTTCCGTCATTGTTTTATTTTTAAATACCAAGTGCTCTTTTTCTGATTACTGTGTGAATGCGAGAAATATCTTTCCTGAGATTGCGGATACTCATAGGATTCTCCAGCGGAGAAATAGCATGCGCAAATTCCAGTTTTTTTAATCTCAGCTTATCTTCTGAAAGCCTGGCTTTCAGGTCTTGCTCATTAAGATCAGCAAGATTTTGATTAAATCCTTTACTATTTTTAGCCATTATTATTTGTTTTATCTATACGGATGTTGCAGCTTATGCCTGCAAATCCCTTCTTATAATAAATTTAGTTTTAATGGGTAATTTTTGAGCAGCTAATCCCATTGCTTCCTTCGCTGTCGCTTCAGTTACACCATCACATTCAAAAAGAATACGCCCTGGTTCTACGACTGCTGCCCAATGGTCCGGGTTTCCTTTTCCCTTACCCATCCGCACTTCTGCCGGTTTGCGGGTAATAGCTTTATCAGGGAAAATACGAATCCATACATTTCCTTCCCGTTTCATAGCACGGGTCATTGCCTGGCGGGCAGCTTCTATCTGGCGATTATTGAGCCATATAGGTTCCATTGCTTTAAGGGCAAAAGAACCAAATGAAATCATAGAGCCACGTTTAGCCACTTGACGTATCCGCCCTTTTTGCATTTTTCTGTGCTTTGATCTTTTTGGCTGTAACATTTTTTAAAATTTACCTTATCCGAATGATTTGAAAAATATTGTTTAATTTAGAAATTATCTTCTTCCTCCACGACCACCACCTCCGCCGCCTCTTTTATCTCCACCACTTCCGCCGCCTCTTCTGTCGCCACCACGGTCGCGATCTGAACGGTCACGATTATCACTTCTACCCATTTCCCTGCGATCACCTCCTTCATTTTTGCCTCCTACAAAATTGGGATTCAGTTCACGTTTACCCAAAACCTCACCTTTACAAATCCAAACTTTAATACCAATTTTTCCATATACTGTTTGTGCAAAAACATTTGCATAATCAATATCCATACGGAAAGTATGTAATGGAATACGTCCTTGTTTGAATTCTTCACTTCTCGCTATCTCCGAACCACCCAGGCGGCCACTCACTTTCACTTTAATACCTTCAGCGCCCATCCGCAGTGTAGAAGCGATGGACATCTTTATTGCCCTTTTAAAATTTATCCGGTTTTCTATTTGCCTGGCAATTGTATCTCCAACAATTGTTGCATCCAGTTCAGGCCTCCTGATTTCCAGGATATTTATTTGAACATCATCCTTTTTCGTCAGGTTTTTCAATTCTTCTTTAATACGGTCCACTTCTCCACCGCCTTTTCCAATAATGATACCTGGCTTGGATGTATGAATAGTGATAATGAGTTTTCCCAGTGTGCGCTCTATAACAATTCTTGCTATACCGCCTTTACTGATCCGTGCATTCAGGTATGTACGGATTTTATCATCTTCGATCAGGCGAATCGGGTAATTTTTCTTATTAGCGTACCAGTTGCTTTCCCATCCCCTGATAATTCCGATCCTGTTTCCTATTGGATTTGCTTTTTGACCCATACGGTTTATAAATTATTTCGATTGATTATTTGATTTTGAATCTACGACCAATGTCACATGATTACTACGTTTACGGATGCGGTAACCACGGCCTTGCGGCGCGGGACGCATACGGCGCAGGGTTCTGCCACCATCAACAAAAATTGTTTTTACTACAAGCGATGCATCAGCTGCACTTTGACCTTCATTTTTTTGTTCCCAGTTATTAATGGCACTTTTCAGTAATTTTGAAAGTGGCACGCCATTATGTTGTGGGTGGTGTTCAAGGAGGCTCAATGCCTTTTCTACTTCCATTCCCCTGATCACATCCGCGAGAAGCCTCATCTTCCGGGGCCCAGTTGGATAATTGTTTAATTTTGCTACTGCTTCCATTTTTATTTTCAATTTTATTGATTCTAATACTGTTGAACTAGTATTAAAAATCAACTTTTAAAATTATTTTTTCTGGCCTGAATGGCTTCTGAAATTTCTTGTTGGTGCAAATTCACCCAATTTGTGGCTTACCATAAATTCGGTAACATAAACCGGTATAAATTTATTACCGTTATGAACTGCGAATGTATGACCTACGAAATCCGGTGTGATGGTTGAGCGCCGGCTCCATGTTTTAATCACAGATTTCTTGTTTTTACCATCATTAATAGAAAGTACTTTTTTTTCGAGTTTTACATCTACAAAAGGACCTTTTTTAATTGAACGACCCATAATTATTTTTAATTTTTAGTATTGCTGAAATGACAGCTTTGCTTTTTATTTTGATAATTTTTTACCATCCCTGCGCTGAATTATCATTTTATCACTTCCTTTTCCACGTGTCCTTGTCTTTTCACCTTTCGCGTATTTTCCCGTTCTTGATCTTGGATGTCCACCGGATGCTCTTCCTTCACCACCACCCATCGGATGATCTACCGGGTTCATTGCTACACCACGAACACGCGGCCTCACACCTTTCCACCTGTTTCTACCGGCTTTACCCGCAGTTTCCAGACTATGATCACTATTAGAAACGATACCCACAGTAGCCATACAATTAATTAATACCCTGCGCAATTCACCGGACGGCATTTTAATAATACCATATTTCTCTTCTTTATTGGTCAACTGGGCTGAGCCACCTGCACTTCTTACTAATTTTCCACCCTGGCCCGGCTGCATTTCAATATTATGAATGGTTGTACCTAGGGGCATATTTTTAATTGGAAGTGCATTACCAATTTCTGGTGCAACACTACTTCCTGAAATAATTTTCGTGCCTACCTGCAAACCCTGTGGTGCAATGATATATCTTCTCTCTCCATCTGTATATTCCACTAAAGCAATAAAAGGCGTACGGTTTGGATCATATTCAATTGTCAATACTTTAGCATCCATATCCTGTTTATCACGCTTGAAATCTATGATACGGTAATGGTGTCTGTGTCCACCGCCTTTATAGCGCATGCTTCTGCGGCCATCAGAATTACGGCCCGCTTTGCTATGCTGTTTTTCAAGTAATTTCTTTTCAGGTTCATTGGTCGTAATTTCTGCATATGCATTACCAATCCTCCACCTGGTGCCTGCTGTAATTGCTTTAAATTTTTTAAGTGCCATTTTATGTTACTTTTTTTGACGTAATTTTCAGCTACGCCGGCTATTATTTTTTAATTTAAATATTTGCGTATAAATCAATGGTATCCCCTTTTGCGAGAGTGACCATTGCTTTTTTATAAGAAGGTTTACGGCCTTTAATGTAACCGGCTTTTGTAAAACGTGATTTTGTTTTAGCCGGTACAACTACAGTATGCACATCCATTACTGTAATACCATAAAATTCTTCTACCGCTTTTTTAATTTCCAGTTTGTTAGCACGCGGGCTAACCCTGAAAGTATATTTACTCAATTTTTCCTGTTGGGCATTTGCCTTTTCAGTAAGAATTGGTTTTATGAGAACATCTGCCGGATTCATCGCTTATAATTTGAATTTTATTAATTTTTCAGTTTTTTATGCTTCCTCAGCTACTGCATTTTCTTCTTCAATAAATATTTTTGCTGCATTTTCCATAATCACTAATGTATCAGCATTTAATATTTCATATGTGTTCATGTCTGATAATTGCGTACTTGCCACGTTCGGAATATTCCGGCAGCTCAGGTAGAGGTTATCATCATAATCAGGCAGAATGATTAATACTTTTTTATCAGCAATATTCAAAACTTTCATCACATCCAGAAGGCTTTTTGTTTTCGGTGTTTCAAAACTGAAATCTTCCAATAAAACAATCGAATTTTCTTTTGCTTTATAAGTAAGAGCACTCATTTTAGCGAGATCTTTTACTTTTTTATTTAGTTTAATATCGTAGCCATGTGGCTTTGGTCCAAAAACAGTACCCCCACCTTTATATAAGGGGTTACGGATATTTCCTTTACGGGATCCGCCAGTACCTTTTTGCTTATGTAATTTCCGGCTGGACCCTTTTACTTCCGCACGGGTTTTCACCTTATGATTACCCTGGCGTTGCGCTGCCTGGTATTGTTTTACGGCAAGATAAATAACATGATCATTCGGTTCAATACCAAAAATCTCATCCGGCATATCAATTGACCTTCCGGTTTTATCTCCTTTATTATTTAAAACGTCTAATTGCATTGTTATCTATTAATATTATTTCTGAATGTAAACGATAGAGCCATAATGACCCGGAACGGAACCACTAATAAGGATATAATTTTTTTCAGGAAATATTTTAACCACTTTCAGCCCTTTCATTTTCACTCGGTCATTTCCCATACGGCCTGCCATACGCATGCCTTTAAAAACCCTTGCAGGATAAGAAGATCCACCAATAGATCCCGGTGCGCGTGAACGATCATGCTGTCCATGAGAAGCTTCTCCCACACCATGAAAACCATGGCGCTTTACAACACCCTGGAAACCTTTACCTTTGGTCGTTCCCACAACATCTACAAATTCGCCTTCTGCAAATATGTCAACCAATATAGTTTCTCCCGCATTTTTTTCCTGGAAATATTCCCGGAATTCCTTTACAAACTTTTTTGGGGTAGATGAAGATTTTTGAAAATGGCCAATTTCTGCCTGGGTGGCATGTTTTTCTTTTTTATCGGCAAATGCAAGTTGTAATGCATTGTACCCATCGGTTTCTTTACTTTTTACCTGGGTAACTGTGCAGGGTCCGGCTTCTATAATCGTGCAGGCTGTTTGTTTTCCATCCTGCGTAAAGATGCTGGTCATCCCTATTTTTTTTCCAATGATTGCTTTCATTGTTGTTGCGGTTTTTGCCCCGCTTGGTTATGGAGACTTCCGATAAATCGGAATCCATCTCCTGTTTGCCACCGACCTTTTCGTTTTTTTTCTCTTTAGGAGAAATCGGAAGTACCGGCAGTAAACAAACCTCGAAGGGCCTGTTTATATGTTGTTCTTTAACTGTTTTGGTTAAAGATGTATTTTCAAAAATGATCAGAGCTCTTTTCTTCCGAAAATCGGGATTGAGAGGTGATACCTGTTTATAAGAACTAATCTCATTCAGCAAAAAAGCTGAATAAAAAATTATGCTTTAATCTCCACTTCAACCCCAGAAGGCAAATCCAATTTGCTTAATGCATCTACTGTGCGGGATGAAGATGTATAAATATCCAATAATCTCTTATGCGTACATAACTGGAATTGTTCACGGCTCTTTTTATTTACGTGTGGTGAACGCAATACAGTAAAAATCTTCCTGTGTGTAGGCAGTGGACTTGGTCCGGTAACTACAGCACCGGTGGTTCTGACTGTTTTTACGATCTTTTCAGCTGATTTATCAACCAGGTTATGATCGTATGATTGTAATTTTATTCTGATTCTCTGAGACATAGCATAAGCCCAAATTTTTTATTTGGGAGCGCAAAGGTAAGGAGTTCAAGTATATTGGGCAACAAAAATATTTATTATTTTAAAAAAAATAATATTTGCTTCTTTTTTATTGGATTTATTGTCGCTTAACAGCATGAAAACAGCCTTTTAAAATCAAATATATTATAAGTGGTTTTACTTTCTGAATACAAAAAGCAATCAAAATAGTTCAATACTTTTCATACTTTTATCAAAAAAATGATCCGGGAAGTTTTGACATGCATTGCTGAAGAGTTATCAACCCGGAAAATTTCTGACAAAAATCCTGCAATCGTTTCATCAGTAAAGCCTATAATAACTGAGCACAAAAACCAACTTGTCATATCCCTTATAAATATTGAAGAAGAATTATCTCTCCGGAATTTTGCACAAATCAATAATCTCACTGCTCCCATGCTACACATTAATATATATGTATTAATAACAGCATATTTCAATGACTCAGATTATGCAGAAAGTCTGGACTGCATTTCGAGAGTTATTTCTTTTTTTCACCAAAAGCCGGTATTTACACCTCAAAATACAAGTATGCCAGAAAAAATTATTGAAAAGTTTACTATTGAATTTTGCAATTTAGATGTAAACAAAATTGCCATGCTTTGGCAAACGATTGGCACTAATTATATGCCATCAGTCCTATACAAGGTCCAATTGCATTATTTACCAGGATAAAGCTTCCAACTAAAACTAAAAACTCCTGATTGGGCGCACCCCATAAGAAGTAATTTTATCAGATTTTATTTGCTGGCCATTCGAAAAATTTTGAAACCAGGCAAGGTTTTCATCATATTCCGTAGAGCTCCAATAAGCGAAGGGTGAAAATCCTCCAATTACTTCTTTTTGTATATAAAGTAAATTCAATTCTTCTTTTGAAGGCAGGTACCAGTCGTGCAAACCTTTGTATAAATATTCCAACGCCCTGAGTGCGGCATAATCCGACCCTTCACCCTGGTCGCCTAATATATTATAGGTTTTGCGCGTATTTCTTTTGCCAGCTCCTATTCTGGAAGATCGCACACCAAGCAATGAATCTTTATATGACCATAGAGCAGGTTCTTCAGTATCAGCTTTGGCTGCGATAAGTCCATGCTGCCCGGTAGAATCAAGATAAAAAATAATTCCGCCACCATATTGCTGGCCTATTTGGAAACTGGCTTGCCTTAATGTTATAGCCGGATCTAAATCCTGGTTAGTTTTTATATCTACATTTTTATTACAGGATATAAGTATGAACAATATGATTGTACTTATTGGTATAAATTGTAAGCTGCGTTTCATTTTTTTATTTTAAAAATTAGTAAAAATGTTTGTTTCATTTTTTTAAAAATAGTGATTGTGATCAAAATGATCTAATTATAATTTTCAAATGTCAATTTTGAGAATGGGAATTCTAGTATTATTGTATGGACGGAAATTAAAATTTTTTAATATCGATTTTTAAAAGAAAAATAACATAATTTCATTTCCTAAAACCAAATTACATGAAAACAAGATTACTAAAACGCTCAATGATTACGTGTCTGATCATTTCGCCTTTCTTCACTATGGCACAGAAGCAGTTTGTACCCTCGAAAGTCACTGCAAAGAGTAGTATTAATTTCAAAACTGTAAGCTTACGCCAACAGGCAACCACTGAAGTGGCTACAGAAATTAATCCGTTTGTAGCTAATAAAATGAACCAATTGGCTAACTTAAAAAGGACTTTTGTAAACTCACCATTATTGCCAACAAGTAAATCTGTTGGAAACAATCAGGATTTGCCTGTAGCTAATTCTTTTTCAAACAATGGCATTGCAGATAAAATTGCAAAAAGCCCAAATCCACTTCTTGCATTTAAGGGTTCCAAAGAAGGTAGGGGTTCAATTTACCCACCAGACCCAAGTGGTGCTGTAGGGCCTGATTATGTAATGCATACCAATAACCAGGAATATGTTATTTCTGACAAAACAGGCGCCCTGGTTTTATCATTACCAGTTGATACATTCTGGAATGGTTTTGCAGGTAGTGCAGTAGCTATTGGCTACCCCCATATAGAGTATGACGCTAACCTTGGTCATTATTATATTTCCTCATTAGGGGGAAGTTTATCTACAGGTGATTATGTAGAATTGTTTGGTTCTTCCGTTACAAATGATCCAACAGGAAGCTGGAATTTGTATGCAATTGACCTCGGCCCGCTTCGTATTCATGATGCGCCTCAAATGGGTTACAGCGCTCGTTGGTTTACTTTTACTACAATGGAATATGACACTGCAACTTTTGCCTTTGTCGCATCCAAAGTTTACCTGATGTCAGTAGCACAAATGGCGGCCGGTACATTATCAAGTGTATTCTCAGTAGAAGATCTAAACTTTTTTTCTATGAGCCCGGTTGAAACCCAGGATGCAGCGATTAATAATCATTACCTGGTATCAAACCTGGGTACTGATGCTGATTCAGGCTATTTATATGTGGTTCATGTTGGAGGTACTTTAGTAGCACCAACTTATAACTACGATGGATATGTTACGAAAGCAAGCCCATGGAGTCCTACACCAGTTTATGGCTCACAACTTGGTACATCCGATCAGATATGGTTGGGCAATACAAAACTTACTGGGGCTGTACTTAGAAACAGTCACATTTTCACAAGTCATACCGTTTACCTTCCAGCCGCAGCACCTACAAGAGCAGCAGCACAATATTGGGATTTTACAGTTGCTACAAGAGTTGTAAATCAATTGGGAAGAGTTGAAGATAATGCCAACGTAAATATGTATGCTTTTCCAAGTATTGCTGTAAATTCCAACAACGACATTTTGCTGGGTTACAATGCATTTTCTTCTGCAACATATGCAAGTGCAGCTTATTCTTACCGCAATGGAGCTGATGTTGCAAGTACCTTACGTAAATCAAAAACTTACAAAAAAGGTAAAGCATCTTATTTTGAAGGTGGAAGTGCCGGCCTTACTTATTATTGGGGAGATTATACATCAACCAGTGTTGACCCTACAGACGGCAGTTTCTGGACAGTTCAGGAATATGCTGAGCAGCCTGCAAGCAAATGGGGAACATGGTGGGCACATGTTGGTAATGTAGCTTTTGCTCCTGAAAATGATGGTCAAAAAGCGGACGAGGTTTCTGTTGTAAGCATTTCACCAAACCCTGCTAAAGGCTTTGCAAATATTTCATGGAATGAAGACAAAACATCTTCTGTAAAAGTTCAGATCAGTAATGCTCAGGGTGTAGTATTGCTTACTAAACAAGTAAATACTCAAAAAGGTATGAACTCTTTACAAATGAATATCGGTAACCTGGTTACAGGTTTTTATTCCGTTACAATTTATAACGGAACAGATGTGAAGAAAGCTCAGTTAATGGTTAGATAGTATTGTGTTTTTAATTTAAAAAAAGCCGCCAGAAATTGGCGGCTTTTTTATGCAATTGCAAAAAATTTTTATTGTGCCTTTGACTTAACCTGCTTATTCTAAAAATTGCTGTTTATTTAATTACTTCAATAATTACATTACCTTTAATATTCAACTTTTTCCCAAACCGTTATCCAGGTATTTTATCTACAAACAGAATTCTTTTTATGCCAAATAAATCTAACAACAATTCAAGAAGATCTTTCATTACAAAAGTTTCTAAAGGTTTAATTGGCGCTTCCATTTTACCATCTCTTGTGAATGCTCAAGGAACAAAAAACCAATTGATTGAAGTAATGAGATCAACACAAAGATTTAGTGCAAATGATCATGTGCAAATTGCATTGATTGGTTGTGGGGGAATGGGTACAGCAGATGCAGCAACTTGTATTACAGTTCCCGGCGTTAAACTGGTAGCCGTTTGTGACCTGTATGATGGTAGAATTGCAGATGCCAAAAAGAGATGGGGAAATGATTTGTTTTCAACGCATGATTATAAAGAAATTATTGAGCGGAAAGATGTTGATGCGGTGATCATTGCAACACCAGATCACTGGCATAAAGATATTGCAGTTGCAGCGATGAATAAAGGTAAACATGTGTATTGTGAAAAACCTATGATCCATGATGTTACTGAAGGCCGGGCAATCATAGAGGCACAAAATAAAAATAAAGTTATTTTCCAGGTCGGCAGCCAGGGCATGAGTTCCCTGGGAAATGAAAAGGCAAAACAGTTATTAAAAGATGGTGCTATTGGCCAGTTAAATTATGCCGAAGGTTTTTGGGCGCGCATGTCTCCCGTGGGCGCATGGCAGTATCCAATACCTGCAGACGCCTCTCCCGAAACTGTCGATTGGGACAGGTATGTAGCCAATACAATTAAACGGCCGTTTGATAAAACAAGATTCTTTCGCTGGCGAAATTACAGGGATTATGGAACGGGCGTTTCCGGTGATTTATTTGTGCATTTATTTTCAAGCCTTCATTTTGTAACCGGTTCTATGGGACCAAATAAAATTATGGCAACTGGCGGCCTGCGTTATTGGAAAGACGGCCGGGAGGTTCCGGATATTATGCTGGGCATGTTTGATTACCCGGAAACCAAAATTCACCCTGCATTCAATCTTTCTTTAAGGGTAAATTTTGTTGACGGAACTGGTGGTACCAATTACCTCCGCATGGTGGGCAGTGAAGGTTCTATGACGGTAGAATGGGATAAAGTGACCGTCTATAAAAATAAAAACGAAGTGGATTCAAATGATCCGTTGAATAAAATTACAAATGCAGACAGCAGTAAAATTTATACGTATGACCGCAAATCTATTATATCACCGGGAGAAATGGTTTATACCGCGGAAGAAGGTTATAAAGGCGCTCATTTTGATCATCATTATAATTGGATAAATGCAATTCGAACAAATGGAACTGTGGCAGAAAATGCGTTATTTGGTTATCGTGCAGCAGCGCCCGCACTGCTATGCAACGACAGTTATTTCCAAAATAAAATAATGAAATGGGATCCTGAA
This sequence comes from Chitinophagales bacterium, assembly GCA_038245585.1. Classification (GTDB taxonomy): domain Bacteria; phylum Bacteroidota; class Bacteroidia; order Chitinophagales; family Chitinophagaceae; genus JAFDXJ01. Next base: position 26,443 of record JBBRSI010000022.1, read on the forward strand.
AATCTACAAATTAATACTGATAAATAAATTATTATGAATAAAAATATTGTTGCAGCATTCCTGTTTATTTGTATGTTCACCATTTCCTGCGCAAGCTCAAAAATGTCTGCGGATAATATACTTTCAAAAAAAGAAATGGATGCTGGTTACAAATTATTATTTGATGGAAACACACTGAATGGATGGCGCACTTATCAAAATTTACCTGATGCATCCTGGTCTGTAGAAAATGGTTCATTGCATTGTAAAGGCAGCAATGAAAATTATGGTGCTGTAACCGCGGACCTGGTGACAAAAACTCAGTATCAAAATTTTGATTTTAGTGTTGATTATAAAATTTCACCCGGTGGAAACAGCGGAATTTTATATCTAGTAAATGAAGACAGTGCTTACTCATTTTTAACTGGCCCTGAATATCAAATCATAGATGATATTAATTTTCCTGAAAAATTACATGACTGGCAACATACTGCTGCTAATTATGCAATGAACCCCGCGGGAGATGCTAAGCCAAATCCTGCGGGAGAGTGGAATCACGCGCGCATAATTAAAAATGGCAATCATGTGGAACACTGGTTAAATGGGGAAAAAGTAGTTGATTACGAGTTGTACAGCACCGACTGGTATAAAAGAAAATCCGCCGGAAAATGGAAAGATGATAACGCTTATGGAAAATCTGTTAAAGGCTATATTACTTTTCAAAATCATGGAAGCCAGGCCTGGTTTAAAAATATAAAGATCAAAGAACTTTAAATTTCTTCAGTTACTTCCTCCATTTTCCGCTTACATACGGATTCCCTTTTAAATAAAAACGGTAAGGAAGTAATGCATCTTCACCTGAATAATCAACGCCTATGCGGGGAGAAATTCCAATAACATTATCTTTTATTTTAAACCCATCATCGTATATAAAAAGTTCTTTGCTATTCAATGCAAAGCCACTATGTCCTGTGTGAATGCCCAATGCTTTGCACACATTTCCAGGACCTCTGCTCAAGGTAGGGTCCGTTATTTTTTTCCCTGTACGAAATGCCATTATATCAATTCCTGAAAAAGGTTCACCTCCACGAATTAAAATTGCATGTGGCATATTTTCCAAATTGGTAACTATGTTAAACATCTGATGCATTCCATAACATAAGTATACATATGCAACACCACCTTTTTCAAACATTACTTTGGTGCGATTTGTTTTCCGGTTGTTGTATGCATGTGAAGCTTTATCAACAGCCCCATTATAAGCTTCGGATTCTACAATGCGTAATACCGTTAAGTTCCCATCAAAATTAGTTGCGAGGCATTTTCCCAATAATTCTTTAGCTATTATTGCAACATCGGACCTTGTAAAAAATGAAACCGGTAATATTTTTCCTGTCATAAAAATGGCGAACTTTATTGGCTGATTTTATAAAAGAATAAATTAAAACGGGTTGTTTAAGGAAATTGTCATTGCAATACAAAGTTATGCACGCGCACACCGATTTATACAAAAAAATAAATTGTGGAAATGGGTACTTGTGCCCGGTATTGTATATTGTATCCTCTTTATAATTTCCATGTACTTTTTTGGGAAAACAGCCAATGCATTTATTGACTGGATCATGTCTGTTTCCGGACTGGGAAATTGGTTGCATGCAACACGCAGCGGGGCAGTAGGTTTCCTTGTAACGCTTTCAGGGATTGTTCTCTGGATCATTCAAATGCTTTTTTATTTTTCTTTATTTAAATATATCTGGCTGATTGTAGGTTCGCCTGTTTTTTCATACCTGAGTGAAAAAACACACCAGATCCTGAATGGAAAAGTGGAATCATTCAATAAGACAAAATGGTTAAAAGATATTTTCCGGGGCGTTTCTATTGCCCTCAGAAATACACTCTGGCAAACTGTTTACCTGGTTACCATTTTTCTTTTATCATTAATTCCGGTTGCCGGAATTTTTACAATTTTGCTCGCACTAATTGTGGAGTGTTATTATTATGGTTTCAGTATGCTAGACTATAGTTGTGAAAGAAAGAAATGGAGCGCGTCAAAAAGTATATTTTATATTGGCAACCATAAAGGACTTGCCATAGGTAATGGCCTGGTTTTTTATGGTATGCAATTTATTCCTATACTTGGGTCGATAGTGGCTCCAGCTTACGCAGTGATCGCAGCTACGCTGAGTATGCAACCTGAGAAAGAAAATAAATAAATTTTTTATGGAATCTCAAAAAAAAGCAACCGTTTATTTAATTCCTACAATTATCAGCAATGGTGAAAAAGCATTGGAAACAATACCCGTTTATATAACAGACACTTTAAAAGAATGCACCGTATTTTTTACCGAACAGGAAAAAACCACGCGGCGTTTTTTTAAAAAACTCTGGAAAGAAATGGTCATTGATGATTACACCTGGTATGCAGTGCACCACATGGATGAACATATAAAAGTAGCATTTCGAAAACATATTTTAAATGGTGAAACAATTGGTATTATTAGTGAAGCAGGTTGTCCTGGAATTGCAGATCCCGGACAGGAACTTGTTGCTATTGCACATTTTTATAATGCAAAAGTCATTCCGCTTGTAGGGCCAAGCTCAATATTATTAGCCCTGATGGCAAGTGGATTAAATGGACAAAATTTTCAATTTTGCGGATACTTGCCAATCGATCCGGCTGAACGTAGAAAAAAAATCAAAGAGTTTGAAACGAATTCTCAAGCTGAAAAATGTACGAAGATATTTATAGAAACACCTTATCGTAATAATGCACTTTTAGCAGATCTGCTTTCTTCTTGTCAGCCTGAAACGCTTTTGTGTATTGGCTATGATATATCAGGTGAAAACGAATCTATTCAAACAAAAAGAATAAGAGACTGGAAAAAAAACATTCCTGTATTTCAGAAAATTCCCGCGATTTTTTTATTTCAAGCGCAATGAACAGATCATTTATTTCGGACTAAGCACTGAAGGATATTGTGAATTGCGCACTTCATACACACTATCAACAACATATTTTTGCATCCCGCGCCAGGGCAATGCGCCAAAATATTCCTTGTAATGCAATTCCACTTCGCGGCCTGCATTATCCAATAAAGTTTTAGCTACGTTTTCATTCACCACGCTAAATTCAAATTCATTACTTTGTATATTTACTTTAAAACCACTTTGTATAACTTTTCCTTCATAGGTTTTAAATACATAACCTTTTTTCATAAAATAATTCAGCACGCCGGCTTTTGTTCCAGAACCAAAAACCCAGTAAAACCTGAAATAGAAAAACAATCCAAAGAATATGATGAGTGAAAAAACAATGATGCGGAAAATTTTCTTTTTTTTCATTTATAGCCCGTATTTATCTACAAGATATAATAATCCGGCAATATTGATAGTGCCTAATTTTAACTCCCGCATATTTACATTTTCAAACACATCACCAGCCGCATGATGTAAATCAAAATAACGCTGACTATCAGGAGAAAGGCTTGACATAGGTGTTCTATATTTTTCTCCTAATGGTTCTATATCGGATCCACCGCCATATCTCGAAAAGTGATCTGCGCCATAAGGTTCAAATAAATGTTTCCATGTAATGATTTTCCCCCAGGCTTCTTCATTAACAGAAAATCCAAATCCGCGTGGCGTAAATCCACCGGCATCACTTTCCATAGCAAAAATATGCTGCTCATTTTCCCGCAGTGGTTCTTCCGCATATTTTTCCCCGCCTCTGCCACCATTCTCTTCATTGGCAAATAATACAAACTGTATTGTATGTTTTGGTTGAAAGCCCAGTGCTTTAAATGCCCGAAGTATTTCTATGGTTTGAACCACACCTGCGCCGTCATCCTGTGCGCCTTCATTAACATCCCAGCTATCCAGATGACCCCCAACAGTAATAACTTCATTTGGAAATTCTGTTCCTTGTAAAACACCAATAACATTATGACCTATTTCATCGGGCAACATCTTTGCATGTGTAAGTAGTTTAGCCTGCAGGGAAATACCTTTGGCAAAAAGTGAATCCAATTTCGCTACATCCCATAAACCAATACAGGCTGCAGAAATTTTTGGAAAACTATCAGTATAAACTAATGTTCCCGTATGTGCATTATTATCCGTGGAGTTTGTCATTGATCGCACTAACACTGCGAGTGCGCCATACTTTGCTGCACGACTGGCACCTTGTGTTCGATATTTTACATTCGTGCCATAAGCCATAAATGTTTGAATAAATTCATCCTGGAAAGGACAATTATAAAATACAATTTTCCCTTTTATTTCATCTTTTCTTAGTTCCAGTTCTTCGAATGAATTTATTTGAATCAAAGGCGCAACAATACCGGAAGGCCCTGTTCCCATTGAGTTTCCAATAGACAGCATACTGAGTTGCATGGTACTGCTTTTCCCATTTTCCTTATAAGTTACTGAAGCCATATCACCATTTCCGCGAACCCAATGCGGCACTTTACATTCCTGCAAAATCACCTTATCAGCACCGGCATTTTTCATAGCTTCCGCACCCCATTTTTCTGCCAGAAGCATCTGTGGTGAGCCGGCGAGACGGCCGCCAATATTCTTAGTGAGATTATATAAATTCTTATCGGCTGATTTACTTTTTAAAATATTATCAGAAATCATTTTTAGAAAAGCAGAATCGTTCATGCCTTGCTGAAACATAGGCTGAGCATATGAAAGCGCCGGAAAAGCCAATAAAGCCAGGAGATATTTTTTCATAAAAAAATAAAATGATTAGAAAATTTTGTTTAATTGATAGTATACCTGACTTGTAAAGTTAAAAAACAAAAACAGTTATTTTCATACAAAGATGATGAATGGTTTAGCTGTTTTACTAAAATGATTGTTTCTTTGTTTAAAATTAAGTTATGCGGATAGGAATAGTTTGTTACCCTACATTTGGTGGAAGTGGTGTACTCGCCACAGAACTGGGAAAGGCACTTGCTGATAAAGGGCATAGTGTACATTTTATTACTTACCAGCAACCTGTGCGCTTAAATATTTTCAATGCGAATATTTATTACCATGAAGTGCGTGTGCCTACTTATCCCTTATTTGATTACCCTCCTTATGAGGTAGCGCTGGCAAGCACAATGGTAGATGTGATCAATAATCATGGATTGGATTTGTTGCACGTGCATTATGCAATTCCACACGCTTCGGCTGCATATATGGCCAAAAAAATCGTGGAGAAAAATGGTGTCAAAATTCCTTTTATAACCACGCTGCACGGTACAGATATCACGCTCGTCGGAAAAGATAAAACCTATGAACCTGTTGTTACTTTTTCTATCAATGAAAGTGATGCAATCACTGCAGTTTCAAAAAACTTAAAAGAAGAAACATATAAATCTTTCAAGATCACAAAAGACATTGAAGTCATTTACAACTTCGTGGATGTTTCCCGCTTCAATAAAAAACCAATAGATGCTTTTCGCAAGGTGATTGCGCCTAATGGAGAGAAGATACTGGCACATGCTTCTAATTTCCGGAAAGTAAAGAGAGTTAAAGACGTGATGCATGTTTTTGCTAAAGTGAATGAAAAAATTCCTTCAAAATTGCTCATGATCGGGGATGGACCTGAAAGGCCAATGATAGAAGAAATGACTAAGGAATTGGGTGTACATGATGATGTACGCTTTTTAGGGAAGCAAGAACAAATTGAAGAGATCTTGCTTATATCAGATTTATTTTTATTGACTTCAGAATATGAAAGCTTCGGATTAGCCGCCCTGGAAGCAATGGCAGCGCACACTCCGGTTATCAGCACCAATGCAGGCGGTTTGCCTGAAATTAATATCCATGGACAAACAGGTTTCTGCGCACCAGTCGGCGATATTAAAGCAATGAGCACATTTGCTTTGGAACTATTAGAAAATGAGGAAAAATTAAAACAGTTCCAGGAAAATTCATTTAAGCAGGCTCAACGCTTTGATATTTCAAAAATAGTTCCACAATATGAAAAACTGTATGGCCGTTTTTGCAAAATGGATTGCAAAAAAATTTAGCTGCCGATATTTAATTTACATCCACTAATTAGAAAATTAAAACTATAAATTAGTTTTAGACTATTTGTATTTTACAACCTTAAAATTGTTTACAAAAACAATACAACAATTTTTAAAGTTTAATTATTTCCTCCCATAAAATCACCAACCAATTTTCAGTATAATACCAATTTTTAAATAAAAAAAATCTGCTCTTGAAAAAGAGCAGATTTTATAAGTCTGAAAATTTTTATACTTAGTGAGTTACAACAAACCTTGTGCGATTAACAACCTGGTTGTCCTGTTCCATCACAATCATATATGTTCCGGAAGCAAGTTTGTTCAGGCTATTCAGCGTATAGTTATGGCTACCTGCAAATTGACGTCCGAGATCAATGTTTTGCAGCACCTGGCCATTCATATCAAGCACTTTCACCTGGATATTACCATCTTTTACAATTTTGTACACCAGGTTTGCAGAAGTACCCGTTACAGGATTCGGACTAATCTGGATGGAATTTGTAGTTTCCTCTTTTGGAGAAGAGAATCCACTGAATGATCCACCACTGATATTTACTGTATAATCTTCTACGTCTCCATAATCCAATGTTGCACAAGGATCTGAGCTATATGAACCATAATGCATTTGTACACGCATACGTGTAGCACCATTGCTAACTCCGGATGGTACTGTAAAAGTCTTAGTCACAATAGCTGTTGAAGTTGTTGTAAAGTTCGCAACTGTTTCATTGGCATCATTGAAATCACCATCATGGTTATAGTCAATGTAAACAGTCCAGTATTCTGTGTAAGAAGTTCCATGGAAACCTGCTTTACCTTTGAAGCTATACGTATGGCTTGCAATAATATTCGTTGATTTTGCAGTAAAATCTGCATATCCACCATTATCACCACTTAAGTTAGAAATTGAGCCAAGAATAACTTTATTTATATATTCATAAGTAGTTGTACCTCTACTTGTACAATATGAACCACCGGTACAACCTGTAGTTTGGAATGTTGCCGCACTACTATAAGCACTGCTGCTGCCGCTGCAAACGCTCTGTACCTGGAATTGATAGTTTGTACATGTAGCCAAACCGGATAAGTTGTAAGATGTTCCGGAAATGCCGCTTACTGTTGTCCATGAACCAGAGGATGCTGCTTTCCATTGAAGGTTATAGCTTACTGCTCCGGTATTACTCCATGATAAAGTAGCTGTTGAAGATGTCAAAGCAGAAGAAGCCAAACCTGAAGGAATATTACAAGTACCTCCACCGCCTCCTGCAGTTCCAATACCAACTGCATACCAGGCATTTTCAACCTGTGTAACTTCATTTGAAGCTGCACCATAAAGATCTGTTGCAGAATTTATGCAAGCTGTTCTCCAGTCTGCATATTGAGAAGTAGAAGTAAGATAAACTGTTTGAGAACGGTAAATAATCTGGTCAGCCTCTGCAAGACCGATGCCAGATACGCTATAAGAATTCCCTTTATCATTTGTGCCACTTCCACCTGTTACGAGTAAATAAAACATGAAGTTACCTACGCCACTATTGTAGTGTACACCTCCGTTATCTCCACTACCGGTATACCAATAAGTTCCTTTATATGTATCTGGTTGGCCTTGTGCATTAGGATTGCTCATATCTCGGATGATCCAGCTCATGTCATTGCTCAACAACCAGTTTACATCACTTGGTTTTGCCCAAAATTGAACTGATTTACCCATAATATCACTCATGCTTTCATTCATTGCACCTGATTCATAGCTATAATTTAATCCACAAGTATATTGTGTTACGCCATGTGTCAATTCATGGCCCGTTACATCAATACCGGTTACGCCATTTGTGCTGCCGCTACGTGTGCCATAATGCATTGAACTTCCATCCCAGTATGCGTTATCTGTAGTTCCACTTTGATTGACATAGCTAGTTAGTGCAAACCCACTGTTATCAACACTATTGCGATTAAAATTTACTTTATAATAATCATACGTCATTTCTACACCCCAATGTGCATCCATGGCATTACGGTCTTTGCCGCTCAGGTTCCACGTGGCAGAAGCATTTGTATAATCAGGATTACCACTAACATCGCCTTTTTTAGTGATGACACCATTGCCGCGGGTAAGATCCCTTAAACGGTAACTGCCACTATATAAATCACTATGGATAGTTTGTGAGCCGCTATATAATGTATTGCCGGTACCTGTCGCGTCCGATGTGAAAATTTCATCTTTTTGGCCTAATATTTTACCTGATTGTGCATCTACAAAATAATAAGCACGGCTCATTGGCTGCATAGCATAAACATCTACTTTATATGCGAGCCGCATTTCCCTCGGGCTTAAAATTTCACCCGGGTTATACCAAACTTGCGTAGCAACAGGCTTATAGGAAGCATTTGAATTGCCGGTTTCTTCTTTGATTCGTTTTTCCATGTTTGGATCCTGCCACATGTATTTCTCTGCATGCACAAAAGTTACTGCAGCATCTACTGCTTGTTTTGCAGAAAGTTTAGAAAATGAACGTTGTTGCAACAATGGATCAAAATCTGTTACAATAGCGCCAC
>JBBRSI010000023.1:0-34417 GCA_038245585.1 Chitinophagales bacterium
CAACCGGATGGAAAAATAGTTGCAGCAGGGTATAGTGATGATATATGGAATGAACAACATGAATATTATGTACTTGCACGAATTAACCAATCAGGTTTGCTGGATAGCAGTTTTAACCAAACCGGGAAAATCACAACATTTTTTTCTAATAAGGATCAAGCAAGAGCCCAGAAGGTTTTAGTACAGCCGGATGGAAAAATAATTGCAGCAGGTTACGCTGATAAATTATATAGTAGAACCTATGTTCCGGTTATTACAAGATACCTGGGTGACAATCCTGGAATTATTGCATCAGCAAAACCACCTGTAAAAACAGACCCCATAAAAGTCTTTCCAAATCCTGCTACCACATTGGTTCAGGTAACCGGACTTCATAAAAATATGCTCACGGAATTAATCATAACAGACAGAATGGGAAATGTTTTAAAGAAAACAACCACAACGAATGATTCTTTTTCGTGGAATATTGCAGATTTGAGAAATGGCTATTATTATCTTATTATTCAAAACAACAATTTAACCCATTCTGTTTTGTTGTTGAAACAGTAGAAATATTTTTCCTGGAAACTTCAGCATTCCTGACATTCATGGTTTAATCAACATCTCAAAATATTAATAAACCTGCAAATGGTTCCTGTTTTTTATGCATTTTTGTACAATGATGAATGAAAAATATTTTGAAGCAAACCTCGATGCCTGGAATAAAAGAGCCGGCGTGCATAAAGATTCAGATTTTTATGCCATGAAAGATTTTAAAGCCGGGAAAACTGCTTTGAATAAACTTGAATTATCCGAACTGGGAAATGTACAGGGGAAAAAATTGATTCATTTGCAATGCCATTTTGGAATGGACACTTTAAGCTGGGCGCGGGAAGGCGCTGAAGTGACCGGCGTGGATTTTTCCAATGACGCCATTGATATTGCCAATAACCTTAAAGATGAATTGAATATTCCAGCTACATTTATTTGCAGCAATGTGTATGACTTGCTCCAACATAAAGAACTCGCCGGTACTTTCGATATTGTATTCACTTCTTATGGCGTGATCGGCTGGCTGCCCGACCTGGATAAATGGGCGGAAGTAATTTCATTCCTTTTAAAACCTGGCGGTATATTTTATCTGGCAGAATTTCATCCAGTCGTTTGGATGATGGATGAAGATTTTGAATATATTAAATATTTTTACCACAACCAGGAGATTATTGAAGAAGACGTCACAGGCACATATACAGACAGGAATGCACCGATCTCGTATAAAAATTTTAGCTGGAACCATAGCATTTCAGAAGTGCTGAATGCATTAATAAAAAAGCATTTAAACATTTTGCATTTCAATGAATTCAATTACAGCGTGCATAATTGTTTTAATAAAACAGTAAAAGGAGAAGATGGTTTTTGGCGGATCAAAGGCATTGAAAATAAAATTCCCATGATGTATTCTGTGAAAGCATTATTAACATCTTAATATTTCTTAAAAAATTTCTTCAGGTTTAAAACAGAATTGAATCATTGTTTTGCGAAAATAATTTTCATTGAAAATATTGATCATAGAAGATGAAAAGCAATTGGCTGAAAGTATGGCAACATATCTTTCGGGTGAAAATTATATTTGTGAAATCGCATTCACTTTGCAGGAAGCACGCGAAAAAACTGAACGCTTCGAATATGATTGTATCCTGCTTGATATCGGCCTGCCGGATGGAAATGGTCTAACGATACTTCACGATTTAAAAGCAGATAAAAAGGAAGATTGTGTGTTGATTATTTCAGCAAAAAATTCCCTGGACGATCGTGTCGCAGGACTGCAATTTGGTGCTGATGATTATTTGGGGAAACCTTTCCATTTACCCGAGCTCAGCGCCCGTATTGCTGCCATTATCCGCCGGAAAAATTTTAAAGGAAATAATCAAATTGTATTTTTTGAAATTGAACTGAATACTTTGTTGCAAACAGTTTCCATACATAAAAAAGAAATGGACCTCACGAAAAAGGAGTATCAGTTGTTATTATATTTTCTCATTAATAAAGGAAGAGTGATTTCAAAAGATGCAATAGCCACGCACCTTTGGGGAGATGAAATGGATATGACCAATAATTTTGATTTTATTTACACGCATATAAAAAACCTGCGCAAAAAACTGGCTGATGCTGGTTGCGGTGATTATATTAAATCGGTTTATGGTATGGGTTACCGTTTTACAAAAACATGAAATTATTTACTAAATACAGGCAGGTTAATTTAATAGTAACAAGTATCATTTTACTGGTAAGTGCTATTTGCTATTATATAATAGTCCGGCAAATTCTTATTGCTCAACTGGATGAAGACCTTTCAACAGAAATGCAGGAAGTTATGGATTTTGTGAAAAAAAATGAGGCGCTGCCATTGCCTGTCAACAATAATGTGCAACAAACATTTTTTACAAAAGTGCAAAAAAATATTGCAGGGGTACACGTTTCCACAATTCCTGTTTTTGATTCAAGTGAACAAGAAGCCGTAATGTTCCGGCAAATTGAATTTCCGCTGCACATACAGGAAAACCTTTATGTAGCAACGGTTCGCGAGCCACAGGCAGAAACGGAAGACTTGATTCAGTATATCGTGTTGATCACGATTGCAATGCTAATCGTGTTGCTGGGAATTCTATTTTTTATCAACCGTTATTTGTTGAAAAAATTATGGAACCCTTTTTATAAAACGCTGGATGAATTAAAAAAATTCAGTCTTTCCGGAAAGACAACACTGCATTTGCAAAGCAACCAGGTCACTGAATTTGCCCAATTAAATGAAGCTGTAAACAGTATGGCGAACCAGGTAAAGCAGGAATATATTTCTTTAAAAATGTTTACAGAAAATGCATCCCATGAAATGCAAACCCCGCTGGCAGTGATCCGCTCGAAAATGGATAATTTGATACAGGATGTAAATTTGAAAGCTGATCAACTTAATCAGCTGAATGATATTTACCAGGCACTTGGAAAATTGCAGCATTTAATGCAGTCATTATTATTACTCACAAGAATTGAGAATGGTCAATTTATTGCCAATGAATATATTCACCTGGATGAATTGGTAAAAGAAAAATGTAACCAGTTTCATGAACTTTTTCAAAGTAAAAATATTTCTTTAAAGTTTCAGGTGACAAAAAAAAACACCACATTTAATAAACAATTGATTGATATTCTCCTGAATAATTTATTGAGTAATGCTGTAAGACATACCGATAAAGATGGTAACATTGAAATACTTTTAAATGAACATGAATTGGTCATTGGCAATAGCGGGCATACATCATTGAATGGTATTGAAATTTTTAACCGCTTTTATAAAGAAAATAATTCACCCGGAATGGGTCTTGGCCTGGCGATAGTAAAACAAATATGTGTTTTTGCTCAATTACCTGTTACCTATAGTTTTCATAATATGATGCATTGCATTACAATATCTTTCGTGAGTTCAGATTCTGCACAGAATTGATTTCTTCCTTTGCCTTTCATTAAAAATTATAGTATGAAAAAGATCAGTGTATTGTCATTAATGACTGCAATTATCAGTTTAACTGCTTGTGCGCAAAAAATGGATGCCTCACAACTCCCGGCAAAAGTAAAATCAGCTTTCGAACAAAAGCATCCTGGTATGTCTGCAAAATGGGATAAAGAAAATACAAATTATGAAGCCAGTTTTAAAATGGATAAGCATGATATGTCTGAGTTATATGATGTAAACGGAAACCTGCAGGAAACAGAAATGGATATAAAAGTTTCTGAGCTGCCTGCTTCTGTTATGAATTACATTAAGGAACATTATGCAGGTGAAAAAGTAAAAGAAGCGGCAAAGATTACAAAGGCCGATGGTATAATGATGTATGAAGCAGAAGTGAAAGGTATAGATGTTTTATTTGATGCAAATGGCAACTTTTTGAGAGAAGAAAAGGATGAAGATTAAAGTTATAAAAGTGGAAATAGAAAAGCGGCAATTGCCGCTTTTCTTTGTTTGCTTACCAACTGTTTTATATTTAAAAAAAATGGATCAGTAATTAAATATTAATTTGCCGTGTTGCGTAAAATATATTTTTCATGAAATGGCCCATCGTATTTATTTCCATGCTGGTTTTCTCTGTGAAAACATTTGCGCAACAAAATACACTTTCTTATTTTATTGATCAGGCGAAAACGAACAGCCCACTTTTATCCGGACTGCAAAGTCAGCAGCAATTAAATTCAATAGATAGTTTGTTGTTATTGGCATCATTAAAGCCGCAGGTAAAATTAACCAGCATCAATAGTTATGCGCCAGTCATCGCCGGTATTGGTTATGATGCAGCTATTACAAACGTAGGAAATTTTGCTACACTGGTTGGCGTAAGTAAAGAGTTGATTCCGCGAAAAACACTGGCCGCGAAAATGGACAATTTCAAGCTGCAAAATGATTCTTTAAATATTATATACAAAATAACGGAGCAGGACCTGAAACGTACTGTTAGCGCCCAATTCATTAATGCTTATGGAAGCTTGCAACAATTAGTTGAGGTAAAAAAAATATTGGACCTGCTCAATAATGAAGAAAAAATCTTACGCGCCCTCACACAAAAAAATGTGTATAAACAAACGGAATACCTCACATTCCTGGTGACCTTGCAACAGCAACAATTACAACTAAGCCAGGACAGTATTCAATATTCAAATGATCTTTCTCTGTTGAGATATATTGCCGGAATAGCGGATACTGATTTTGTAGAATTAATAGAGCCGACATCACTGCCATTTTCAAACGATGGTTTTTTAGATTCAGTATTTTTACAGCAATATACACTGGACAGTCTTTTATTAAAAAATACAAAGACATTAGTGGATGCATCCTACGCACCTAAAATATCCGTTTATGGAGATGCAGGATTTAATTCTACATTCGCATATAGTGCGTATAAAAATTTTGGTATCAGTGCCGGTATCAGCCTGGAAATCCCTTTATCGGATGGTGGTCAAAAAAAGCTTGCGTATGAAAAAATTGATATAGCAGATAAACAACGAATTAAAAATCGCGATTTTTATAACAAGCAATATACACAACAAATTGCCGGTTTGCAAAAACAATTACACGATACCGAAAGCCTGATCGCGCAAATCAATAATCAATTGAATTACTCAGAAACGCTGGTGCAGGCAGATGAAAAATTATTACAGGCAGGTGAATTGACCATTGCAGATTTTATACTTGCTTTGCAAAATCATCTTTCGGCACAAAGCCTGCTTACTCAAAATAAAATTGCACGTTTGCAGGTCATCAACCAAATTAATTATTGGGTAAAATAAAATGTTATGCGTGCACAAAAAAAATATTACTTGATCGCTTTTTTATTTTCTTTGCTGCTGTTTTTTAATTCCTGCAACAGTGATGACAAGAGCGCAAACACTGAAGAACCTGCTAATACGATAACGCCGGTTACCGTAACTTCAATCAGGGATACGGTTTTGGCCGACTCCGTTGTTTTAAATGCTACTGCAACCTATTTACAAAAATGGGTTGTGCGCGCCAATGCAACAGGTTATATACAAAATGCCAATTTGATGTTGAATGGAAATGTACAACGCGGACAAACACTTTTCACGATTAAAACAAAAGAAGCAGTGAGCCTGGGAAATACTATTAATCAATTGGATTCCAGTTTTCGGTTTTCAGGTATGAATTCTATTCATTCCAATAAAACGGGTTTCGTATCCGAGATGGATCACCAGGCAGGAGATTATGTGCAGGATGGCGATCAGCTTGCGGTGATCACGGATACACACAGTTTTGTTTTTCTACTGGACCTTCCTTATGAGCTGAGGCCATTTATTGTAAATAAAAAAAGCTTGCAAATTATTTTACCCGACAATGAAAAATTGAATGGATATATAAGTGGAGATATGCATACTATTGATCCATCCTCGCAAATACAAAAAGTAATCCTGCAGGTTTCTCCTACACATCCGATTCCGGAAAATCTTGTAGGAAAAGTAGTTGTATTAAAAAATAATCAAAAGCTGGTTCCGGTATTACCAAAAGAGGCAGTGGTATCCAATGAAATGCAAAATGAATTTTGGGTGATGAAATTAATTGATAGTTCACTGGCAATAAAAATTCCCATTAAAAAAGGGTTGGAATCTAATGGGTTGATAGAAATTATTTCACCACAATTTTCACCAACTGATAGGATTATCATCACGGGAAATTATGGACTAGAAGATAGTTCAAAAGTTGTTGTATTAAAACCTTAATCTGTATACAATATTCATTGAAAAATTTTTTTACAAAATATAAAAATCCTGTTAGTGTAATCATATTCCTGGTAATTGCAGGGGGCATTTTTTCTTATTCTAAAATGCAAACGGCCCTGTTCCCGGAGATCACATTTCCCAAAATAAAGATTATAGCTGATGCGGGTTTGCAGCCTGTTGATAATATGATGGTTACGGTTACAAAACCATTAGAGAATGCCATCAAACAGATCCCGGGCCTGGAACATTTACGCAGTACAACAAGCAGGGGAAGTTGTGAAATTTCTGCATTTGTAAACTGGGATGCCGATATAGATAAAAGCCAGTTATTGATTTCATCCAGGATCAATCAAGTAAAAAATGACCTCCCTGCCGGAACAAATATTACCATCGAAAAAATGAATCCCTCCATTTTACCGGTAATGGGATATGCATTGGAAAGTCATTCAAAATCACCAGTAGAGTTAAAACAACTCGCACTTTATACCATTCGGCCTTTTTTATCACAGGCAGATGGCGTGAGCGAAGTGCGCGTAATCGGTGGGAAATCAAAAGAGTACTGGATCACGCTGGACCAGGAAAAAATGAATGCATTCCATATCACACCGGCGACAGTAAGTGCTGCCCTGCAACAATCCAATTTTATACAATCCAATGGATATTTAAACGATTACCATCTTTTGTATTTAACCATTACGGATGCAATGGTGCAATCAATTGCAGATATTCAAAATCTTATGATCAGCAATGCAGGCCAGCGTTTGATCCAGGTAAAAGATATTGGCAGCGTTTCTTTAAATGAAGGTATTGAATACACAAAAATAAACGCCAATGGAAGGGAAGGCGTTTTAATTGCTGTAATAAAACAGCCAGCTGCTAACCTGGTTGATCTTTCAAAAAATATTGCATTAAAAATGGATGCTTTAAAAAAGATCCTACCAAAAGATGTAACGATTGAACCATATTATAACCAGGCAGATTTTGTACAGGATTCAGTACGCAGTGTCAGTGATAGTTTATGGATAGGTTTATTGTTGGCGCTTATCGTTGCTATGCTATTTCTTCGTTCATTAAAAGCAAGTGCAACTATTCTCATCACTATTCCGGTAACACTCGGCCTTACAGCAATTGCACTTGAAGCCATTGGATATACATTAAACATTATGACGCTCGGCGCCATCGCAGCTTCTATTGGCCTTATCATTGATGATGCGATCGTAGTGGTAGAACAAATTCACCGGGCACATGAAGAAAGGCCTGGTGAAAATGCGCATGGGCTTATACACGATGCAATTGCATTCTTATTCCCGGCAATGCTGGGCTCATCCTTAAGCACCATCGTGATATTTGTGCCATTTGTTTTGATGAGTGGCGTTGCCGGTGCATATTTCAAAGTAATGACTGATACTATGATCATTACATTGACCTGTTCTTTTTTTGTAACCTGGATTTGCTTACCAGTCATTTATTTATGGCTTACACGAACTAAGAAAAACAAGAAAAAGCAACACAGCATCTTAGAAAATTCCCACGTTGTGAAAAAGCAAAACTGGGTTTCATTTTTTATACACAGGCCATGGATCAGTTTTATTTTCATTATCATTTTAATTGGCTCTATCGTGTTAATTTTCCCGCGTTTAGAAACAGGATTTCTACCGGAGATGGATGAAGGAAGTATTGTGCTCGATTATAAATCACCACCCGGCACTTCACTGGATGAAACAGACCGCATATTACAACAGGTAGAAAAAATTATTGTTGCAGAATCAGATGTGGAATCTTATTCCCGCAGGACCGGTACACAAATGGGATTTTTTATTACTGAACCCAATTACGGAGATTACCTTATCCAATTGAAGAAAAAAAGAAACCGCACTACTGACGATGTAATCAATGATTTGCGTGCAAAAATTGAATCTTCGCAGCCTGCATTACAAATTGATTTTGGACAGGTAATAGGAGATATGCTGGGCGACCTTATGAGCTCAGCACAGCCAATTGAAGTAAAGATCTTTGGAGCCGATGCGAATACTTTAAAATCTTTATCTGTAGAGGTTGCAAATATTGTGGATTCGGTACAAGGAACTGCCGATGTCTTTGATGGGATTACTATTGCCGGACCTTCAGTAAGTATAAAACCAAATAATGCTGCCATGGCTTTATATGGAATTACACCGTCAGATTTGCAAACGCAGGTGCAGTTATCTCTAGAAGGGAACCTGGCAAGTAAAATTTTAGAAAAAGAACAGGAATCTCCGATCAGGTTAGTTTATCCGGGAAGTGTTACCAGAACTACTTCAGGACTTGAAAATTTACCCGTATTTTCATCAAATGGGCTGGTTCACAGGCTTTCAGAATTGGCCACTATACAAATTAACAGTGGGGATGCGGAAATTCTGCGGGAAGATCTGCAATCATTGGGGCTTGTTACAGCCAGGCTGGAAAATCGGGATCTTGGCAGTGTTGTTAAAGATATAAAAGATGGTGTTTCCAAAAAAATACATTTACCTCAGGGTTATCATATTGAATATTCAGGCGCTTATGCAGAACAACAAAAATCCTTTTCGGAACTGCTGATGATTCTCTTTAGTTCGAGCCTGCTCGTTTTTTGTGTGATCCTTTTTTTATTTAGAGATTTCCGTATTGCATTATTGATATTAGGAGTGGCTATCTTGGGAATTTCCGGAAGTTACATCGCTTTATTTCTTACCCATACACCGTTGAATGTAGGAAGTTATACCGGCCTGATCATGATGGTTGGAATTATTGGGGAAAATGCCATTTTTACATTTCTTCAATATCGTGAAAGCCGGCAAAATGCGGATGTGGACCAGGCGATCGTTTATGCCATTTCAACTCGTTTGCGGCCAAAATTAATGACTGCACTCGGCGCGATCATTGCACTAATGCCACTTGCATTAGGAATTGGTACCGGAGCTCAATTGCATCAGCCTTTGGCGATTGCAGTAATTGGCGGTTTTATCATTGCATTGCCCCTTTTACTGATCGTCTTACCTTCTCTGATGAGATTATTGTATCGAAAGGAAAAGTAATGTTTTCTAAATGTGGAGAAAATCACTCCGGGTTTAATTTTATTATCAAAAATTTAAACTAATTTCATTTTTGGCAGGTTTTAAAAGCAACTTTTTTCATTTAAAAAATGTCATTGCAACCGAATAAATAAAGTATGGAACACCGCAATTCAGCTCCTGAGCATGTAGAAAAGTTATTGCAGATAAATCAGGCGATGTTTTATTGCTTCAATGAAATGTCTGAAAAAATTCCTGTATGCCTCGTCAATCTTTTTTCATTTGATGGCGCATATACATTGAATTTTTCCACGAAGAATTTTCCTGCCGACGCGGTGAACTGGGAAAGCTTCGCGGGCGAAATGCATTTTTATAAAAAAGGTGTGCCCTATAGTTTTGTTTTACATGGCGTGATCCGGCTTTCTGCTGATAGTGAAGAAAACAATGTACATTTCACCATTTCCCAAATTGATTATTTTGAACAGCCAGGCGTAAAAGCAGCAGATTTTAACGGCATGCTTTCCGTACTTTTATGGCCATACCGTTATTTATTTTTAAAGGAAAGCAGCACGGCACATTTTGTAGTAAAAGGAGATGGTCTGAAACCATTACTGGATGAGCAATCCAATTAATTTCAACTATAAATTTTTTCGATCTCGGTTTTATATTTTTCCATGATGACCTTTCTTTTAAGGCTCATTTTGGGCGTCATTTCTCCAGTTTCAATACTCCATTCTTTGGGTAAAAGTTCAAATTTTTTGATTTGCTCCACGTGATTGAAAAATTGATTTTTCGCATCGATCACACGTTTATATTTATCCAAAACCTGTTCATTTTTGATTGCTTCTTCGGGTGTTGTAAATGAAATGCCTTTTATTTCCATCCAGTGTTTCAAAGAGGTGAATGATGGCACGATGAGTGCACCAACAAATTTTTTATCTGCACCTGTGACCAATACCTGCTCGATCATCGGGTCTTCTTTGAATTTATTTTCCAGTGGCTGCGGTGCTACATATTTTCCGCCACTGGTTTTGAATAATTCTTTTTTGCGGTCTGTTATTTTTAAAAAATTTCCATGCACCATTTCACCAATATCGCCTGTATGTAACCAGCCATCAATAATCGTTTGTGCAGTAAGATCCGGCCGCTTGTAATAGCCTTTCATCATACTTTCGCCATTTACACATATCTCGCCATCCTCCGCCAGGCGAAGGTTTACACCAATCATTACAGGACCCACTGTTCCAAAAATATTTCCACCTGGCATTCTCCTGTTTACCGAAATGATGGGACTGTTTTCTGTAGGTCCATACCCTTCATATACCGAAATTCCGGCAGCATTGAAAATGCGCAATAGCTTTTCCTGGCAGGCAGCTCCACCACTTAAAACAAATTGAATATTTCCCCCCAAAGCTTCGCGCCATTTATTAAAAATTAATTTATTGGCGATAGAAAGTTGCAGGTCATACCATGCGCCGCCACTTTTATTATTATCATATTTTTCTGCCAAACCAACTGCCCAAAAAAATAATTTTCTTTTTATACCTTTTAAATCCCTGCCCGCTGACATGATCTTTTCAAAAACTTTTTCAAGTAATCTGGGTACAGAAGTAAAAGCTTCAGGTTTTATTTCGCGCAAATTTTCAGCAATGGTTTCCAGGCTTTCTGCATAATAAATATTGTTTCCACTGAATAAATAAATATAAGAAACGCATTTTTCATAAATATGATTCAAGGGTAAAAAACTCAGTACTTTGAAATTGGGATTATCGGGAAAAGGAAAACTTTCTTTGGCATACATGGCATTGTGAAATATATTGCTGTGTGTAAGCATCACGCCTTTTGGTGTACCGGTTGTTCCTGATGTATAAATGATCGTTGCGATATGACTATCCGGGATTTTTTCTTTTATGGCTTCCACTTTTTCTAAAGATGTTGCTGTGGCACTATCTGCGATCTCGGTCCAGAATGGTGTATTATCAAGGGTTTCAAAAGAATATATTTTTTTCAGTGTCGGTACATCCGCAGCGATACTGTCTACTTTGGCTTTCAATTCCGCACTGTTTACAAACATGATTTTTACACCCGCATCATTTAAAATAAATTTTAATTCAAGTGGGTTTGTTGTTGGATAAATGGGAACCAGTACCGCACCGGTTTGTTGCACAGCAAGGTCTGTAATAATCCATTCAGGCCGGTTGTTGCTGATGATCCCAATTTTATCACAACCTTCATCCGTGCCATCCTGTAAACCGATGCCCATTTCTAATAAGCCTGCGCTTAACCGATTGACCATTACTTGCACATCTTTAGTGCGCCAGCTTTTCCAGCTACCATTCACTTTCGAAGAAAGCATGTTGAGGTCTGAAAACTTTTCAAGTTGATAAGGGATACAATCAAATAACCGGCGGGGTTGAATCATGTCGAAGGATTATAATTTGCAAAATGGATTTTGTGAAATTACTGAATGATTTTAAATAGCCATTTGACAGATAAAAAAATGATTATAAATATTTGTATCAATTAATAACTCGCTGATCAAATCATCAGGATAAATTTTCAATGATCCCTGCAATGCCCTGTCCGCCACCAACACAGGCCGTTACCATTCCGTATTTTTTATTCAATCTTTTCAAATCGCCTAATATTTGCACGGTAAGTTTACTACCCGTACAACCCAAAGGATGGCCCAGTGCAATTGCTCCACCATTGATATTTACTTTATCGGTATCAAGTCCAAGTTCACGAATTACAGCAAGCGATTGCGAAGCAAAAGCTTCATTTAATTCAATGAGATCAATATCATTTAAATGCATATTTGCCTGCTTCAATACTTTGGGTACAGCCGCTACAGGGCCCATGCCCATGATGCGCGGCTCTACACCCGCAACAGCAGAATTGACCAATCGACCGATGGGTTTTAAGCCCAGTTCATTCATCATTTTTTCACCCATAACAATCACGAAAGCGGCGCCATCACTTGTTTGTGAAGAATTACCCGCGGTCACAGAACCACCTATTGCAAATGCCGGTTTTAATTTTCCTAAAGCAGCTAAAGTGGTATCTTTTCTTACGCCTTCATCTGTATCCACAATGGTGGAGCGCGTTTTTCTTTTATTATTTTCATCCACATATATTTCTTCCACATTGATAGGTAAAATTCCCGGTTTGAAAAATCCATTTTCAATTGCATGCATGGCTTTCTCATGAGAGCGAAGTGCAAAAACATCCTGGTCTTCCCGGCTTACAGAAAATTCTTTGGCAACAGCTTCTGCAGTTAAACCCATGCTTAAATAATAATCAGGATCATCTTTAGCTATGCTGTAAGCAGGCACGGGTTTCCATCCGGCAGTAGGAACAAGGCTCATGCTTTCTGTGCCGCCGGCAATAATACATTCCGCCATCCCGCAACGAATTTTTGCAGTTGCCATAGCGATACTTTCCAATCCGCTTGCACAATACCGGTTGATCGTTATTCCTGCGACATCTTTTCCCAATGCGCGCGCTGCTATGATGCGTCCAAACTGCAATCCCTGTTCCGCTTCAGGAACAGCATTTCCCACAATCACATCATCCACACGCGAAGCTTCGAGTTCGGGCACAGATGCCATTAAACCTTTGATAACGGTAATGGCCAAATCGTCCGGCCGGTAAAACCTGAAAAATCCTTTCTTACTTTTTCCAACTGCGGTACGGTATCCCGCAATAATGTATGCTTCCTGCATATTTAATTTTTTGTGTATCAAAATTAACTGAAAGTTGTTGATGCAACCAATGCTTCGGGATAAGATTTTGTTAACCCCAATAAGCGGATTTAAAAATCATCCCGCGGAGAAATGCGCCGCCGTTGATTTTTAAGAAGCGATTGTCTTTTTTTATGTGCTATTCTTTTTTCTTCAACTACTTTCCCTGGTTTTGTAGCAATGCGTGCTTTCTTTGTTTGCAATGCATGAAAAATTACATCATTCATCTTTTCTATCACCGTTTCTTTATTGGCGAGTTGTGTTCGGTGCGCTTGTGATTTAACCAATAAAAATCCTTCACGTGTAATTTTATTATCCAGTTTGGAATAGATAATTGCTTTCTGTTCGGGTGTATAAAAAGTTGAATTTTCTATATCCCATTTTCCAATCACCATGGTCTCAACCTTGTTTACATTCTGGCCGCCTTTGCCACCGCTGCGTGCTGTTTGAAAAATAATTTCCGGTGTAATGTCTATCTTCATTTTATAAAATTAAGAAAGACATGCGGCTTGTGCTTCAAAGAGTAAAAAATGCTTCTGTAAAAGTGGATGAAAAAATTGTTGGGCAAATAGAAAAAGGGTTGCTGGTCTTCGTAGGAATTGAAGACGCCGACAATGAGGAAGACATAGAATGGCTTTGTAATAAAATGGTGAACCTGCGCATTTTTGATGATGAACATGGTGTGATGAATTTGAATGTGCAGGAAATAGATGGAAATATTTTACTCATCAGCCAGTTTACTTTGCATGCTGCTGTAAAAAAAGGAAATCGTCCTTCTTACATTAAAGCATCCAAACCCGAAATTGCCATTCCTTTGTATGAAAAAATGAAAATGCAACTGGAAGCCAGTATGCACAAACCCATACAGGCCGGCATTTTCGGAGCAGACATGCAGGTGCAATTGCTCAATGATGGCCCGGTAACAATTTTAATAGATTCAAAAAACAGGGAATAATTTTTTTAAAAATAATATAAAAAATATGACACTTTCATCAGCGCAAAAAGAAGTGGATGATTGGATACATTCTACCGGCGCGCGGTATTTTAATGAGTTGACCAATCTCGGAATTTTGCAGGAAGAAACAGGAGAATTAGCGAGACTGATTGTGCGCATATATGGCGAACAAAGTTTTAAGGAAAATGAAAAACCTGTAGATGCTGCGGCAGGAAAAAAAATGCTTGCCGATGAAATGGCCGACGTGTTGTGGGTGTTAATTTGCCTCGCCAATCAAACGGATATTGACCTGGAAGATGCTTTTGCAAAAAACATGGAAAAGAAAAATACGCGCGATGCGGAAAGGCATTTGAAGAATGAAAAGTTGAAAGGGAAATTGATTTAGGATATGGAGATTTTTTGATGTAGGATTTTTTGATACTTCAAAATAGTGATTTTTATATAGGATATTAATTTTTTGTTTTTGTAAATTACCTGTGCGAATGGATAAATAAAAATGAGTTATAAAAAATTCAAATCGAAAAAGAAAATGTAAAATACAAAATCGAAATTTAACCCTAAACACAAAACGAGAAACAAGGAAATTATTGTTTAAGCTCCGGCTTCGATTTCGCTCAGCGGGCATCAGTTCACTAACAATTTACAATTAACCATTCACAATTATTCATGTATCCTGTTTTAATTTCTCCGGTTTGGCGGGCGATTTCCGGGCCTGTTATTTTGCCTGTTCTGCGGATTGCCGGGGCGTTGATTCGACTTATTGCGTTCACTTTTTTGCAAACTTTTCAGCGTGATCTGGCCCACCACATCTACAAATTCATGCTTATCTTCCTGGTTGGCTTTTCCGGCAGAAAGATCCACAGGTTTTAATTCTGTGACCTTCATATTTTTCGCATTCATTTTTTTAATCTCTATCACGCGCTCAATAGCAAGTGGGTAATGAATATTGCTTTGCGGCAACATATACCACATCAGGTTTTTGAAAATATCTTTTTTTACCAGGTTGGCTGTGCCCATTTCTGTATATAATAATTCTGCATTTTCAGGGAAATGTTGCAATGCATCAAGATATGTATCGAGTTCATAATTCAAACAACATTTCAAACGCCCGCATTGCCCGCTCAGTTTTGCCTGGTTGATGGATAAATTTTGATAACGCGCTGCCGTGGTGTTTACACTTTTAAAATCTGTAAGCCAGGTGCTGCAACATAATTCACGCCCGCAACTGCCTATACCACCGATTTTCCCGGCTTCCTGGCGAATTCCAATCTGGCGCATTTCCACTTTCACTTTAAAGGCCGATGCGAGTTCACGGATGAGTTCGCGGAAATCCACGCGGTCATCAGCGGTATAAAAAAAAGTTGCTTTTTTCCCATCTGCCTGGAATTCCACTTCACTGAGTTTCATTTCCAGTTTATATTTGTTGATGATCGCCCTGCTGGTGGCGAGCGCATCACTTTCCCGTTCTTTATTGGCAAAATAGAGATCCAGGTCGCGTTCAGAACTGGGCCGTAGTATGCGGCGGATTTCGGGGTTGGTTTCCAAAACGCCTTTCTTTTTTAACTGCAGCCTGACCAATTCCCCGCTTAAACTTACAGTACCCACATCAATTCCACTCACGCCTTCAATTGTTACATATTCTCCTTTTTCAAAATATTGCAATGTATTATTCCGGTAAAATTCCTTTCGGCTTCCATGCTGAAAACTCACCTCAATAATTTTACAGGAGCTTTGAGGATCACTCATCGGCAAGTTCAATAACCAGTCATGTACATTCAGGCGATTGCATGCGCCCGTATTGCAATCCCCATTGCTTTTGCAGCCGCCGGGCGTTCCTGTACCACAAGTTCCACATCCCATATATATAGTTTTATAATGGTCAATTTTTTAAAAAATATTGCAGGAATGAAAAAAGAAACCCAGGAGATTTAAATTACAACTATGAAAGTAAACGCGGGTAATACCCGGTAATGAAAAAAACAATCATATCATGTTGATATTTCAATGAAACCAATTTTATGTTTACTCTTCAATTTTCCTGTAAAAAATTTCCTCCCGGAAATTTGTTTTTCTTTTCTCACAAAT
Organism: Chitinophagales bacterium; assembly: GCA_038245585.1. GTDB lineage: Bacteria > Bacteroidota > Bacteroidia > Chitinophagales > Chitinophagaceae > JAFDXJ01. Next base: position 16,071 of record JBBRSI010000023.1, read on the forward strand.
GTCAATACATAACAAGATTCAGCCTTGCGGCAAAATCTTAACCTGTCAAAATTAAGGTTTTCTGATCAATGATATGATACAACTTAATTGTGAGCGCATGAAAAAGTAATTTGGCATTTGCATTCCGTTCTATAAAGTATATAGCATTCGTGAGTTCTGCCGCAATGGCTTCCAGTTGATCAATGGATGCTACTTTATTGAGGCGCGTTGCAAAATCAATTTCTTTTTGTGAAGCAGCTATCTCCCTGGAATTTAAAATATTGATGCGGACAGATAATTCACAGAGATGCAAAAAATAACGCAGGAACTGTTTTTGTTTTTCTCTGCCGAGCTTGTTCATATCATCAATCCATTTTACCTGTTCAGACAATCTTGCTTTTATCGAAAAATTTAACCAGTCGCCCAAAATAGTCTGCCAGTCTTCATCAGATTCGCTGATAATTTGTAAAGCTTCGCGGTAATTGCCTCCAGCAATGGCAACGGCCTGAGCGGCTATTTCCCTGCTAATTTCAAGTTTTTCTATAAGCATTTCAATTAATGGGCTGGGTTCGATCGCTGGAATTTTTATGAGTTGACAACGACTCACAATTGTTGGAAGTATCAAATCTTCTGATTCGCTCACCAGGATAAATAATGTATCAGGTGGTGGTTCTTCAATTAATTTTAATAATTTATTGCCTTCTTTTTTTAAATATTCCGGCATCCAGAGTATTAAAATTTTCAACCCATTTTCAAAACTTTTTAAACTGAGTATACGGATAATCTCTGAACATTCTTCCGCCGTAATATTGCCCTGCTGATTTTCAGCACCTATAAATTGCAGCCAGTCAAACGCATTTGCATAAGGAGAAGTTTTCAAAAATTCCCGCCATTTATTTGCGAAATGCGCGCTTACCGGTTTCACCCCTGGTTTATTTACAAATACAGGGTATGTAAAATGTATGTCGGGATGAATAAATTGTTGTGCACGCATACAGGAAGGACATTCACCACAAGAATCATCGGGGAATTCACCCGTTTTTAATTCATCCAGGATTTCTTCACCAAAAAGGGAAGTTTCGCCAGTCGCATGTTGTTTTTTTCTTCTTTCACAAACAAGGTATTGCGAAAATGCCAAAGCCAATGGTAATGCGCCCGCGCCTTCTTTCGATAAAAATAAAAGGGCGTGGCCAAGCCGGTTATTATTGGCCATTTCTCTTAGATGGCCAGCCGTTTCATTTTGGCCGGGAATATCTTTGAATTGCATTTAAAATAATTAGATGACAGCCAGTTTTTTACTGGAGGTATTTTAATAATTCAGGGCTTTCCGGCGTAACGTCGCTATCAAAATGTGCCAGGAGTTTACCATTTTCATCAATGATGAATTTATTGAAATTCCAACTGATCGTGGCATCGAGTACGCCGTTTTCTTTTTTATTACATAAGTAAGAATATATCGGCGTTATATTTTCTCCCTTTACATCTACCCGTGTAGTGAGTGGGAAAGTGACGCCAAATTTAGATTCACAAAATGTAGCGATGTCTTTGTTGTCCTGGTATTCCTGTCCGCCAAAATTGTCGGAAGGAAAGCCAATGATTACTAAATTATTTTTATGCGATTCGTACAAACTTTCAAGGCCTTTGTATTGCGGTGTGTAGCCACATTTTGAAGCGGTGTTTACAATGAGAATTTTTTTGCCTTTATATTTTGAAAAATCAATTGTGCCTCCTTCAAGGGAAGCAATTTTAAAATCATAGATCGTTATTGGCCGCGCGGGCAATGTTATTTTTTCATTGGTATGCATGCTAAAATAATTTGATAAAAAAAATACAAATGGAATGAATAAGAGTTTCATAAAAATTTTATTTTAAGAAAGTAAAACTACAAAAATTTTTACGGGGAAAGATATAAATGGAATTTGTTTAACATACGAAGATTTAAAAATAAAGTAGCCAGGAAATCAGTAATGATAAAAATGTATTTATTAAATAGTAAAGCCGAGTGTTGCCAGGCTAAGCTTGGTGCCCCGGATTTTCAAAATTTCCATACCACAACCTTCGAGCGTAGCGCCAGTGGTGATAATGTCATCAATGAGCAGGATATGCTTATTTTCAAGAAAAACCGGGTCAATGACGGTAAAAATATTTTGCATATTCTCCCAACGGGCGATCCTGTTTTTGGTGGTTTGTGATTCTGTAAAAATTTTTCGTTCAATCACATTTTCCAAAAGTGGAATATGCAGGCTTTCCGCAATTTTTTCTGCAAGAATAGCCGATTGATTATAGCCACGTTTATTTTCTTTGGCTTTGTTTAAAGGAAGGGCAATGACAGCATCCAAATGATCAAAGCGCCTGGATTCAAGAAGTAGGTTGCGCATTAATTTTCCGAGATAATGGCCAATATCTTTTCGCCCGCGATACTTAAATTGAAGTACCAGTTGATGTAAGATGGAATGATCGTTAAAGTAAAACGCGCACCCGGCTTGTTGTACAGGAATTCTTCCATAAAAAATTTTTTCCATGGTATTATCCGCATGTTTAAAAAATCCGGTTTCGGGTAATTTGGAAAAACATTCAGCGCATAAGAAATGCGCATTTAATAAAACATCTGAATAGCATCCCAAACAATTATGCGGAAAAAATAAATGACTGAAATCTTGAATACATGAATTCACTTTTATAAACATCCTTCAAAATACAATTCCAGCTCGAAAAAATCAATAGGGCTTAAAAAATATTTTTATAAACATCCTCCACTTTGCCAACTTCCCGAATCTCAATTTTAAATTTTTTACTGTTATAATTCTTCTTGTTATAGCGGGAAAGCATAATCGTTTCAAAGCCCAGTTTTTCCGCTTCTGAAATGCGCTGCTCAATTCGGTTTACGGCTCTTATTTCACCATTCAATCCAACTTCACCCGCAAAGCATAAATTTTCAGGTAAGGCGGAATCTTCATATGATGATAATAATGCACAAACAATGGCAAGATCTATCGAAGGATCTTCTATTTTCAGGCCACCCGCGATATTGATAAAAACATCTTTCATTCCAAAAGCAAAACCGCCTCTTTTTTCCAAAACAGCCAGCAACAATTGTAATCTCCTTAAATCAAAACCACTAACTGTTCTTTGCGGTGTACCATATACACTGGTCGTTACAAGCGCCTGCACTTCTATTAATAATGGACGAATACCTTCCATACTTGCTGCGATCGCGCTTCCGCTCAAAGCACCTTCTTTTTGATGAATTAAAATTTCTGAAGGATTTAAAACCGGTTGCATACCTTCTCCGGTCATTTCATAAATACCCATTTCAGCGGTACTGCCAAAACGATTTTTAAGCGTACGTAAAATACGGTAAGCATAATGTCTTTCACCTTCAAATTGCAACACCGTATCCACCATATGTTCAAGAATCTTTGGACCTGCTATTCCCCCATCTTTTGTAATATGCCCAATGAGAAAAACAGGAATATTGGTTTCTTTTGCAAAGCGCTGAAATTCTGCCGCCGTTTCCCTGATCTGGGAAATACTACCTGGTGAAGCGTCTAAAAAATTGGATTGCAAAGTTTGAATAGAATCTATGATTACGAGACCGGGTTTTAATTTTTTTATTTCACTAAATATCGTTTGTGTCACTGTTTCTGTGAGTAAATAAAAATGATCATTTGACAGGCCAATTCTATTGGCGCGCATTTTTATTTGTTCTTCACTTTCTTCGCCGCTGATATAAAGAATTTTAATATTTTCCAAAGCAAGTGCGTCCTGCAATAGCAACGTACTTTTTCCTACGCCTGGTTCTCCGGCCAATAAAACAATACTTCCCGGAACAATGCCGCCACCCAGGCTCCGGTTGAGTTCCGGGTCTTTTGTGAGAATCCTCTGCACTTCATTATTATCGACATCTTTTAATGCGATTGTTTTCACTACTCTCTTTTCATCACTGAAAAGCGCTCTGTTTTCTGTTTCTTTTTTCCCGGCAGACTTATCTACCACTTCTTCAATGAACGTATTCCATTCATTACATGCCGGGCATTTTCCCAGCCATTTTGGACTTTCATAGCCACAATTTCCACAAAAAAAAGCAACTTTTATTTTTGACATATTTCTTTTTCTTAATCAAAAATTCCAAAAAGTGAAACATTGATTTTTTTTAAAAAATGCACAGAATTGAGTATTGTAAAATAATAAAAATTACCTGATATTCCTCCGCCTTTTTGAACAAAAAAAGGTTGGCACCGCTGCCAACCTTCTACTTACTAACCCATTAAATTCTAGCACTAAATTACAATTTTGGCCAATATAGCAAAATTATTTTTTTGTAACTCTTTTGAAATAATTGACGCTTTTAAATTTGGAAATACTACTAATTAATTTAAAATCAGTTAATTACATAAAATTACCCATCCAACTTACGATTGTAAAAAATTGTTTTCCCAGGTAAGTTCTTTTTTAAAATTGTTTTACAGCAGTTGTTCAAATAAGCTTCCGTTTTAGAAGATTTAGGAAAGTTGTCTAAAGAAGTTGTCCACATTTTGGGTTTTTTTTGGTTTTATTTATGTTGAACGTAAAAAAAACTTAATTTGCTTATCATTAACAAACTGAATTATGAGAACAAAAATTTTATTCTTTTTTGTGGCATTATTGACTTTTCAACTTGCTTTTAGCCAAAAGCAGGTAAATGGAAAGATTACAGATGCTAAAGACGGCTCCCCAATTATTGGGGCAACAATCAAAGTAGTCGGAGAAAAAACGACTACTATTTCAGGGGCGGGTGGAATCTTTTCCATGAAGGTTGATAATAAAGCCCAGAGATTATCGATTTCTTTTATTGGTTTTGATGAACAGGAAGTGGAGATTACTGGTGGAAGCTTAAATATCTCCCTGGTTCAAAATATATCTAATCTAAATGAAGTAGTGGTCGTAGGGTATGGAACGAAGTTGAGGAAGGATATTACAGGCTCAGTAGCCAAAGTGGGTGCAAAAGAGCTCAATAATACACCGGTAACCAGTTTTGAAAGTGCGATGCAGGGCCGGGCTTCCGGTGTGTACGTTCAGCAATTAAATGGCAAACTGGGCCAGGGAATTTCCGTTCGTATTCGGGGTGCATCTTCTGTATCCGCCGGAAATGATCCTTTGTATGTTGTTGATGGAATTCCTGTGATTACAAGCGATCTTTCAAGTAATGGTGCGGCAACAAGTCCGCTTGCAGATATTAATATTAATGATATAGAATCTATTGAAATACTAAAAGATGCATCAGCCGCAGCGATATATGGCTCCCGTGCTTCTAATGGTGTTGTATTGATTACAACTAAGAAAGGTAAATTAGGAACTTCTAAAGTTGAATTTGGCTATTTCACCGGCCTGCAAAAACCCACAGGACACAGGGAATTTTTAAACTCCCAGCAATATGTCGATTATTTCACACAGGCTGCGATTGGTGCTGCAAAACAGGATGTTATTTATGGCTATTATACTAATTTGGCGGATGCCATTGCAGATGAACTGGATTATGTGAACAGCAGGTTCAAAAGATATTCTGCAGATAACAATGACTGGAAAAAAGCAAAAGTCAATACCACATGGGAAGATTATGCATTTCAAAGAGCCCCTATTTCACAGTATGATCTTAATTTCTCCGGAGGTACTGATCGCACAAAGTTTTATGCTTCCGGGCAGTACCTTGATCAAAAAGGCATTTTAGTACGAAATAGCCTGAAAAGATATAGTGCTCGTTTAAATCTCGATCATGAAGTAAATGACTGGTTATCTATTGGTATGAATATGAGTTTTGCGAGAACATTGAATGATCGGGTTTCTAATGATGATGCATTTGCTACACCTTTACAAATCGTTGCGCTTGCTCCCATTACACCCGTTATTGATCCGCGAACTGGCTTAATCAGTGGGGAATTGGATCCATATACCGGTAACCCAAACACAAATTATCCTACATATTATAATCCATTGATTAGCGTGGATAATTCTATTTATAATACTTTGGTGAACAGGACACTTGGAAACGTATATGCTCAAGTGAAATTAGTGAAAGGCCTATCCTTCCGTTCTGAATTAGGGATGGATCAGCTGAACCAAACGGAAGATGCCTATTATGGAAGGCTTACAGCAAGGAATACTGGAGTACCTAATGGTTCGGGCTTCTATACTTCAGACCAGTTGCTGAATATAAATACCAATAACTTTTTTCAATATAATCTTAACATCAAAGAAAAACATGATTTAGACCTGGTAGCAGGAACTAGTTTTCAAAAACAAACTTCAGCCAACTCTGAAGCTGATGGTGAAAATTTTCCGAGTGATGCATATAAAAAATTATCCAGTGCGGCGTCAAAAACAAATGCGCTTTCTTCATCCACAGCTTTTAGTTTCTTATCCTATTTCTTAAGAGCAAATTATAAGTTCGATGGGAAATACCTGCTTGCTTTAAGCGGCCGTTATGATGGTTCTTCCCGTTTCGGTGGAAATAACAGGTATGGATTTTTCCCTGCAGGTTCAGTTGGTTGGGTGATGAGTGAAGAAAAATTCCTGCAGGATTCACGCTGGATCAACTTCCTGAAATTGAAAGCAAGTTATGGTTTAACTGGTAATGCAGAAATTCCCAACTTTGCTTCCCGTGGCTTATTCTCCGGTAATGGAGGATATGGCGGTGTTGCAGGACAAAGACCGGATCAAATAGAAAACCCGGATTTGAAATGGGAAACTACCGCGGGTTCAGATTTTGGTTTTGAATTAAGTACGTTTAAAAGCCGAATCGAACTGGAATTTGATTATTATACCAGGAATACACGTGACCTTTTGTTGAATGTGGAAATACCCGGCACATCCGGTTTTGCAACGCAATTTAAGAATATAGGTAATCTGAGTAATAAAGGTTTTGAAATTACACTGAATACAACTAACATTTCCAGCCATGATTTCAAGTGGACTTCTTCAATAAATTTTTCAAAAAATAAAAATAAGATCACAAACCTGAACGGTCAAATACTTGGTACAGATGTAAATAAAGCCATTGAAGGTTTACCGCTGGGCATCTTCTATACGAAAGAATTTGCGGGAGCTGATCCAAATAATGGAGATGCCTTATATTATTTAAACACACTGAAAAGTGATGGCACGCGTGACAGATCAACAACCAATGATTACAATTTAGCATCAGACGTGGTTGTTGGTGATCCAAATCCTGATTTTTTCTATGGTATTGGTAACACACTCTCTTACAAAGGAATCGTGCTTGATGTTTTGCTACAGGGTGTTTCCGGCAATCAAATTTATAATGATGGCGGACAGTATATGTCATCCAGCGGAAGCAATGGATTTGATAACCAAACCTTGGATCAGTTAAATGCCTGGAAAAATCCGGGTGATATTACAATGATTCCTGAAGCACGTTTATTTTATCCAAATGGAACAGACCCATCCAGCCGTTATATTTCTGATGGGTCTTATATGCGGGTAAAAGCGGTTACGCTCAGTTATACTTTACCGGCATCAATTATTTCCAGGTTTAAAATCAGTAATGCAAAAATTTATGCCAGGGCTCAAAATCTTTTCACTTTTACGAAATACAATGGTTGGGATCCGGAAGTGAATACGGATTGGGAAGCTGATAATATTCATCTGGGTCTTGATTTTTATTCTGCACCACAAGTGAAAACAATTGTTTTTGGTATCAACGTTAGTTTCTAAAACAATTTATAAAAAACGATACAAGAAACCTTGATACAAAACATTAAATATTTTCAAATGAAAAAAATAAATATAAAAATTACTACGCTTTTTATCCTGTTTTTTGCCTGTTTATCCTGCAATAAACAACTGGATATTCAACCAACACAAAGTGTAGAAAATGGCCAGGCATTAAAAACAAGTAATGATGTAGAAGCTGCATTGGTCGGATCGTATAGAGACCTGATAGATTTTGATATGTATGGTGGCAGTATATTCGTTTGCGCAGATTTGCTTGGTGATAATAATGAACTGGAATGGTCCGGTACATACCAGGGCATGACACAGATTTATACTAAATCGATCCCCATTGATAACCAGTTTGTATCAGATACATGGTTGGCGGGTTATTCAGCGATCAATGATGTAAATAATGTCTTGGGTGCTTTAGATGTAGTGATTGATGAAAAAAAGGATCGCGTGGAGGGAGAAGCAAAATTCATCCGCGGTGCTTGTTTTTTTGACCTTGTAAGAATGTTTGGAAAATCCTGGAATGATGGTAACCCGTCATCCAATGACGGAGTGCCAATTGTACTTACTGCAACGACTGTGATCACCGGCGAAAGCCAGTTGCCCAGGAGTTCCGTAGCTGAAGTATATGCACAGGCAATTAAAGATTTAAAAGATGCCGAATCTTTGCTCCCTGCAAAGAATGGTTTCTTTGCTAATTCTGTTGCAGCATCCGCCATGCTGGCACGCATATATCTTCAGCAAGGAGATTATCAAAACGCAGCAAATTCTGCCAATAAAGCGATTAGTGCAGCACAGTCAAATGGGTACAGCCTGAATGCGACTTATGCGGATGAATTTCCGAATCCTTCCAGCCCGGGGCCGGTAGCTAATACTCCGGAAGATTTATTTGCCATGCAGGTTACTACAAGTTCCGGTACGAATGTATTCCAAACATTTTATTCAGCAGATGGCCGCGGAGATATCGCTATTACAGATAAGCACCTGGCTTTATATGAAACGGGTGACGACCGGTTAAATCTTTTCTATATTTCCGGTGGCTCTACTTATACCGGAAAATTTGAAAATTTATATGGAAATGTTCATATTCTTCGCCTGGCTGAAATGTATCTAATCAGGGCAGAAGCCAATTTCAGGATGGGAACATCTATTGGAGCCGATCCTGTAAATGATATTAATAAAATCAGGAATCGCGTTAATTTGCCTGACTATGCGGCAAATGAACTGACACTTGATAAGATATTACTCGAACGCAAACTCGAACTTGCTTTTGAAGGATTTACATTGCATGACCTGAAAAGGACTGAAGGCGCAGCAGGTGTGTTTAACTGGAATGATCCAAAACTCGTTTACCCAATTCCTCAGAGAGAAATAAGGGTAAATGCAAATCTTACACAAAATGATGGCTATTAATTGATCTTTTGAAGTATTTTCAAAACCCGTTTCATTTATTTGAAGCGGGTTTTATTTTTGTCCTAATAAAACTGTTGCATAGGCCATTACACCTTCTTCCCGGCCAATAAAACCAAGCTTTTCAGCGGTAGTTGCTTTGATGGATATATCTTCTGTTGAAACGTTTAAAATTTTTGCTATCACTTCACGCATTTCCAAAACATGGGGATTAATTTTTGGCTTTTCCAGGCAAAGTGTGCTATCAATATTAATGATCGTAAAATTTTTTTCAAGCACCAGTTCGTAGGTTTTTTTCAATAAAATTTTACTGTCAATATTTTTATAGGCCATATCCGTGTCCGGAAAATGTTTACCAATATCTCCAAGGCTTAATGCGCCCAGTAAAGCATCACATATTGCATGGAGTAATACATCTGCATCACTATGCCCGACTGCTCCTTTGTTGTGTTGAAGTTTTATTCCGCCAATCCAGAAATCACGGCCTTCTTCCAGCCTGTGAAAATCGATACCTGTTCCAATTCTCATTTTCATTTCACATAAAATAAAATTGGCCGGGTGAAATGAATATTCACACCGGCCAAATATTTTTAAAAAATATTATTCTCCACCTCCCACATTATCTAAATCAAATAACAAACTAAAGCGTAATGTATTGGATAATGGATTCCTGGTCACGCCATTTCCGGAAGGTGCCAGGTAAGAAAAATTGATATTAAATACACTGTATTTTAAACCCACACCAGCCGTAAAATACCTGCGGCCACCCTGGTTTTTACCCTCATAAAAATAACCGGCACGAATCGCAAACTGGTCGTTGTAAACATATTCTGCTCCCGGTGAAAATGTGATAGCCTTATTGCTAAAAGATTTAAACCAGCTTTCGAAAATACTATAATTATGATAGTTGGAAAGATTCGTAGAATCTACTGTATTATCACCAGTATATTCGGGAATAGCAGGTACAAGTAATTTATTCACATCCAAAGCGAGCGTAAATTTGCTGGTTTCATTAAACACCCAGCTATAAGCAGCTCCAATACCCACATTGGCAGGAATGAAATCTTTGCTTTGAGCGTCATTTGTATAACCGATCTTAGAACCAAGGTTGGATAAAGATAGGCCATATGTGAAGCCTGCACCAACATCATCAGTACCGTCATGATATAAGGAAAGATCTGCAGCAAAAGCACTACCTGCTTTATAAGTAACGCCACCAAAACTACCATTCGCTAAATTTGAATTAATATAACGCAACGCAACGCCTACCGCGAAATTGTCGGAAAGTTTACGGGAATAGCCCAAATCAAAAGCTATCTCACGCGGCCTGCTGGTTTGCAGGAAATTTCCATTAAAGTCTACAAATTGAATTTGTCCAAGGTTAAAATACCTGAGTGAGGCAGAAATTGCCTGTTCATCATCCAGTTTGTAATACCCGGCAAGTGTTGCCAGGAAAACATCCTGCGCAATGTCTTTCAGCCAGGGAGTATAAGTAATTCCTATAGCAGCATTCTTTTTTGCAAAAGGTGTTTTTGCAAGGTTCCAGAAACCCGCATTTGCATCCGGGCTGATGGCGATACCCGCATCACCCATACCACCTGCACGTGCATCCGGTGATATACGGAGAAATGGAACGGCGGTTGTAACGATATTTATCGGTGCTGTTTGATCCTGTGCCTGTACATGTTGCGAAAAGATGAAGCCTGACAATAAAATTACGGCCACTGCTTTCGTCTGCATTTTGTTCATGAATAATTGTTTAGATTTTTGTTATTTATTGAAAAACTGAATTTGATTTCAATACCAGTTCTTTCAAAAGCGAAGTAAATTTTTTCTATAAGCAGTAAATTTTGCAGGATGTAAAAGCATTGTAAATTTTTGTGCGACAAATATAGGGTACATTATTTTTATTTTCACAATAACCACAGAAACGTTTTTTTGGAGCAAAAAGGTATTAAGCCGCAACTTTTTTTTATTTTAAAAGAATAAATAGATTTAAATCCTTTTATATTCGCAAATTGCACCGGATTTTTGCAATATTTTATTAGTGATATCGTTTCTATATTCTAATTAGGAAAAAACCAACATTAAAGATGTTTAAAAAATTTCGAAATTATTCCTGGGTGGCACTGGTAATAGTGGCCCTGCCAGCCTGTAAAAATGGGCTTTTTAATAAAAATAAGCATGAGCAAAGTACTGCTACTGGCTGGAATTATAATGATAAAAACCAGGGGGGTTATAATGTAACCAAACCAAAAGATATTAAAACCGGCCCTGGGCTTGTATTTGTACAGGGTGGTACATTCACCATGGGCGCAACTCAGGAAGATGTGATGAGCGACTGGAATAATATTCCACGCCGTGTTACTGTGAACTCATTTTTTATAGATAAAACAGAAGTGGCCAATGTGCATTACCGGGAGTATTTAAACTGGCTGGAAAATGTTTTTTCCGATCCTCAATACCAGGCAGTTGTTGATGGTGCGAGGCCAGATACCCTTGTTTGGAGAAGCGAATTGTCTTACAATGAGCCTTATGTTGAATATTATTTCCGCCATCCTTCTTATAATTATTATCCAGTTGTGGGCGTGACCTGGAGACAGGCACACGATTTCTGCATCTGGCGCACAGACAGGGTAAACGAAATTGAATTGATTAAGCGCGGCTATCAAAATCAAAATGTGATCAAGCAGGAAATGAATGGTGGAGGCCAGGATAATTTCAATACAAAATCTTACCTGATGGGTGAGTATGATGGAATTCCCGGAAAACCCAAAAAGAATCCTTTACTGGACGCACAGGGAAGGCCCAGGACCACCGTAAAGTTTGAGGACGGCATTATTTTTCCTGATTACCGCCTGCCAACTGAAGCAGAATGGGAATATGCGGCGCTTGGTTATATCAATCAAAATCCACAACCGCGAAAGTCTGAAAAGAAAAGAGGGGAAGAATTGATTGCCAATAAACAATTGTATTCCTGGAAAAATGATGGTTTTGATAACTTAAGAGGTACACGTAAAGGAACGATGCAGGGTGCATTCCTGGCGAATTTTAAAAGAGGAAATGGTGACTATATGGGTACACCCGGTGGATTGAATGACCGTTCTGCTATACCTGCAGCGGTAACTTCATTTTACCCGAATGGCTTTGGTTTATATAATATGAGTGGGAACGTGAATGAGTGGGTGGCTGATGTGTACAGGCCTTTGACAGGTATAGAAGAAGATGATTTAAACCCCTTCCGCGGTAACGTATTTACAAAAGTAGACATGAGTGGCGGACAGGGTAATTTGCGCGACAGTCTTGGAAGAATTAAATATATTCCTGAATCTGATTCTGCACTGGCCAACAGGAGAAACTATCAAAGGTCTTATGCGATCAACTATTTAGATGGCGATACTTCAAGCCGTGTTTATTATGGTTATGGAGTTACAACTTTAGTAAGCGATAAATCAAGGGTCTATAAAGGTGGTAGCTGGATGGATATGCCTTATTGGTTAAGCCCTGGTTCCAGGCGTTTCCTTGAGGAAGATGAAAGCAGTAGTACGATTGGTTTTCGTTGTGCAATGACGCACTACGGTGCGCCTGAAGGCACTTCTACTAAATTACCGAATGGTAACTTCTTTCCGAAAAGAAGACAGAAGCGATAATTTTTTCTTTTGATTGTAAATTTTAAACCCGCTTTTCCAGGCGGGTTTTTTATATAAGTAAAAATCTTTTTTCTGTGTAAATTTGTTCCCATTAATAAAAAAATACTTTGGAAGAAACACTCCATCATTTTATTACCGAAGCATTTAAAGAAGATGTGGGCGCAGGTGATTATTCTACACTTTGCTGTATTCCTGCTGAGCAAAAAGGTAAAGCCGTTTTAAAAATAAAGCAAGCGGGTATTTTAGCAGGCACGGAAGTGGCTGAAAAAATATTTGCCTTTACAGAACCTGCGGCTGTTTTTCATCCAATTAAAAAAGATGGTGAGGACATGTTACCGGGCGAAGAAGCTTTTACAGTGCAAGCGCACATTCATACCATTTTAAAATGTGAAAGACTGGTGTTGAATTGCATGCAACGTATGTCCGGCATTGCTACTTTAACCAGGGAATATGTAGATAAAATAAAAGGCTATCATACAAAAATTTTAGACACAAGAAAAACAACACCCAATTTCCGCTTGCTGGAAAAAGAAGCGGTTCGTATTGGCGGCGCCATTAATCATCGTTTTGGTTTATATGATATGATCATGCTGAAAGATAATCATATTGATTATTGTGGCGGTATCATCCCGGCAATTGATAAAGCCTGGACATATACACAGGAAAATAATTTGCCCTTAAAAATTGAAGTGGAAACCAGGAACTTGGATGATGTACAAAAAGTTGCTGATCATGCAAAAGGAAAAGTTTTTCGCATTATGCTGGATAATTTTTCTCCTGAAAATATTTGTGTGGCTTTGCAGATCACTAATAAAAATTTTGAAACTGAAGCCAGTGGCGGCATCAACCTGGATAATATAATTTCTTATGCAGAAACTGGTGTTGATTATGTAAGTGTGGGTGCACTAATTCACCAGGCGAAAAGTCTGGACCTGAGTTTGAAAGCTGTTTTTAATTAAATATTTTAAAGATGCCCAAAAAAAATACAGACAATAATGGGATTGTATATAGTACGGATCCTTCTTTTCAATTTGCAGAAAATGATGCATCTGCTGAAACTGTAAATCCTGCCAATCAAAAGCTTATTATAAAATTAGAAACAAAACACCGTGGAGGAAAAACGGTTACAGCTATTTATGGTTTTTTGGGTAAACCGGAAGATCTAATTATATTGGAAAAAAAGTTAAAGAATTTTTGCGGCACAGGTGGAAGTTCAAAAGATGGAATTATTTTAATACAGGGAGACCAACGCGCAAAAATTTTAAACTGGCTTAAAATAAATGAATATTCTAAAACAAAACAAGGCTGATATTTATTCAAACAATTATTTTAAAAGAAAAACTTATGAAGAAATTATTTAGTTCACTTATAATACTCTGCTCTTTATTTTCTTATGCTCAGAAACCCGCTAGTGGCGGGCATTTGAAACCTTTGCAGGCCATCATGGATATCAGGCATTATACCATTTCATTGAATGTAGATCCTGTGAATAAAACGATCAATGGTTATGCCGAGGTCAATCTTTTATTAAGTAAAAAAACTGACAGTTTATTATTAGACCTGCAGCATGTTTTGAAAGTGGATAAGGTTTGGGTGAATACAAAAGAATCTCCTTTTTTTCAACAGGATGATTTTTTATACATCACTTCAAAAAGTGGATTTGATACAGGAAGACAAATTATAAAAGTACAATATGCGGGCACACCGCAGGTTGCAAAGCGCCCGCCATGGGATGGTGGTTTTACCTGGTCAACTGATTCTTTGGGTAATCCCTGGATCGCTATTACAGATGAAGGGGAAGGTGCGAAAATTTTATTTCCCTGTAAAGATCATCCAAGTGATGAACCCAACGAAGGAGCTGATTTAATCATTACTGTTCCTAAAGGCCTCACCGTTGCAGGGCCGGGATTATTAGTAAGTCAAAAGAGTTCAAAAAATACTTCTACGTTTCACTGGAAAACAAATTATACCATCAACAATTATTGCATTCTTTTTAATGTAGGAAAGTACACAGTTGTATCGCGTAATTATACAACCGTTGACGGAAACATAGTGCCGATACAATTTTATGTTTTAAGCTATCATGCGGATAAAGCACCACATCATTTGGATATTCTTGAAAGGTCTATACATGTGCAGGAAAAATATTTTGGTGAATATCCTTTTGTCAAAGAAAAAATTGGTATTTGTGAAACACCGCACCTCGGTATGGAACACCAAACCATGAATGCGTATGGAAATAATTTCAGGTATACGCAAGTGGGCGGACAAGATTTTGACTGGCTCATGCATCACGAATTCGGGCACGAGTGGTGGGGAAATAAAGTGACCGCAAAAGACTGGGCGCATTACTGGATCCAGGAAGGGATTTGCAGTTTTGGCGATGCATTATATGTGCGCGAAGCGGAAGGCGAAGATGCCTATCTCAAAAAAATGCGGCAGAGCAGTTATGGTATAGAAAATAAATTGCCCATCGTTTTGGGTGATGAAGTAGTTGAAGAAGATGCTTACCAACCCGATATATACAGCAAGGGTGCATTCTTTATGCATACGCTGCGTTACGTGCTGGGTGACAGTTTATTTTTCCCCACATTAAAAGGTTTTGTCACCGATCCATTATACACATACAATAACCAGGTGACAACGGATGATGTAGAAAAATATTTTAGCACAGCAGCGCACCAAAATCTCAAACCATTATTTGATTTTTATTTGCGCACAGCAAAAAAATTGGCGATTGATATACATGAAACTGCCGGCAATAAATATGTGATCAAACTCTTGAATTATGATGGCGCTTTACCCATAGATATTCAAACTGATTCCGGATTAAAAAGAATGATGATTAATTCAAAAGGTGTTCAAATAAATAGTACCACAATGCCAGTTGCAGATCCTAAAGTGTATTATTTAAAAACAGTTTTATACGAATAGTTGATGTGAGAAAATTGGATAATATCATACCCGCGATATTATTTCTCATCGCCGGGATGATAGGTTTTCTCTGCATTTTTCAATACATCATTTTTATAAAATAAAACATCTTTGAATTTACCTTTGGAATACATTAATCCCTGGTCAAAAAAATGTGGTGAATTCAGATCGCCACTTTCACCGCCAGCAAGTAATGATTTGGCTTTTACTTTTTCGCCAAATTCAACGGCGCAAATAAAACTGTTTCCATTCACGCCATATCTTTTAATAGTTCCGGGGAAAGTATGACTCGCATAAGATGGAATCATGCCCCAGGTAGAAGAAGTAAAACCCACAGGATAACTTGCATCCTTGTCATCAAAATGCTGGTCGATGTCGTTGGAGATTCTTTGAAAACGATTGACTTCGCCCCAGGGCATTTCCCATTTCCCAAAATTTTCTTTGAGTTTTTCTATGGTTTCAGCAAATGGTTTCAGCAATTCGTCACCCTTTGCATTTGCTGCAAACAATTTTGTTTTCTCTACAATATCATTTTCTTCATCTTCAATTACAGGTGCCTTGAAAATGGCTGGCAGCAGGCGTTCACCCCAGTTCACAGCCAACGTAGTGGCCACTGAATTTTCACCGCAACGATAATCCCATTTTTTTAAAATATCCATGGGGGCAGCCAGGGAATTTTTCAAATTTGCATCTTCAGTGCCCGATTTTTCATAGGCTTTTATTAATGCCGGAATCAAAATTTCAAATGCAGATAAATAGGTATCATATCCTTTTTCAATGACTTTATCGATCGTATACGATTTTTCATTTCCCAAAATTCTTACAGCATTAATGCCACGAAAATTTTGTCCGTCCGGTGCCATATATGCCGGGTAATCTTTTTTCAACGGGCTATATTTTCCCGCTACTGTGTATGGTGTGGAATTACAATTTTCTATCCAGCCATTTGGGGGATTATAAATATGTACGCTTTCATTCACGTTATGCATTCCTTTCCAGTCAGTAGCAGAAGTAGTACCATCAACAGGCTTCGACCAGTCGTAATTTGTATCCCTGATAGGAATAAAATTTCCATGCCAGTACGCGATATTTCCTTCCGCATCTGCATACACTGTATTGTTGGACGTATTAGCCAACAAATCCATCACCTCTTTATATTCTTCAAAACTTTTTGCTTTCGTGCGTTGCCAGCTTTGTATCAAACCTTTGATATCGCGGTTATTGGATCGTACACTGATCCAGTTCCCATTTCTTATGGCCATTACCGGGCCATGACCTGTATAAAAAGTGTTGATAGATTTTGTAGAAATAGAATTGCCGTCTTTATATTGTATATCAATTTTTTTCTGCAATACTTTTTTCTCAGTATTGTTATATAAATAATACAACTCATTATCTTTCTTCGTTATTTTTTCGATGTACGCATCCGACACATCTGTATAGCCGGAAGTATGCATCCAGCCACAATGTTCATTGAATCCCTGGTACACAAAAAACTGCCCCCAGGTAACTGCGCCATACGCATTCAAACCATCTTCACTCACCATCTGTACTTCGGGTCGGAAATAAAAAGTAACATGCGGGTTGATATATAAAATGGCATGATGCGATGCGGTGATTGAAGGTGCAAAAGCAAAACCATTGGAACCTGTTGGCGTTTCCAGTTCTACATTTTTTTTGGTTACAGGAATTGATGTGCCGCCATAAAAATTTTGCAATTCATCCACGCTGATATCTGCCACACTTATCGCGCCTATACTTCCATCGGTCCACAACAATGGATACCAGGGTTCAAATTTTTTCAAAAGTTGTGGCTTCACTTTTTTGTGCGTGTATAAATAAAAATTAATGCCATCCGCGAAAGCGTTGCAAAGATTTTTTAGCCAGGGCGGCGATGTCTCATAATCATGTTTTGCATCCGCAGTATCAATAATCATACGAATGAGCAAGTCGTTGTACAAATCTTTTTCACCATTCAGTTCAGAGAGCCGGCCAAGCTTTTCGATATAGTTCATTTCAACGCGGTTAAAATCATCTTCACATTGTGCGTAGAGCAGGCCAAAGACCGCGTCTGCATCCGTTTTCCCATACACATGCGGAATGCCATACTGATCACGGATGATGGAAACCTGTTGCGCCTGTTGTTCCCATTTTTTAATTTCGGTTGTCGAAAATTTTTGAGCAGAAAGCGAAATAGGAATGAGTAAGAACAAGTAAAATTTTTTCATGAAACAAATATAAGGTTTCGGTAGAAATTATATTACGGATTAAATTGGCCTATCTTATTAAAATTGATTTTGACCATAGAATAAAAATGAATAATTTTCCAATTAAACCTTCCCTTTTTATAATATGAAGTTTATAATATTTCTCCTTGTCTTTTTTATTTCTTGTAATGTAAAAGACAAACAGGGCACAACGAAAAGCAAGGATAGTCAATTACAAAAGACAGAATCTGCTTACTATTTGGATGACGATAAGCCATTCACTCTTTTCTCCGTTTTTCAATCAAACTGTAAGCGTCCCCGTTTTTCGGTCAATTCAAAAGTAGAGATTTTGATTGAACATTTTGTTTTTCAAGTTCTTTATCCACTAAATGACTCCTTTCAATTTTAGTAGTATTTCCAGTAGTCATTTGTGGATAAAGCTGTAGTG
>JBBRSI010000024.1:0-34104 GCA_038245585.1 Chitinophagales bacterium
CGGTAACCAAGCCCATACGAGTTGTCCTCCATTGGTTCAATGTTACCTTTTAAAAATTTTATTATGTCTTCGGAATTTTGTCGTTCCATTTTATTTTGTCAGTTCAAGGCTTGATGTGTCGCTGATTGCATGACCGCTAACACGCAAATTTATGTTATAAGACGTTATCCTACTAAAAAAATCATACCTGAAAATCAACCATTTATCATTATACTTTTTTAATTGTTATTAGTACAATCCAATCTTTAAGAATTAAGAATATGTCCTTAAATTTTCCAAAACAATTGGTGAATTTCTTTCACATATTGCTTTTTCTTTTTTAATTCGTTTAATAGGTATAGCAATAATAGAGAACACCGCAAAAAAGCCAGCAAAATCAATAAATTTTAGTATTCTTAATTATTTTTCAAACTTAACCAATTCACTATTATAGTCAATTGTAACTTTAAAATATTTCATAAAAGAACCACCTATTGCACCTTGTACAACTCTGTCCATACTGCCTATCATTCCTTTAGACCAGGCTTCATCAGGCCTTTTCGAAAACCAAACCGGGCCGGCTGATAAGTCACCAACTTTCACATTCGGGACTTCTATTAAATCGGCACCATTTATTTCCCCCTTTTCAATAGTTCTCCATTCAGGATGTTGAAGATGCCATTTATCAAAAAGGCTTTTTGCTATAAAAGAACCGGCCGTGGTTTTTGTTTCAATACCTAATTCTTTGCTTCCACTTTCACTTAAAATAAACGTAGCGCCGGTATCAAATAAAAAGTAAATTATTTTTCCATCAATTTCTAAAGCCAAACTTGGATGCCCGAATTTCTTTATGCCTTTCTTATCTTTTTTAAAACCCAGTGGCAATATATTTTTATTATTTAAATCTGGTGAAACGGGCGTATTGATTGATAGCTGGCCTGTTTGATAATTGAAAGTCCAGGCGTTATTGATGAAAAAAAATTGCCCCAAAAAAATTTGATGTTTCACATATTTTGAAAAAAGATCATTCTCTAAACGATCTGCCGGCACTTCCAAAAAGGGAACATCAATATGTGTTTTATAGTAATTGGCAATTTGAGGGTATGGTATATTTTGATTGCTATAAATTTCATTGGCCGGAATATATCTTGTGGTGTCGCCATCAATATCAAGTAACTTCACTTTGGATTCTAACCCGAGTGATTGGATAGTTGAATTATAAATGGCGGTGAAGCCACCACCCGTATCGCAAAACCCTAAAACGGTATCTCCGTGCAATGTGGGGATCTTAAGGAAAAACCTTCCTTCCGTAAAATTAGCTGGCAGAAAAATTTCTTTAGTGGATTGCACCAATTCATTTTGAGCAAAGCTTTTGATTGAAATAAAAATAAAGAGAACAAGTATTTTTTTCATGACTAAATAAATTAAATGAAATAAAGTCCGTTAATGACTTAACAATATTACATGAAATCAACATTCAATCAAACCATTTTTTTGATTTTGCCATGGAAATTGTAAGTTATATTCAATAAATAGATATACAAAAAATCGTTGCCTTTCAACCAGGCAACGATTTTTATTTTAAGTATTCAACAGGTGTTCCTCTAATTCAAATCTTGAAATATTAATTTATTAATGATCATTTTCAGATTTAGAAAAATTTTCTTCAATAAAATCAGGCAGGTTTCTTTACAGCTTTTAAGCCATTGCTTGTTATCAGCAAAATGGTATCATTCCAAAGCTGCATGTCTATTATAAGCTCACTTTCATCTAATTCTATGGTATTTATTTCCTTGCCTTTCTTAATATCAAATATGGTAACATTGTCTTTACCGGTTTCATTCTTTTTTACTTTTTTCTGACTGGCGAGATAAACATAATTCTCATCCGCAGTTAAATAATTATTAGAAGTTTTACGTACCCCAAAGCTGCTGTGATAGCGCAATCCACGCATCGTGGATAGCTGGATATCATCATTGCTCCATAAATTTTTTCCTTTACTGTTGTAGGCTGATAATACAAAGTTGGTAGATACAATTACCATGTCTCCATTTACATACATATTTCCCTAGCCGCTTTTTTTATCAATATCATCGCTCCATTCATCATTCAGTTTTTCATTGGCTGCAAATATCCTGCTTGTAGAACTGCCGCTGCCAATATTGCCAAATACTAAATTATCTTTTAGTAAAACAGGACCATAAGTAATACATTCAAATTGTTTGGTCAGACTGAATTTTTGAATGTCATCTACAATTTTACCTGTGTAATCAATTTTTTTGAGTTTGTTGAAAGCGCAGGTATAAATAAAACCGCCTTGTAACAATGGTTGATTGGGTGTTATTTGACTCACCATACCTTTTATTAAGCCATTGATAGTGCACACTTCGGCAACTGCTATTTCTTTACCTGTTGCTCTGTCAGAAATACTCATCGTATTTGAGCGAAGCACCGCGACTATATTTTTATCAATGCCCGGAATGGATTGCCTGGATTGCACAGTGCCCGGCTGGCTCCAAAGTAATTTTCCTTCTGATGAAATGCTTCCGATTGTTGCATTACTAAAAGATTTTACATCGCCTAAACGGTTGGTCCAAAATCCACCTTTTTTATCAATACCATCATAATCGTACGTAACAAAAACAACCCCGTTTTCGTCCACTTCCAACAACCTTGTATCAGCATTGGGTAAAGTTAATTGCCATTCCACTTCTGTAGGTGATTTTAAACACGCCACTCCCGCAGAGCCTGCAACATAAATCTTGGATTGATAAATTTTTAAGTGGGTGAGATTGCCAATATTTAATTGCGCAAAAGTGGTTTGTGCGAGACAAAATGTAATTGCCAGGAAAAAGAATAATTTGAGTTTCATTTTTATTTTTTTTAAGTTAATACAAAATAGAGATGGTGAAACTAAGTGTATTGGGTATAGCAAAAAGTGTGAAAATAGTAGTAACAGGGTTGAGAAGCCGAATTGCGAATTTCATAGTGGTTATTCCTTTTGTAAAAAAATAAAAGTTTATTTTCTTTCTTTTCCACTATCCGATTCAGCTTTTAAATCTGATTGTCAGAAAGCATAAATAATTTAAAAGCATAACATAAAAGTTCATATAGTCCGGTACACAAAAAGAGTGAGAAATGCAATAGGTTAGTTCCACTTTCAATTGTACGATTCACTTATGGCTTTGAATATTTTAATTCGAAAATAATTTTTTGAATTTTTATTTTACTGGCAATATTGCTTCACAGCATTGGCAGCTGAAGCAGAGCCAAGTTCTGCCCCTTTTTTGAAATCTGTGCAGGCACCTGCTTTATCGCCACTCGCCATTTTTGCTAACCCACGATTGAGGTATCCATTGCCTACTTTTGGTGTTAACGAAATTAATTTGCTGTAATCTTCAATAGCACTTTTATATTCTTTTAAATTATACTTTAATATCCCCCTACGCTCGTAAGCTTCTGAATCATATGGAGACAGTTCAATTGCTTTTGAATAATCCTGTAATGCTGCTTCATTGTTTTTGAGTAATGACTGCAAATATCCCCTGTTCAAAAATGCTTTCGTATTTTTTGGATCAAGAGAAATAATTTCATTGTATTCTAATATTGCACTATGTAAATCGTTTTTTTCGAGTTTTTCGTTAATAAGTTTATTATGGTATTCTATCTGCTGCTGCAGGTCACTATCTTTTTTTACTAAACCAGTAACACCCACCTCTACCAAATTTTTTAAGTTATTTTTCATATCTTTTAGTTCGATTGTTTGCTCTAAAAGCTGAATGGCTTTTGCATTGCCGGGTTTAATGGTTATTGCTTTGTTCAAATCCTCAATAGCACCTTCAAAGTTATTCATGTGACTTTTTGCTGTACTACGACCTATGTATGCCTCGAAAAAATTAGGGTCAAGTCCAATTGCTTTAGTAAAATCGTCTATCGCGCCTTTGTAATCTTTGATGATTGATTTGCAACTTGCCCTGCTGTCATATAAACCTTCAGAAGGGTTTATATGATCCAGCTCAAGCGCTGTGGTATAGTCTTGAATAGCACCTTTATAATCTTTACACATTTCTTTTGCCATTGCCCGAACGGGATAGATTGTTCCGATATCCTTGATGTCCATTGTACTTCCTTTTTTGCATTGCAATATTGCATTATCAAAATCCAGGATGGCTCCTTTAAAGTCAGCATTATCCATTTTCTGTGTGCCCATTTCGATATATTCTCTATCTGTTTGTGCAGCTACAGAAAGTGTGGTTAAAATTGCAAAAATTAGAGATATGATTTTCATATTGTGTATTTAAAAATATTTTTATAAAACAGGTTCAGGCAAGGTTGTATTATTTACTTTTTATTACTATTGGGTTTAAAAAAAAGGGATGTTAGAAAAATCAACAACACAAGAATGGATAATAAAGTAAGCCAGAATGCCGTCCAAAGAAGCACATTCGCAAATGCATGATATTGTTCGGTATTGTAAATAATCAACATACCAATTGTTGTGCATATCGCTATAATTGTAACAAATCCTATTGTTATTTTGCCTAATCGTTTTGAAATTGTTGTCATAGTTTTTGAACCCTGTTGTTATTACAATATATCTTTTCCCGGAATAAATGAAAGACTCGTGGAAACTAAAAAATCATTCCGTTACTTCATTGCCGTTTTTATCAATGTAGAATGTTCTTTCATTTAATGAAACTTTTATTTTCCCATTTTTGAAGTCTTCATTATGCAGTGTATAAATTACTGGAATAATTATTTTTCCGGTTTTGTTGATGAAGCCGCATTTAAAACCCGTTTCATTATTGCCAATTTCTACTTCTGCCAGCCCTTCGTGAAAATCAAAAGCCTTATCATATTTCATGGGAATAATTACTTTTCCCATTTTATCTATGTAGCCATATTTATTCCCGGTTTTCCCATTGTCCATGCCAGCTTTCGCCATGCCTTCTGAAAAACTGTTTATATCATTATATTTTATTGGAATGATTACTTTTCCTGTTTTGTTTATGAACCCATATTTAAATCCAATATCGTAATTGCCTAAGGCTACTGGTGCCAGGCCTTCCTTAAAATCCATAGCCCGGTCATATACTAATGGAATAACAATTTTTCCGGCCTGGTTTATGAATCCAAATTTCAAACCTATATCTATTGACTCGCCAATCTCTATCATGGCTAACTCGCTAGCAGTAGCAGTATCAGAAAAACCTCCAATAAAATGATATATGGGTTTAAGAATCACTTCTCCATCCGAATTTTTTAATCCAGATTTGCCGCCTTCATAAAATACAGCAACTTTCTGAGCTTCTGATTTGTAAGCACTGATTAGCATTCCGGGAATAAGGATCAATGATGTTAGAAAAAATCTTTTAATTGGTTTCATTTTTTTAATTTTATTTCAGCTACAATCAAAGTGCAACATATATAAAATCTGCAAACATGAGAGTGTGAAAAAAGTAGTAGAGAAATAAACAGCAGAAAAGAAATCAGTGAATAAAAAAATTATCTCAGGCCTGCTTTTCTTAATGCATCCTGCTTATTCCCTGCATGCAGTTTCTCGTAAATATTGCGGATATGAGTACGAACTGTTTCCACAGAAATAAATAATTTTTCTGCAATTTCTTTATAACTAAATCCTTTGGAGAGCCAATGTAATACTTCCCGTTCGCGGTCTGATAAATTTTCTTTGACATCTTTATAATCAATTTCCTGCTGAAAAGCATTGACCACTTTGCGGGCTATTTCATTACTCATGGGGCTGCCGCCTTTGCGTAAATCATGCAGGGCTTCTATCAATTTAGCTGCCTCTGTATTTTTGAGGATATACCCTGTGGCGCCCGCTTTCAAGGCTTTGAACACTTTATCGGCATCATTATAAACACTTAATACCATAAATTGAATTTCAGTCCGCAGGGGTTTAAGCCAGGCAATAAAATCTATCCCCGATTTCCCAGGTAATTGAATATCTGTTAATACCAGTTCAATACTGGCACCCATGCCTTTTTCAAAATATTGCATCGCTTCTTCAGCAGATGCAAAACTTGCCTGCAGATCAAATTCGCCCGAGCCTGCTATTAACGCGGCCAGGTAATTGCGAATCTTTTCATCATCTTCTAAAATAATAATCGGGGTCATTGATAAAGGTATTACTTAACTTTTTTTTTCAGGGGTGAAATAAGTAGTATTTGAATTTATAGTGTACAATAATATTTTACCACAATGCCTTTTTCCAAAGGCTGCCATTCAATTGTGCCGCCAATATCTTTCATTCTTTTTTTCATATTGATAAAACCGTTGCTGCCAAACTTTGTATTCTTTTCAGGGATCCCTTTTCCATTGTCTGAAACGCTAAAACAAAACCTACTTTTTATCACCTCAAATTTTAATTGAATGTTGGATGCATGAGAATGTTTCAACGCATTATTCAATGCTTCTCTTGTAACCAGGTATAAATTTCTGCGTTGTAAATTGGTTAGTTTAATATCCGGAACTGTATCCGGAAAATCAATATGCAACTGGATATGCATGGATTCAAATTGTTGTTGAGATTGTTCCCTGGTATAAGCCAATAGGTTTTCCAATGTATCATTATGAGGGTTTAATGCCCAGATAATCTCACTCATGGTTTGCACCAGTTTTCTTGCGGAAGTGGCAATAATACTTATGTCCGTTTTAAGTTCTTTTTCTTCTTTATGCTGTGTTTGTATTAATTCACTAAGCAAAGCAATATGTGTGATGCCGCTACCAATTTCATCGTGCATATCCGCACTGATCCGCACGCGCTCTGCATCAACTGCAATTTGTTTTTCCAATAAACGCATTTTTGCTTTCGCTTTTGCCTGAGAAATTTTATAGGTAATAAAAGCTATAGCACTTATGAATAATAAGGACATGGCTATAAAAAACCAACTACGTTTCCAAAACGGTGACTGGATAAAAATATTTATTTTTTCTTCAGCACTCCAAACTCCCGCTGCATTAGCCACTTTTAAATGTAGGGTATAATTACCGGGCAGAAGATTGGTGTATCGTACAGAACGGTCATCAGATGTGATCCAGCCTGCATCCCAGCCTTGTAAAAAGTACTGAATTTTATTGGCTTCCGGCCGGGTGTAATCCAATACAGCAAAATGAAAAGTAAAATCATTTTTAAAGTAAGGAACGCTGATGATATGATCAGCAAGAAATAAAGAATCCTTAATAAAAACAGTATCGTTGATGGCAATATATGTGATGGCTGCTTCGGGTTTTTGATATTCTTTATGGATGGTTCCGGGTTTAAACCAATTGAATCCCCTGATACCACCAAAATAAAAAGTGCCCGAATTGCTTTTATAAAATGCCTGCGTATTAAATTCATTGCTCTGCAATCCGTCCTGGAAGGAATAATTATCAAAAGTGTTTTTTGCAATATTAAAAAAGCTCAAACCCTTGTTGGTGCTGATCCATAAGTTACCGGCACTATCTTCCAGCGAGCCATACACATAGCTGTTTCCGAGGCCATCTTTTTCGTTCCATGTAGTATAAGTGTTGTTGCCTGTATTAAAATGTATCAGTCCCTTGCCGCTGCCAATCCAAAGGTAGCCGGCATTCTTCTCATCTCTTCGCACACTTCGCAAATCAATCCCCGGTAAAAGAATATTCAAAAGCGAATAACTTTTTCCTTCGGGTTTCATTTTATACAAACCTAAACCCGGAATTGCCGCATAAATAATTTGGTCCGGCATTTCTGCGATATCAACAGTTACTGAAGAAAGGTGACTGCTATTTATAAAAAAATCCCCGGTGTAGTTGCCATTTGCATCCTGTGTAACTTTGATAATACCCAATAAAGTTGCAGCCAATATATCGCCATTTTGTAATTGCAACATTTTATAAACAAACGTGTTCATTAAGGGATATAATTGAGGGAGATTATTTATGCGAATGGACTTAAATGTTTTTTTATTTTCATCAAATAATGAAATGCCACCGCTGCTGCCGATCCACATTTTTCCTTCGCGGTCTTCTAAGATACTGCCAACAATATTACCCGGAAGTCCATTTTTATCTCCTTTTTTAAAATGATAATTTTCCAGCTTCTGTTTTGATGGGTCAAAAATATTCAGGCCATTGGAATGCGTGCCAAACCAAATCTTACCTGAAGTATCTTCATAAAAACATTTGGTGAAATAATCATTTAAAACAGGAAAATCGCCTTCGGACAAAGGGAATAAATTAAATTTCGGTTCTTTCAGGTCAAGCTTTGCGACACCGGCGCCATCCATGCCAATCCATAAATTTTCATTGCGGTCAATGAATAAACAACTGGTTAAATCAAAGGGTAACGATTTTAATTTTGAATTATCATGATGAAATTCATGAAATAAATTATTGTGTTCATCATAGTAAAACAAACCATTCCCCCTTGCAGTCATCCAGAGGCGTCCATAATGATCGGTAACGCCATCATAGGAATAAAAAGCTACTTTTTTTTCATTGATTATTTTAGGAATCGTTTTACCGGCAACAACCAGCCGGTCATTATAAGCCAATATTTTTCTTTGTTTATCAAAAAAAATATTTTGCGGCGGATCTGATTCAGGCTGTTTAGAATAGAGATGCGTTTGTTGATTGAACATTACAAACGGGTTCTGTTTACTTCCAATCCGAAGCCAGATATTTCCAGCATTATCGGAGGTAATACTCCGGAGTATAATATCAGATAAATCAATTGTATAAGGCAAAGGATAGGGGCTCATTTCCTGGCTGATGATATTAAACCTGTAAAGACCATTTTTAATATTAAATATCCACATACCATTGTCACTATCCATATTGACTGCCTGGAAACTTGTGTTATTAAATTCTTTACCCGCAAAAACCTTCACACGAATAACAATTTCTTTATTGTTATCCCATTTGTATATGCCCGATTCGTTGCAGTACCATATATTACCTTTTTTGTCTTCCAGTATTTTACCGCGAATAAAATTATTGATCACATCATTTTCGTATCGTGAAGAATATTTAAAAGTTTTCAGGATATGACCATCATAGCGGCATAAGCCATCGGCTGTACCAAACCACATAAAACCTTTTTTATCCTGTGTAATACTATAAACAGAACTATGTGGTAAACCTTCATTCACACTTAAATTTTCAAAGCGGGGTATGAGCGTTTGAGCAATCGAAAAATGTACAAAGAAAATTGTATAAAAAAGCAGAAGTAATTTTTGCAAATTGCTGGTTTGTTGAGATTATAAGTATTAAATATAGTCTTTACCGCAACATATCCAATTTATTATAGCTTTTGAAGGTAACTCCAATAAAAGTGGGTACACATCGTTCTCTGAGAAAGATGTGTACCCGCTAAAAAATTTAAGGCTTTTTTTCAAATGACTTTGTTCATCATTTGTAATGTAAGTGCGGTCGAAAAATCATTTGACCGATCCACATAAAACAAAACAGTATCCGTGATTTTTTTGATGCCAAATATTTTTGTTACCTCAATTGGTTTTTTTAAATACACCACAACATTATGGTTTTCCATACCTTTCAACAAGGCGATCTTTACCGGGTTCCGGCCTGAAGGGATTTTTTTTGACAACTCAAATTTTTCGATGTTGTCAAATTCAACGTAAGCATCACCGGCCAGTCCATTATGAATTTCCAGTGAATCTTTATTGATCATAATTGGCCGGGCTTTGACTGCTTTTATATGTGCAAACAATTGAATACAAGTATATACACTTAATGCGGTAATTATCCAGGCTGTTGTTGTAAACCATAGTCTCAACAAAAAATGAACACCCGTTGTTTCAATCAAAAATATAAATAAGATCATCCACAATACCAATGAAATTCCATTCTCTTTATAGGAAGAAAATTTATTTTTATAATCTATGGTTTTGTCTTTGCTGCTGAAAAATGCGTAATACATAACAGCGATCTCTGAAGAAATGATAATTGCAAATTTTTCATTTCCAAAAACCTGGAACATAACGGCCCTGCAGTGCATTAAAAAATCTGGTTTAACTAAGTTTGCAGCTTTCGCTTTTTTATTAGCGATATAAAATTTGCGGCCAATATAAAATATCACGACTGCTTCTATAACTGGGGAAATCCATGTCTTTATTATTTGAAGAAATATATTTGACTGCGCATTTAAAATAAGTCCTGCTACAAAAAGCCCGGCTATAAAAATCCTGGAAACGGTTCGTTTAGAGATCTTCGTTTTACGTATCGCGAGGAAATAAATCAAAGGTGCAACCACCAACGTGTCTATCAAAATTGCATTTGATAATAAGGTACTATTCGCTTTGAATTTTGAAGTAAGTGTGATGATGAAGCAAGCTAAAAATATAAGTAGGGGAATACCTAAAGCAAAGGTCCAGTTTGGTTTTTTAGTTGTTGATATAGTCATTGAAATAAATTTTAAAATGACAGCGGTACAAAGTTATGCAAAATCCGGCTCCTATTAATTCTTAAATAATTTAGATGAGCAGTTCTTTTAAATTTTAAACTGAAGGAAATGTATTTTTTAGGTTTACAACGGGCAGTTTGAAAATAGGTTGCCCGAAACTTTGGACAACCTATTTATTATATTTGAATTGTTTTTATTTTACCAAAACCACCCCGAAAAGCACATCGGGATGGTTTAGGAATTATTTGTTTTTATTTTGCCAAAATCATTTGCTTCGAATCAATCAATTTATTATTTACATACAAAGCATACTGGTATGCGCCGCTGCTTAATGTTGAAGCATCTAATTGTATAGTTCCTTTGCCACTGCCTTTCAACGATATTTCCTTAATTGTTTTTCCTGTTTTATCCGTAACAATAATTTTTGCGGAAGAAACCTGCACGGGTAAATTATAACCAATTGTAGTAACATTACTAAATGGATTCGGTGCATTTTGTTCCAATGAAGCACTGCTAATTGCGATTGTTTTTGTTACTGGTTGAGCAAACCCATTTGTGGAAGATTGTTGCTGCATGGATAAAACGAGATTTTTTAAATCATTCAAATCATTTTTCAGTTCATCATTTTCTTTACTTAATTCCTGTACAGCTTTTACAAGCGGCACTACAAATTCTGCGTAACGCAAACCGTACAGGTCTTTATCATTTTTTGGCATATCTACGCCACTGAAATTATAATTCAAAGACTTCGCTACTTTTTCTACATCCTGCGCAATGAAACCTGTATAAAGTACCTGCATTTTTGCATCGCGCGAAACCATTTCTTCCTGTGAAGGTTTAGCTATATTTCCTGTTGAATCTTTTATTACAGGGCGTTGTAAAATCTTATCTGCCTGGTTCAAATCAAGATTGTATGTAACAGGTTTTAATTTATTGATGAAATCAAGTCCTGGTACATTTTCTTTAATATTTTTTTTCACCCTGCCATCTGAGATGTTTGTCCAGTTAGCATATCCACCAATACTTGTAACACTGCTATTTCCTATACGAACCTGGTTGCTGGCTGAGCTATACGCATTGTAGCCAATTACAGTGGAATTTGATAAACCATTATTATAGATACTGGTATAAGCGCCTAATGCTGTGTTGTAAGATCCCGCCATATTATTAATAAATGATTCTGCACCTATACCAGTATTATAATTTCCACTGTTATTGTAATACAGAGCCCGGTAGCCACTTGCTACATTGCCTTCTCCTGTTTTGTTAGAAGTAAGTGCATAGTTGCCTGTTGCTGTATTAAAATTTCCAACAGTGTTACTATTTAGTGCAAAGAGACCATATGCTGCATTAGCGCTACCTGTCTTATTATAATAAAGTGATTGATAACCGGTTGCTTCATTCTGGCTTCCTGTTGTATTACTATATAGCGCATCTATACCATTTGCTATATTAGATTCTCCGGTAGTATTACTATAAAGTGCCAGGTAACCATTTGCTATGTTCGCGTTTCCTGTTGTGTTGTTATACAGTGTCATATAACCATTTGCCGTATTCCAAACTCCGGTAGTATTAGAATAAAAAGCTCTATAGCCAGTTATTGTATTATCATTGCCCGTAGTTACAGCAAGGCCTATATCTTCACCGATAAAAACATTACCATTACCATTTGTTTTAAAAACATTCTTCCCGTTTATTTTTAAAGCACTTCCACTGCTGATATTAATGTCCCCATTCACATCCAGTTTTGAAGCAGGGTTTAAAATGCCAACCCCAAGGTTTCCTGCAAAATATCCATTACCATTATCCGCACCCACAAAAAAAGTAGCCGCACCATTTATATCCCTGAATTCATAGCGCAAAACCGATTGACCAAAGTAGAGGCCATAATTGGGATTCACACTATTTTGAAAGACATACTGATTAGAATCCACCTGGTAAACTGCAGTGCCTTTAAAACTAAGATTACCCTGTGCACTAAAAATGGCAGAATTTTTTTTACTTCCCAGAATAGTTTTGCCAACAACCTGCAAATTAGCTGTGGGACTAAGTGTACCAATTCCCACATTACCAGTTGAAGGTAAAATATTGGTTTGTGCATTCGCAATACTTGTTACAGAAAGCAATGCGATTAAAGCCAGGTAGTTGTTGATTTTTTTCATTCTTTATTTTTTTTATTTTTTCAAATAAACAGGAATGGGTAAAAATTTTTTTTACTTTTCCTGTATTTCAATTTTTAAAAGCAAACTTATAAGAACCTCCAAAAAACTTTTAGAAATATTATCTAAATGGCATTCTATATTGAGGCTAAGCACCTTATTGTGAGGCAACGGGAATTGTGTATAATGAATGAGGGAGTGGGGATTTTAAATGAGTGAACGGCAGTTCTTGGAAATGGAGTAGCTTTGTGTGACTGCGGTATAGGTGTGCCTTGTGTGTCGACAGGTTACAACTTTATTTTTAGTCCACCATTCATAATAAAACCATCAACGGGTGCATAGATATCACGAAAGGTTGGGTCGGTAATTGTCCCAGTGTAAATAGTGTCAAACTTTGTCTGCCGTGTGTCAGTGAAGTTTTCGAAGTTGGCGAAAATTGAAAAGTTTTTCCAAAGTTTTTCAATCATAAAACCTGTGAGCCAATATTCTTTTCCTGTTGCCCCATCATTTAATTTTTGCGGACTGAAATAATATGCCTCCAGGCCAATTTTCAATTTGTCCTCTATCTCGTAAACTAAAACATTATTCAACCGGTGTCTTGCTACTAAAGGAAATTCTGTTTTCGTTGTGTAATGCTGTTTTACATCCGCAAAAGTATAACCCACAAAAAGTTTAAAGTTTTTGTAAGTCAGTTTGATATTTGTTTCCATTCCCTTTGTGTCAATAAAACCATTGGGTTGCAGGTATTGATAATAACCGTTTGAAGTTGGTGTAAGTATTATCGGCTTATTAATACGTGTGTAGAAAAAAAGTTGATTGATGCTGAAAGAAACTTTGTGGTTAAACAAACCAGTTCTGTAATTGAAGTCAAAATTTCCTCCGTATGATTTTTCTGCATTGGTGTTTTTCATATCAACAGGCAAAACTTTTTTGAACTGAATTCTTTCTCCGTCTTCCGTAAATACTGTTGGTGTTTTGTAACCAAGTCCTCCGCCAATGCGTGAAGTAAAGTGTTGGTTTATTTTGAGCAAAGCAGAAATTCGTGGAAGCAGAAAAAATCCATAATCGTTTTGATAGTCGCCTCGTAAACCTGTTTCAAGTGTAATTATTTTTGACGCGTTCCAGGTGTTTTGCACAAATCCACCAATCGTATTTTGATTGTAATTGACTGGAATTATTGTGTCTTGTTTATCTTGAGTGAATTTGTCTGTAAGAAAATTTACTCCAACAATCCATTCCGATTTTTCTTTCTTGTAATTGTAATCAACTTCGGTGAAACTTGAAAGTTGCACTCCCGAAAATGTGTAGTTAGGAATTTGAATTGAACGGTTGTAATAACTCACACTATTTTTGAAACTCAATTTTGAGTGGTCATTTATTTGATGTTCCAAAGAAAGTTGTGTGCTGTACCGGTTTGTTTTATTTTTTTCAAAGTATGAATGTATGCTGTCGGCTTTTCCTTCAATGTATTTTGTGTCGCCGCCAATCCGATTTTCAAGCGTTGCATTTATTCCAAAGTTTACTGTTGTTTTGTCGCTGAAGTAGAAAAATATTTTCGGATTAAATGTGTAACGGTCAAACTTTGGAATTGCTGTTAAGCCAATATTTGCAGGGTCGTAAGGTGTTCCGTGATTGTAAGATGCAAAAATTGTTGTTCCTGTTTTCTTAAACTTTTGAGAATAGAAACCGCTTGCATCTAATCCTAAAGCAGATGTTCCGTTGAGAATAAAATTTAATTCTCTTTCTTCTTTGGGAACTTTTGAAACAAGATTTACCAGACCTGCAATTGCTCCGCCACCATACAAAGTAGAAGCGGAACCTTTGATTACTTCCACTTGCTTTAAGTCAAGCGGAACAATTTGCAAAAGCCCTAACCCTCCCGAAAAGCCTGAATACAAAGGGAAGCCGTCACGAATTATTTGAGTGTATTTTCCGTCAAGTCCCTGAATTCGGATGGAAGAATTGTAACTAGTTGCTGATGTTTGTTGTGTTTGTATTCCTGTACTTTCATTCAGCATCATCCGAATATCGCCGGGTTTCATATTTCCTTTTTCTTCCAATTCTTCGCCTGATATTGTTTCAACTCTTGTAGGGATATTAGCAATGGAACGGCTGCTTCTTGTGGCAGTAACAACTACTTCTTCATTTTCTTTCTCTGCTTCATCTAAATGTATTTCAATTGGTTCATCATAAACAAGTGGAAAGGTTAGCGATAATACTTTGTTTTGAAAGCCAACATGAGAGATAACAATTTCTTGTTTACCTGCCGAAATATTTTCCAGGATGACAAAACCTAAACTATCAGCAGCAGTTGATTTATTGAGTGTTTTAATTGTAACAGTAGCTCCCTGCAAAGGATGTTTTTCTTTGCCGTCTTTAATAAAGGCTTTAAAAGTGTTTTGGGCATTTGTTATTATAGTGCATAGCAGCACTATACAAGTGAGAAATATTTTTTTCATTTTTAAAATTGATTGACGATAAATAGAAATAACGGGTGTGTCATTTCAAACACTGATCGAATTAATAAAGATGTGTCAACAAATTTTAGGCGGCTGCCAAAAGGAAGAAATGTATTGTGGAAAACATAATTGTGGGTAATGTGTAAAAACAAGATTGTTCAACTGTTGCGGTGTAACAAGCTGCATGTAATTTGTCGTGATAGTGAAGCCTGCACAATTGCAACATAAAGCAAAAGGGGAACAGTTTTTACAATCGTCATTATGTTTGTGCGTGTCGGTAGAGTTGGATTGTTCTGTTGTTTCGTTGCAATTGACTATTGCACAACAGGGAACTGTTGATAATAACAGCGTATAAAAAGCAAATATGAATGCAAAGATTTTCACGGTCGCAAAGGTAAGTCATGTGTCTTGTTGAAGGTGGCAGTGTTGGGAAAATTTTTGGCTCTTTTATCCAGATAGCAATCGGGATTAGCTTTGTGTCCGGGTTTTGTGGGCTTTGCAAATTTGCCAAAATGTGTTTTGGGTTGTTGAAGTTATTTGCAACAAGCACACCAACGTAACGTCTGTCGGTAGCGTTGCATATAACATTTTCGAATAGGCAATGGCCGGGCATTGAATGAATTTTCCGCCCGGAACTAAAGATGGGTACTAAAATATTGCTGAGGAAATGACTGTCAGCATGTATTGCAGATGCAATTTTTATCCGCCGCTTTATTTATTTGAAGATTATGCATATCGTAGAAGAATATTGCCATCTATTCCAAGTTTTTCGTTTGCTGCTTTTAGGGCTGCAATATCCGGGTCTCTTTTATTACTTAATATTTGAGAAAGTTTAGCTTCTCCGACGTTTAAGAGTTTTGCTAATTGTATGCAGGTATTCTCAATTTGGTATTTCAATTTGCTTTTGTCTCCTTATAATTAGATAGTCAATTCCAATTGCTGAAACCTTCGGAAATAAAAGCATTACAAAAAATACAAAATAGGAAACAGTTACAATGGGCGGCTGTGCAGCTAAAATGAAGAAGTGATTTCCTTCTGGTGTGTCTGGGAATATAAAGTTTTGTGTGAGGTTCCAACCTAAATGGATGGAAAAAGGAATTAAAATTGAAAGTGTTTTTGCGTAAGAATATGCCAGTAAAATTCCCATTGCAAAAGTGAATGCAAATACAATACTCATTTGTATTACATTCCCAAAAACCCCGTTGTTCAGCCAATGAAGAAGACCAAAAATTATGGATGAAATAATTATTCCCCACTTATTCCCCAACTTTTTTATTAAAATATACAATGCAACTCCTCTGCAAAGTAATTCCTCTGTGAGTACACCTCTGATATTTTCCCATAGTTCTGAAAAAATCAATGAGGTAGTCAACTTTGGATTTATTGTATATACTTCTTTTGCAAAATACATTTTGAAGAAGAATGCTGTCGAGCAACAAATTGCTGTTACTATAAAAAGATAAAAACAAAGTTTCATTCTCTCCTTTGTTGGTGTTAGTCCTAACACAGATAAATTGTGTTTGTCAAACAGCCAAACTATTAACCAGGAAATTGCAAAGAGTACAATGATTTGTAACATGCTAATTCTTTCAAGTTTTAGGGAGTTTCAAATAAGTTTGCACATAACGGTAAGGCCTGGCGATTTGGCGGCATTTGAAAATCGTCAGCCGGTAAGCGCAGCTAAATTTATAAATAAAAGTTCATTGTTTATTCAATTGATAAATGTTATTTATCTGCTGAAATTTTATTTGGTTTTTTACACAGTTCATGTTAGCGGTTCGGCATTTTCTTTTGCCTTTCAAATTCTATTTTCGTCATTTTTAAGTGTCCAAAGCCAAGCGTCACCAATTTCTTCATCATGTACTATCTCAGAAAACTCAAACCCATGTCTCTGTAAAATCTTTGTTGAAGCATTATATTCAGGTGCTGTTTTAGCAGTAATTAGTATTGTCAGCTCAGTCCTTTTTGAAATTGCGATAAGTTCCTTGCAAGCGAAAGAAGCAATTCCTTGTCCTTCAAATTCTTTAAATGTCCAATATGCAATTTCAACTTTTCCTTCTTTGGGTTGTCCTGTGAAACTACCAGTCCCAACAACCTTACTGTCATTAAAAACGAAGTAGCCAACCCAAGGTTTATTGAAACTAATTTTTGGATAATATTCGTCCATTGAATTGATTAATTGTTGGCAGTCAGTAGAAGAATAAATTTCCTTAGTCTTGTCCTCGTTTATATTAATAATTTTTAATTCCATTTTTGTTACTCGCTGATATTTAGGTGGTCCCTCTTTCGTATGTCATTACAAGAGTGTCTAAATCTCTGTTGTTTATAACTTTTTTATT
Organism: Chitinophagales bacterium; assembly: GCA_038245585.1. GTDB lineage: Bacteria > Bacteroidota > Bacteroidia > Chitinophagales > Chitinophagaceae > JAFDXJ01. The sequence goes on from JBBRSI010000024.1 coordinate 17,345, forward strand.
CTGTCTTGTTATCGTCAAAAGTTATTTTATTTAATATTGTTTTCGGCGATGCGTCAAATAAATTCTTGGACAATTTAGTTTATTCCTTTTTTTATCATGCTCTGAAAAAGTGGTCGAAACATCACCTACAAAAACTTTATGTGGAGGAAGGCTCATGATTATACTCAAATGCTCAATTCTATATTTATCCAACATTCTTTGAGCAATCTCATGGGCATTCACAATATCATTTAAAGTGGCTTTAAGTTTATAATAGCTTGCCCAAATTCTTCTTGCATAATTGTCATAGGTAATTCCTCCACAAATTTGTAAGCTGTCATAAAAGTTTGCACACAATACGTAAATTGGCGTTATTAAATCATATTTCCAAAAAAATTTAGCCATTGATTTTCATCAACTTAATGTTACACTTTTTCAATTGTCGTTAGAACGATCCAATCTGCCGCCCCTAATATATCAGTCGGTTTGAGCCGTCAATCTCCGCTTCAATAAAAGCCCAATAAAATTCCCAATTGTACAAGAGTGCGACCTTTAGATTTGTTCTTTGAAATAACGGCAAGATAAAAATAAATAAATTTGAAAAGAAGAGAGGTGCGCAACGAACGATTCCATGAAACTAAATGCTGGCTATCAAAAAAAATATAATTTAAGTCTGCTCTATACTTTTATAACCAATAATTTCTTCCAATATTAAATTTTCTTCTATTTTTTTAATATCCATTGATTTATTAGATAAATTTAAAACATTTGCGCTGCTTTTTATTATATTTCCATTCGAAAACCTTTCAATCAAAAAAATTAAGAAATTTTATGAGAAAAATTTTGCTCTTAACGGCAATCATTGGCGGTACTTTTTTTGCTGCGAATGCACAAAACAAATCAAGCGTATGGCGGTCTGTCAGCCAATCCGCACTTACGCAAACGGGCAAAAATGTTTTTGCCAAAAATTATAAACCCGATGCTTTCCTGGCGTATACATTAGAAGAAAATACGATGGCTAATATGCTTCGCCAGGCACCATCGAATTCAACGACGAGCGCATCCAAATCAAATTTCATTATTACCATCCCGGTTTCGGATGGCTCACTGGAATCTTTCAGTGTAGTGGAAGCTTCTGTAATGTCTCCTGAATTACAGGCAAAGCACCCGGAGATCCGCGCTTATACAGGACAGGGAATTACTCATCCGGGATCGATCATCCGTTTTGATATGACACCATTGGGTTTTCATGCAATGGTTATTTCCCCGGATCGTAATACGATTTATATTAACCCGGTTGACCGTGATAATAAATATTATATTGTATTTGACCGCAACCATTTATCCAAAGAAAAATCTGTTTTTGATTGCAGTATGGAAGCCGCGATTGATCAGCCTTTCCAGGGAAATGCAGTAACAAATATGAGTGCAGATGACAGTAAATTACGTACTTATCGCCTGGCACTTTGTGTGACTGGTGAATTTTCAGTAGATGCTTTAAATGGCGCTGGTGGAACAGATGCACAAAAGAAGGCCATTGTTTTAGCCGACCTTACTTCAGACCTCGTACGGGCTAATGGTATTTATGAAACAGATTTTGGCATCAGCATGCAATTTGTAACAAATGAAACTGATCTTATTTATCTTGATCCCGCAACTGATCCATGGACAGGTGTAAATTCCTGGAATAGTAAAACTCAACAGACCTGTGATAACGTGATCGGTAATACAAATTATGATATTGGTCATCTTATTGCAAACGTTGCAACTTCAGGTTCTAATAATGGTAATGCAGGTTGTATAGGTTGTGTATGTAAAACAGGCAGCAAGGGAAGTGGATTCAGTGCGCATACCGATGTTACTGGTGATCCTTTGGTAGTGGATTACTGGACGCATGAAATGGGCCATCAATACGGCGCTAATCATACATTTGATTTTAATAATGAAAATACAATCGCCCAGGTGGAACCCGGCAGCGGATCAACAATCATGGGATATGCTGGTATTACCGGCTCTACAGATTTACAGCCGCACAGTGATCCATATTTTAATGCGATCAGTATTCAGCAAATTACAGCATATATAAAAACGGGTGTTGGCGCATGTGGTGTTGTTACAAGTACTGGTGATGCTACACCTACAGCAAATGCGGGTGCTAATTATACCATTCCAAAAAGTACGCCTTTTGCTTTGACAGGTTCAGGCACTGATGCGGATGGCGGTGATGTGTTGAGTTTTGTATGGGAACAAAATGACAGGTTCTTCAGTGGTACTTCCAATAAATACCCCAATTCAACAGTTACGACTGGCCCTGTATTCCGCTCTTATAACCCGACTACTTCACCTGTTAGAACTTTCCCTGCACTTGCTTCTATACTGAATGGAACAAATACCAATCAGTGGGAAGTATTGCCTTCTATCAACAGGACATTGAATTTCCGTTTTACAGTAAGGGATAACCATGCTGGTGGTGGAAATAATAATAGTGATGATGCAGTTGTTACTGTTGTGAATACTTCTGGCCCTTTTGTAGTAACACAACCAAATACAAATGTTTCATGGGCTGGCAATTCCAATCAAACTGTTACCTGGAATGTTGCAAGTACAGACGGCGGAGCAGTGAATTGTAGTAATGTAAAAATCTCCCTCAGTACAGATGGCGGACTTACATTTCCAACAGTTTTGTCTGCAAGCACACCAAACGACGGTACTGAAAATGTAACCATTCCAAATACACCTTCATCCAATTGCCGTGTAAAAGTGGAAGCAGTGGGAAATATATTTTTCGATATTTCCAATACAAATTTCACGATCACTAGTGGTACTTCACAATGCCCTGGCATCTATGACATGACCGTGCATAAAACATTTAATACAGCTGTATCTGTTCCATTTAATACAGATATAGATGGAACAATACAAACAGGCACTGATAAGGATATGTATTCATTCACTATTACAAATGGCGGAACAATAAACATCTCTTTAGATAACCTGGCTGCTGACTTTGATTTGCTTTTATACAATAGTTCTAAAACGCTGATCGCAAGATCAAAAAAACGCGGAACCTTGGCAGAAGGAATCAGTACAACAGTAACGCCTGGTTTGTATTATGCAAAAGTAACTCCGTTTAGTGGTGCAAGCAGTTCACAGTGTTATACATTGAATGTTGGCCTTGGAAGTGCTTCTAAGTTTGCACAAACTGTTACGGAAGAATCAATGGATATGGTAGCATATCCGAATCCTGTACATGATATGCTTACTTTGCATATTCCAAAATTTGCTTCAACAGATTTGCTTACTATATATGATATAAATGGCAAAGTGATGGTTTCACAAAAGATCACACAAAGCAATACAGTGATTAATGTACAGCGCTTCAACAAAGGCATGTACTTCGTGAAGATCACGGAAGCTGATGGTGATGAATCATATAGTTCTAAGTTCATTAAGCAGTAATTTTTTTTAAATAAAAATAATCAAGAAGTTGCCCCAAAGGCAGCTTCTTTTTTTTGTTTAAAAATATCCTTGTTTTTGTAAAACATATTTTATAATTCAGGGAAAATTTAATGCGTATTTTTAGCCCGCTTAAAAAATTGTTGTGACAGATATTATTGAATTATTGCCCGATAACATTGCCAATCAAATTGCGGCCGGAGAAGTGATTCAACGCCCTGCAAGCGCTGTAAAAGAATTATTGGAAAATGCCGTAGATGCGGAAGCAACACATATTCAGCTCATCATTGCAGACGCAGGTAAAGCCCTGGTGCAGGTAATTGATAATGGAAAGGGGATGAGTGAAACTGATGCCAGGCTTTGCTTTGAGCGGCATGCAACAAGTAAAATAAAAAATATTGATGATCTTTTTCATATCCGCACCATGGGATTTCGCGGAGAAGCGCTTGCCTCCATTGCCGCTGTTGCGCAGGTTGAAATGAAAACAAAAAGAGCAGAAGATACATTGGGCGTGATGCTCAGCGTGGAAAATAGTATGGTGACAAAACAGGAACCCTGCGCCTCACCTGTGGGAACAAATATCTGCATGAAAAATTTATTCTTCAATGTTCCTGCAAGGCGCAATTTTTTGAAAAGTAATGCCGCGGAAATGCGCCATATTATTGAAGAATTTATGCGCGTGGCCATGGCATTTCCCAAAATCTTTTTTTCACTTGTGCACAATGGCCAGGAAGTTTTTCACCTTGATCCGGGTCCGCATAAACAACGCATTTTGCAATTACTCGGTAATCATTATGCATCCAAATTAGTAACGGTTAAAGAAGAAACCGATTACATGAATATTTATGGCTTTACAGGAAAACCGGATTCTGCCAAAAAAACGCGTGGCGATCAATATCTTTTTGTCAATAATCGTTTTATCAAAAGCCCATACCTGAATCACGCGGTGATGAGCGCTTTCCAGGATATGATTTCAAAAGACAGTTTTCCTTTATATGTTTTATATATTGATCTTGATCCTTCCGTAGTAGACATTAATGTGCATCCCACAAAACAGGAAATAAAATTTGAAGATGAAAAAATAATGTATGCATTTGTGCAAGCCGCTATCAAACATGCGCTGGCTCAATTTAGTATTTCCCCATCTCTTGACTTTACGTTGAATGCTGAAATTCAACAATTGGATGCAGTGAACAAACCATTCACTATTGAAAAACAACAGGAGGCAGCTTCTTCCGGAATGTACCAGGCATTTACACAAAAAAACCAGGCGCACTTAATTTCACCGGATAGTAATTTAAAGAACTGGAAAGATTTTTTTATACCTGCAGAAATGCCCAAGGTACCGCAACAAATTTTATCTGTAAGACATACAGAAAAAAAAGTGTTGCTGGATACACCATTCATGCAATTGCATCAAACGTACATTATCGCAGCATGTGAAAGTGGATTTATACTGATACACCAGCAACTGGCACATGAAAGAATTTTATATGAAAAATTCATTTCTTTTTCTAAAGAAAAAAAAGCATCCATACAGCAAAGCCTTTTCCCACAAACGTTACAGCTTACGCCAGATGATAGTATTTTGTTAGAAAACCTTTTGCCGGATCTGCTGGAACTCGGTTACCAGGTAGAGCCTTTTGGAAATCATTCATTTTTAATACAGGGAACACCGGCAGATATTCCAGTGGGGAATGAAAAAAATGCCATTGAAATTTTACTCGATCAATACAAACATTCCGGATCCGATCTGCGACTAAGCACAAGAGAAAATCTCACCCGGTGCCTCGCCCGGCAGCACGCCGTAAAAGCCGGGGATCCGCTACCGCAAAAAGAAATGCAGGCATTGGTACAATCTTTATTTGAATGTGCAAATCCGAATATCACTCCTTCCGGAACACCTGTTTTTTTGGAATTTCGAAAAGATTATATCGATAGAATGTTTGAAAAATAATGTACATTTTTTCTAAATAACCAGGCGCTGATTCAATTTGGTCTTTTCTTTATGAAAAGTGTACAAATAAAAATGGAAGATTAAGAATTTCATATTAATTTGCTTTTCAAACTAATTATTTTATGAGAAAATTACTGCTTCTGTTTTGCATGTGCTGCATGCTTGGTGCAACAAGTTTTGCCCAACAAACTATTTCAGGAAAAATAACGGACGCATCTACCGGTTCGCCGATGGAAGGCGTATCCATACAAAATGCCACGAGTGGTTCAGGAACAACCACGGATAAAGCAGGTATGTATAGTATAGCTGCAAAAACCACGGATAAATTGTTGATCAGTTATATTGGATATACATCGCAAACGATTTCACCAAACATGCTCACAACTTTAGATATACAACTCGTATCTTCTATACAGGAACTTGGGCAGGTTGTAATGGTTGGAACGAGGCGCCCGGGAAGAATCAATACGGAAACACCTGTACCCGTGGATGTGATCAACGTGAACCAGGCAACACTGCCAACTGCAAGAATGGATCTCACTTCCATTTTAAATTATGCAGCGCCTTCCTTTAATTATAATAAACAAAGCGGTAGTGATGGTGCGGATCATGTAGACCTTGCTACTTTGCGCGGACTGGGCACTGATCAAACGCTTGTATTAATTAATGGTAAACGCAGGTATCAAACAGCTTTCGTAGCAGTGTTCGGCACAAGAGGACGCGGTAATTCCGGAACCGATTTGAACGCGATACCAGTTTCTGCAATTGATCGTGTGGAAATTTTACGTGATGGCGCATCTGCTCAATATGGTTCTGATGCTATTGCAGGCGTGATCAATATTATCTTAAAAAAATCGACCGGTAAATTGACCGGTGATATTGGCTACTCAGGTTATTATGATAATCGTTTTAATACCTGGGATGTAAAAGAAACCAGCCAATATCCTTACCAGGGAAAAGTAGATGGAAATGCCGGAACAGTTGGTTTGAATTATGGTTTTAAAGTGGGCAAGAGAGATGGTTTCATTAATCTCTCTGCAGATTTCCTTGCCAATCAAAAAACATTCCGCCAGGTGTTGAATAATAAGATAACGCCGAATATCGAATACTCTTTGCCCATCAATAATGTACGCCGTGCTTTTGGAGATGGCTCATTGAAAGAAGGCGGTGGTATGCTGAATATGGAATTGCCATTAAATGAAAAAAGAACAACTACTTTTTATGCTTTTGGCGGATACAATTATAAGACTTCAGATGCGTATGCATTCACAAGAAATTTTTCATCAAACCCGGATGATAATGGCTGGAAAAGAACGCCAACAGATGGCAACGGTGACCTGATTTATGTACCGGGAATTACAATGCTTGCTGATGATGGCACGTATTATTTTAACCCGCATATTCAAACGCATGTAAGTGATATGTCTATGGCAGTTGGTGTAAGGGGGAAAACTGCAGGTGACTGGCTTTGGGATGTGAGTAATGTTATTGGCAGAAATAATTTTCATTTCTATGGTGACCAAACTTTTAATGCATCTCTTGGTGCCACAAAAAATCATTTTGATGATGGTGGGTTTAATTTTTTACAAAATACATCGAACCTGAATTTCAGTAAAGAAATACCGAATGTTGCAGCCGGTTTTAATTTCGCCGCAGGCGCAGAATTCCGCTTTGAACAATACCAGTTATATTCCGGTGAGGAAGCGTCTTATAAAAATTATGATCCGGCTAAAGCATCCGGCTCACAAGGCTTTCCGGGTTATCAACCGGGTGATGCCGTAAAAGCAAACCGGAATAATATTGCCGGTTATGTGGACATGGAATTGGATGCCACAAAACGCTTATTAATTGGCGCAGCAATTCGTGCAGAAAATTATAGTGACTTTGGTTTTACCAGTAATTATAAAATTTCATCAAGGTATAAACTCACTGATCATTTTAATTTGCGCGGATCATTCAGCACCGGTTTCCGTGCGCCATCATTGCAACAAATAAATTTCAGTTCAACATTTACTACAGTACAGGGACAACAATTATATGAAGTAAAAATTGCGCCGAATTATAGTCCTATTACAAGAGCAGCAGGCATTCCTGATTTGGTTCAGGAAAAATCATTGACCGGCAGTATTGGTATCGCACTTACACCAATGCCGGGCTTTAGTATTACAGTGGATGGATATATTGTAAACATAAAAAACAGGGTGGTATTGAGCGGGCAGTTTGATGCGAATGATGCCACGCTTGATCCTGCATTAATTGCAGCGATGCAACAATTAAATGTAAGCTATGCACAATTTTTCGCCAATGCTGTGAACACTACGAATAAAGGAATTGATTTTGTTGCTGATTATAATACACATTGGGGAAACCAGGCTTTTCGCGGTTTGCTGACTGCAAATTTCCAGGACATGACTATTGATAAAATAAATGTTCCGGCGAAATTGAATGATACGAAAGATCACCAGGAAACTTTTTATAGCGACCGCGAACAGGCTTTCCTGTTAGCTTCTGCGCCAAACACTAAAATGTCTTTGAACCTGGAATACACGATCAATAAATTTTCCATAGGCACCAGGCTTACTTATTTTGGTTCCGTTACTTTATTGGGTTATGGAGAAGATGGCCTTGGAGCGAATCCAATGGTTCCCACAGACAAGGATCCGAACAAGTATGTGCCGGATGTTTATCCATATCATGAAAAAGTGGTGACTGATCTTTTCTTTAGTTATAAATTTAATACGGCCTTTACGTTATATTTTGGAGCGGATAATATTTTAAATGTTCATCCAAGTCTCGGAGCTGTACCAACTGCAAAATACTGGGCATTTAATAATGAAACCGGCGGTCCATGGGATTCCGTGCAGATGGGTGGAAATGGCACACGCGTTTTCGCAAGACTTGCATTTAATTTTTAAGAAAGATTTTTTTTTAAATTTGTGGTCAAATAAAATTTTGACCACATTTTTTTTATGTGTTATTACAATGCGATTAAGATAAAAGCGAATGATGTTATTCATTTAAAAGGGTTTGATAAAAAGCCTCTCCAGGCGGATTTATTCAAAGATGTACAAAGCGGATTTGATTACCCGCAATGGCCTGTGATTGTTCCTGTAAAAGATAGCACATGGGAAATTAAAATGATGGAGTGGGGGTTTATTCCTCAATATCTGCGCAACCACGAAGCAGTAAAAAAAATGCGCGAAGGATATAAAACGGAAGATGGAAAATTCAAACCTCCACTTATTATGCTGAATGCAATTGGAGAAGAAATTTTATTGACGAAAAAAATATTTCGCAATGCTGCTTTGGAAAGAAGATGCCTGGTTTTGTCATCGGGATTTTATGAATGGAGGCATGTTCATCCAACGGGTAAAAATGGTAAACCATTAAAGACAGCCGTAAAATATCCGTATCATATTAAATTGAAAAACTCCCCATACTTTTTTATGGCGGGTATTTGGCAAAGCTGGACAGATAAAGACTCTGGCGAAATGGTAGATAGTTTTGCCATCATCACGACTACTGCGAATTCTTTGATGGAAAAAATTCATAATACTAAAAAAAGAATGCCTGTGATCCTGCCTGAACCGCTCGCTGCAGAATGGATCAGCGATGGCCTGGATGAAAATCGTATTCAGGAAATAGCGAGCCATCAATTGGATGCCAATGAAATGGAAGCGTACACAATTGCAAAGAATTTCCGCGAGTCAATAAATCCAATGGAAGCATTTAATTATGCATCATTGAAAGAAATTTGTTGATGAAAATGGATTAAATTTTTTCACATTTTTCTACCGTCAGTTCATGCGTGATGTCACCTGTATGTTTTGTTACTGATGGTTCAAAAAGCATGATCCAGGTTTCTTCTTCCGCATAAGGTTTGTGTTCTATACCTTTGGGAACCACAAACATTTCTCCCTTATTTAAAGTAATTGTTTGATCATGCATTTCTATTTTTAAACAACCTTTTAGGATATAAAAAAGTTCATCTTCATTTGCATGGTCGTGCCAGATAAAACTACCTTTTACTTTGGCTAGTTTTATTTGCTGACCATTTAATTCTGCTATGATTTTCGGACTCCATAAATCATTAAAAAGCGAAAATTTTTCTTTAATATTTATTTTATCCATACATTATTATTGATAGAAATTTTGAAAGTTGAAATATTGATTTCTTACAACTTCTTAAAAGACGCAATTGTTGCAGAAGGATCTATCGTACTAAAAATACTACTTCCGGCAACTAATGCATCTGCACCTGCTTCCAAAATGGCTGGCGCATTTTCAAGTGTTACTCCGCCATCTACTTCAATAATAACAGATAGATTTTTTTGTACAATCATACGGCGCAATTCTTTTACTTTTTCTAATGTATGCAAGATAAATTTTTGTCCGCCAAAGCCGGGGTTCACACTCATCATGCAAACCATATCAATATCTCCAAGTACATCCTGCAACATAGAAACCGGTGTATGCGGGTTGATGGCTACACTGGCTTTCATACCCAGCTCTTTGATCTGTTGTATGTTGCGATGCAGGTTGGGACATGCTTCGAGGTGAATGGACAAAATATCCGCACCGGCTTTTTTGAATGCTTCTGCATAATTGCCGGGATCAAGGATCATCAAATGCACATCGCAAATTTTCGTTGTTGCTTTACGGATATGTTCAATGATGGGAATTCCAAAACTGATATTCGGAACAAAACGCCCATCCATTACATCGAGGTGGCACCAGTCCGCTTCGCTTTCATTGATCATCTTACATGTTTTTTCCAAATGCAGGAAATCGGAAGCCAGGAATGATGGTGCGATGATGGCCATATTTTTTTTATTTATGTAAAAATAATTCTTAGGATCGTAAAATTTTGAAACCGGTTTTAATCTTTTCCACCCATTCTCACCACCGCTGCTTTTACCTGCATATCCGACCGGTCCAGGCTATAAGATTGCTGGAATCTTAATAACGCGCTGTCCTTCATATTCATCAATTCATAACAACGGCCCATCCAGTAATAAGGATCTGCATCCAATGAATTTACAGTGCTGGCAAATTTGAAAACAGCCATCGCATTTCGGTAATCTTTTTTATCAAAAAACAACAAACCTTTTTCTATATAAGCTTCCATATATGTATAATTCATGGCTATGCAATTATTGAAATATTGCATAGCTTTTTCTTTGTCACCCGTACGTGCATAATATATGCCAGAGATAAAATTGCAATGAGCATCATATTCTCTACCTAATGACATTTCATTGATTCTCATGCATATTACAAGACATTCATTATTTTTTTGTTCAGCATAAATATTGGCCAGCGCTAATAACGCATCCGGGGAATTATAAATAGAAATTGCTTTTTTGTAACTCTGAATTGCCCCGGCTGTATCTGGAATATCTTCTGCAATTTGTCCATGTGTAAACCATAAACCATAATTCAAACTGTCTGCTTTTAAAAGTGTATCCACTTGTGCGATCGCATCTTTTGGCTGCCCGATGCTATCCAATAACATGGCTATTTTTAATCGTAACCCGGCACTGTCCGGGTGCTCAATAAGCAATCCCTGCAGGCTGGAAACTTCGGGAGAAAATCTTTCTATTGTTGCTTTTGATACTGAATCATTGTTGTCATTTTTATCATCACTCTTACAGGAGAAATAAAGTGCGGGAACATAGAATAATAATACCATCCATTTTTTCATAAGGCGAAGGTAAACCAGTCTCATGTAATATGACCAAAGTCTGACAAATGATACCTGGGGATAAATCTATTTTTGCAAAAAATTAAATAAACGGTTTTCCCTTTATACACTAAGAATTTATGCCATGAAAAATAAAACATTTTTTTCGTTTCGAAAAAGCTTCCTGCTCCCTGCGATCATCCTTTATTCAATAATGGCCTATCATCAATCAGCCACTGCACAAACTTCGAAAGATAGTTTACGCTATACAGACGAAAAGCATTTTAAAAATATTCAACAGTTGACTTATGGTGGGGACAATGCAGAAGCCTACTGGAGTTTTAATGATAAAAAAATAATTTTCCAGCGGAAAAATCCTGCTGAGGGATTGGACTGTGACCACATGTTCGTAGGTGATGTGCCCGCTTTTGGCCAACCATTTACTTATAAAATGGTGAGCAATGGTCTTGGCCGGACTACCTGTGGTTATTTTACAAAAGATGGCAAACATATTCTTTATGCATCCACCTATTTGGGCGGAGATAGTTGCCCGCCGGTTCCGGACAGGAGCAAATATGGAAATAAATATATCTGGCCGGTTTATGAAAACTATGATATTTTCATGGCAGATATGGATGGTAAAAATATTCAACGTCTGACGGATACTCCTGGTTACGACGCAGAAGGAACAATTTCTCCAGATGGTAAAACAATGGTTTTCACGTCAATGCGTGATGGAGATTTAGATTTATATCTAATGAATTTGAAAACGAAAAAAGTAAAACGTATTACATCAGATCTTGGTTATGATGGAGGCGCATGGTTTAGTCCCGATGGTAAAAAAATCGTATGGCGCGCAAGCAGGCCAACAACTCCGGAAGCCATCAAAGAGTACAAAGACCTTTTAGCACAGGGCTTGGTAATGCCAACACAAATGGAAGTTTTTATTGCTAATGCTGATGGCTCAGATGCCAAACAAATTACCCATTTGGGAAATGCTAACTGGGCGCCGAATTTTACGCCGGACAGTAAGCATATTATTTTTTGCAGCAATCATGAATATGCCTATGGTTTTCCATTCAATATGTATTTAATGAAACTTGATGGAACAGGTATAGAAAAGCTTAGCCATGACAAAGGCTTCGATGCATTTCCTATGTTTAGTTATGATGGCAAAAGAATTCTTTTTTCTTCCAACAGGAATAATGGTGGTGGACATGATACAAATATGTTCATTGCTGAATGGGTAAATTAGTAATTACATTTTTTCTATTGAAGCCAATCCTTTAGATTTGGCAAAATGAATCATTATGGAAAAAGGCATATTGGATCTGCATAATTTTTTGCGTTGGGTGATTTTAATTTTGTTATTAATATCCATTATTAAAAGTTATTCTGCCTGGCGCAGCAAAAGATCTTTCACAAAGGGGGATGGAAAATTGTGGCTGTTCACTATGATTTGTGCACATATCACATTGTTAGCCGGTTTATATTTATTGGTTTGGGGGCCGATGGGAATTACCAACACAGCTATTCCGGAAGGTCAGTCTATACTGAATTCACCTGTATATCGTTTTCAATGGTTATTTCATCCCATTGGGATGATCATTGCTATTACGATGATCACTCTCGGCAGAGGCATGGCTAAAAAAGGAATTCCTGATGAAGCAAAATTTCGCAAAGCATTTGTTTATTTTTTATTGGCATTAATTCTTATCCTGGTTGCAATTCCATGGGATGCGCCAATGATTCCGGGTATGCCAGCATAAAAGTTTTTTAAAAAGAAACTTATTTTTTCCCTAATTCAATAACAGCACAGTTTTTTATATCTGCACCATCGATGTCGAAGCGCACAAGCGTGCGTACTTTTTGCCAGCCTTGTTTTCCTGCAGCACCGGGATTCATATGCAGGCAACTCAATTTTTCATCATACATAATTTTTAAAATATGCGAATGCCCGCTTATAAATAGTGTGGGCTTTTCAATGATGAGCGCATTCCGAACACCAGGCGCATATTTTCCCGGGTAACCGCCGATATGCTGCATAAAGACTTTTACATCTTCAATCTTAAATATATTTATTAAGGGAAAAACAGCGCGTATTTCTTGGCCGTCAATATTTCCATAAACGCCGCGCAAAGGTTTAAAAGCTTTTAATTTTTCCACTAATTCAATAGATCCAAAATCGCCTGCATGCCAAATTTCATCACATGCTGCGAAATGATTAAAAATGGCATCATCCAAATAGCCGTGTGTATCCGAGAGTAAACCGATCTTTTTGATAATATTATTTTGAATTAAAAATTACTGCAAAAATAACCCGGAAAAAGTTGCTAATTTATTTTAAGAATAAATTTTACCTAAACGCATAAATTTTAATTATTTTTGAAGATGCTGTTCAAAAGAAATTTTATTTACTGGATTGATAAAAGAAAATGGAAATACGTTTTCCTGTTGAACAGTGAACAGGGTGTATAACTCTTCAAAGAATTTTTATACAAATCTTTGAAGCAAAAATCTTTATTTTTTTAATTAAAATTTATTTATGTCACACTATTATACATTGGGGCAAATTCCCCATAAACGCCATACACAATTTCGCCGCAAAGACGGGTCATTATATGCAGAACAACTTTTTAGTACGGAAGGTTTCAGCAGTGATTATTCATTATTATATCATCATCATGCCCCAACTTTTATCACACAAACAGAAGAACCTTACGATGTGATGCCAAAAATTGCTGAAGAAAAAATGCTGAAGCACCGCAGTTTTGAAGGGTTTAATATAAAACCGGAGGATGATTTCCTGGACAGCCGTAAAGCTGTTTTGGTAAATAATGATTGTCATGTAGTGCTTGCTTCACCACGGAAAAGTATGCAGGATTATTTTTACAAAAATGCAGATGGTGATGAAATGATTTTTGTGCATGAAGGCACAGGAAAATTACTTACTCAATATGGTGAATTACCTTTTTCTTACGGAGATTATATAATGATACCGCGTGGCACGCTTTATCAAATTCATTTTGACAATGAACAAAATCGTTTGTTTATAGTGGAGAGTTTTAGTCCCATTCGTTACCCCAAAAAGTATATGAGTAAGGAAGGACAATTGTTGGAACATTCTCCCTATTGTGAAAGAGATATTCGCCCGCCGGAAAATTTAAAGGCAATTGATGAAGCCGGGGATTTTACAGTGCGGACAAAAAAGCAGGGCCGCATGTATCATATTCATTATGGATATCACCCGTTTGATGTGGTTGGCTGGGATGGGTGTTGTTACCCCTATATTTTCAGCATACATGATTTTGAACCGATCACCGGGAGGATTCATCAGCCACCACCCATTCACCAGACTTTTGAAGCACATAATTTTGTAGTCTGCAGTTTTGTGCCACGCTTATACGATTATCATCCGCAGGGAATTCCTGCGCCATATAACCATAGCAATATTGACAGTGATGAATTGTTGTATTATGTGGATGGAGATTTTATGAGCCGTAAGCATGTTACCCGCGGCAGGATGACACTGCATCCTGCCGGTATTCCGCATGGCCCACAACCGGGCGCTGTGGAAAAAAGTATTGGTGCAAAAGAGACGAATGAGCTGGCTGTGATGGTAGATACTTTTCATCCTTTGCAGTTAACGGAAGCCGCTTTGGAAATTGAAAATCCCAACTATGTGATGAGCTGGGCAGAATAATTTTTTTATAAAAATAAATTTTGTATTAATTTGGCAAATATTATTCATCCAAAATTTTAAAAAATTATGATTCCAATCCATGAATTAAAGCAAGGCGATTATGTGATCACAGATTTTGATGGCGTAAAACGCGCGGGCGCTGTGATGCGCATAAACCCTGATGAAAAGCAAGCGCTCGTAGAAACAGAAGTGCAGGAGTTTTGGTATGAAGAAGATCAGTTAATTGGTATTCCGTTGGATGAAGCGCAGTTGATGGCATTAAATTTTACAAAAGAAGTGATGGCGGATGGCAGCATCAAATACATGAAAGGTTCATTTCGTATGGTATTGCCTAAAGAAGGCGATTTTAATAATCTGGATATTTGGTATAGGGAAGATTTCAGGCATCATCCGGATATTCATTTTGTGCATCAATTGCAAAATCATTATCTGCAGATGACTAAAATACATCTCACGGATGAAGTGATGGCGAAAAATTAAAAGTTAATCTATTTTAAAGCCGGGTTTATCGACCCGGTTTTTTTATGCTGGTCAAAAAATTTGGAAACAATTTATCATTTTGTAAAGTGTAAATTTGCATATATTTTATACATAATAAAATTTATTTATGATGGATATGCATGAACAACGGGATTTACGATTGGCGGTTTTGATAGATGCAGATAATGTACCTTATTCAAATATCCGCGAAATGCTGGAAGAGATTGCAAAATATGGTACACCTACATTTAAACGTATTTATGCAGACTGGACAAAGCCCACAGTATCCGGATGGAAAAATGTATTGCTCGAACATTCTATTACGCCCATTCATCAATACAGTTATACCTCCGGGAAAAACGCCACTGATTCATCTATGATCATTGATGCGATGGATATTTTATATACCGGCCGCGTAGATGGTTTTTGTATTGTATCGAGTGACAGTGATTTTACGAGACTGGCCACAAGGCTTCGTGAAGCGGGCATGAAAGTATTTGGTATGGGTGAAAAGAAAACACCGAATGCGTTTATTTCAGCCTGTGATAAATTTATTTATATAGAAATTTTACGCAACCAGGACGAGGAAGAAAAACAGGATAATAAAGTTGCAAAAAACAAGCCCGGTGCAAATAAAAAGACGGACGATAAAAAAGAAACAGTACGTACCGTTAATAATCAATTGATAAAATTGATTGCAGACAGTATTAATGATATTGCGGATGAAGATGGCTGGGCATTTTTGGGGGAGGTGGGAAATCTCGTTTTAAAAAAACAACCCGATTTTGATCCACGGAATTATGGGTTTAAAAAACTGGCACCTTTCATTAAAAGCATTAATAGATTTGAGTCTGATGAAAGAAATACGGGTAAGAAAAATGTAACCCACGTATTCGTTCGCAACAAATAATTTTAATAGATTTTATATTTGTTCATTTTTTAAAACCTGTATGCCCAGCCCTGGATTATTTGAAATGATCACCTGCCCATTTTCATAGCGCAACCCCTTCGCATTCTCACTTTCCTGGAGCAATGGGCCATCAATATCAGCCGCATGCAATTGTGGCAAAAAATGTGCAACAGCCGCAGAGCCAATCACAGATTCATTCATACTACCCATCATCACTTTCAGGTTCAGGGTCTTTGCCTGGTTTATCATACGTAATGCAGGAGTGATACCACTGCATTTTGTGAGTTTAATATTGATTCCATGAAAGTGCCCTTCACATTTTTGCACATCTTCTTCTGACACACAACTTTCATCAGCATATAATGGGAGGGAAGACTCCGCGTATAATAATTTCATGTCTTTCCAGGCATCTTTTGGAAGTGGCTGTTCTACCAGTTCCACGCCCAGGGCTTTCAGGTGCGGAATTTTTTCACGTGCTTCATTTAGCGTCCATCCCCCGTTTACATCTATGCGGAATATGGCTTCTGTTTATTTACGTAATGCTGTAATGATATTAAGATCATCTTCATTTCCAAGTTTTATTTTATACACC
>JBBRSI010000025.1:0-31940 GCA_038245585.1 Chitinophagales bacterium
ATTACGGTATTTTTTGAAGGATTTGGATACAAATAAATAACACCAGTAGAATTGAACAATACATTTACAACCGGGATGAAAGTGTTGGTACCATAGGATGCATTATCTTTTATTCTATAATAGTTAGTACCATCTAATGGATTTTTATCTGTATAAATATAATTGCTTGCAACACCTTTTGCAGGAACGGTATTGATGCCCACATAATCATTTGCATTACCACTTCTTTCAACTGTAAAAGATTTTGTACCGATTTCATTGAGTGTTTGCCAGGTTATAGTGATGGCATCTTTGTTTTGTGTGGCTTTTACTTCTTTGAAGTTGGCGGCAAGAACCACGTCGTTGTTGAAACGCATTAGAAGAATATTAAAACCTGAACCTCCAGTGACTAAGATTTTCCCTGTAGATAAATAATGAACTGTATGTGCACCCAAAGCAAAATTATCATTCAAATTAGCTGAAATTCCATTTTCGCCAAAGCCTGGATCTAATTGTCCATTTTCAGTATATCGGCTTAATAATAATGGAGAAGTAAGAATTGTATTTGTCAATGCATTTCCACATGTAAGAATTTTTCCATCGGGCTGAATATCTACGCTAAAAGAATAAATTTCCTTAAAATTTTTATATGACGTTATGATACCACCATCTTCACCAAAGGCACCATCAACTGATCCATCTGCATTAAACCTGCAAAGTGCCATATATTCATTTCTACCTTTGCCGCTTTCGCCCGTACAAACTATTTTACCATCAGGTTGCAAGGCCATTGCCTCCATAATTGTGTTCCATTGACCACTTTGCCCCAATCCAAAATAATATTTAGCAACACCGTTTATACCAAAACTTTCATCTTTGCTTCCATCTGAATTAAAGCTTTCTAACATGTAAGCTGAATGATCATCATATAAATTATAATTACTCCCTCTTACTAATTTTCCATCAGGCCTTATAATTAATGAATTTGAACTAGTAGCATTGATAAATTGAGATATAACAATACCATCTTCTCCGAAAGCTGAATCAAGTCCACCATTTGGTAAATACCTGGCTATAAAAGTTCTTTGCTCATCATATTCATTTTCTTGTACATCACCAGATACTACAATTTTTCCATCCTGTTGCACTACAAGACCGGTAGCAGTATTTATATTATCAATTTCAAGGGAATCGAGACCATTAATTCCAAAACTACTATCCAAAGTTCCATTCGCATTTATTCTTAATATTCCCACATCTGTATTCCCACCAGGAAAATACCTTGCCGTACAAATTATTTTACCATCATTTAATAAAGCCATAGTATTATTTAAGGAACCATACATTTTCCCATTAAAATTAATATTCGTATGTCCATTAGTCCCAAAACTTTCATCATAAGTTCCATCCGCATTTAATCGGTCAAGATTTACTCCGAAATAAGAACTCATTAATATGATTTTGCCATCAGGCTGAATGATTGAAAAGTTAGAGCCTTTATTAGCATTAATAATTACAATTCCATCATTTCCAAATGTTTGATCAGGTGTTCCTGCCTGCGCGATTATTTTTTGATTGAAAAAAAGTAATACAATCAAAAATGTAATGATTGTTTTTATATTTCTCATACTTGAAAATTTTAAAATTAAATATCCTTAGGAAATCTTCGAACGAAGATCTATTCCTCAGTATCAAATATAAAGAAAAATTATTTGGGAATTAAACAGCATTCCGCCCTTCCTTTTTATAATCCATCACTTGTATAATATTTTTAGCGAATGAAAATTCCTTGGTGTCATTACTGCCGATGATGACGATTTTTTTGGCAGAAAATTCTTTTACTAAATCATAATACAAGGTATAACCTTCCGCATCGAGATTGGTGCAGGGTTCATCCAGTAACAATACGGGCACATCAGAAAAAAAACCCTGTGCGAGTTTTAAGCGCTGCTTCATACCACTGCTGAAAAAACGGATTTGTTTTTTACCTGCATTTCCCAGGCCAATCCGCCCAAGGATTTGAGGAATTGTATACGTGGAAGTAATGGGTTTAAAAACAGTATGAAATGACAAAAATTCCGTGGCGGTCATTTCTTCGATGAGTTCGAGATATGGCGCTACATAAGAAATTTTGGAAAAAATATCTGTGTTGAGTTGAAAGGAAGGTGCATTCGTTGAAACAGGTTCTTCATTTTCTGAAAATGAAACACTGCCTTCATTCGGAACGATTGCGCCGGCGATCATTTGTAATAAAGTGCTTTTACCACAACCATTCGGCCCGCACAGCGCATAGGTTTCGCCAGTTTTAAAAGTATAGGTCAATCGCCTGAAAATCCATTCGCGGTTAAATCTTTTCCCGGTATTTTGTAAATGGATATACATTTTTTTCATTGACCAGTGATTGAAGAAAAATAAATGTTGGTCAATCTTCTTCTTCCAGCAAATTTTTTGTGTAGCGCTTTATAATGCCGCGGCCACTGCTGCGGATAAATGAAACGATCTCATCGCGCTCATCGGTGGCAGGCAATTCTTCTTCAATATATTCGAGCGCCTGCGTTGTATTCAAACCCTTATTATAAATGATCCTGTAAATATCCAGGATATGATTGATCTGTAAAAGCCCGAAGCCACGGCGTTTGAGTCCTACACTATTTACACCGCCATAACTCAATGGATTGCGGATCGCTTTGATATAAGGCGGTACATCTTTACTCACCAAACTACCGCCGGCGATATACGCGTGCTGGCCAATATTTACAAATTGGTGAATGGCGCAAACGCCCGCAATGATCGCCCAGTCGCCCATAATTACATGACCGGCCATTTGAGAACTGTTGCTCATGATGCAATGATTTCCAACCTGGCAATCGTGCGCAATATGGCAATAAGCCATGATGAGACAATCACTGCCCACCATCGTTTTCAGCCGGTCGGAAGTGCCGCGGTTGACCGTTACAAATTCACGGAGCGTGGTATTATCGCCAATTTCAACGAAAGTTTTTTCGCCATTGTATTTCATGTCCTGCGGAATGGCGGCTATAACAGCGCCCGGGAAAATGCGGCAGTTCTTACCGATCCGTGTACCTTCCATGATGGTCACATTACTGCCGATCCAGGTGCCCTCGCCAATTTCCACATCCTGGTGAATTACGGTAAATGGGTCAACTTTTACATTCTCAGCCAGTTTTGCGTGGGGATGTATGTAGGTATGGGGATGGATCATTCAGGAATTAATTGAACAAATGTTTGTTTTTAAAAAAGTCAAAATTAGAATTAAAATTTTTAATCATATTCCTGGAAATTATAACCGGTATGATTTATTTAAAATTTCTAATTCCTTATTATAGGGAAAAGGCAAAGTTAAGGGTTGGGGCTAAAGCCCATGAAGCAAGTTTAATTTTTTATCCACAGGCTAAAGTCTGTAGCAATTGAATAAATTATTTTTCAATTATTATATCCATTTCCAACAAATGAATGTGTTTCTTTAATTTAAATAGCAAACAGCTTTTGAATTGCCTCCAGCTTTAGCTGGAGGAATATTTTGCAATATGATTCCGGGCTTTAGCCCAACTCTTTTTTCTTCATAAAATTAATTGTTGAAATGGAAAAGGACAAAGAAGCAAATCTTAAAATAGTTGTGATGAAAATATGGTTGGGCTAAAGCCTGAGGCAATTGAATAACTGCACTAAATTAAAATTAATTAAAATTTTGGTTTGTATTTAATCTGCTTTCACAACCTGTGCCACGAGTAAAGCTTCGGTGGCCACTTTTCCCCCAACATATACAGTTCCTTTCATTTCACATATACCGCGGCGAATCGGTGCGATCAATTCCATTTTTAAGATCATGGTATCACCGGGAATCACTTTTTGTTTGAATTTGCAATTATCTATTTTTAAAAAATACGTATTGTAATTCCCTTCGCCCATGCTATTGATCGCAAGAATACCGCCAGTTTGTGCCAGTGCCTCGACCTGCAAAACGCCCGGCATCACAGGATTTCCGGGGAAATGCCCCTGGAAAAACCATTCGTTGAATGTGACATTTTTAATGCCGGTGATATGTGTATCAGACAAATCAATGATCTTATCAATAAGTAAAAACGGGTAACGGTGCGGCAAGGTTTTTTCTATATATTCCAAAGAAAAAACGGGTGGCGCAGCAGGATCATATATGGGCACATCTTTCAAATGTTTATTTTTCCGGATATGCTGTTTTATTTTTTTGGCAAAAGCCACGTTCGTACTATGGCCGGGCCTGTTGGCAATAATGCGCGCTTTTATCGGGTAACCGATCAATGCAAGATCGCCTACAACATCCAATAATTTATGGCGGGCAGGTTCATTAGAAAAACGCAGTTCCAGGTTATCGAGGTAACCTTCACTTTTAATTTCAATTTTATCTCTTTTAAAAATCTTTGCCAGCCGCGTCATTTCTGCATCATTAATGGGTTTATCCACTACAACGATCGCGTTATTGATGTCCCCACCTTTGATCAAATTATTTTCCATCAAAGATTCCAGTTCATGCAAAAAACAAAATGTGCGGCAGGGCGCTATTTCTTTTTGAAATTCCTGCAAATTTTTTAATGCGGCATGTTGAGTTCCAAGAACAGGACTATTGAAATCAATTAAAGTGGTGATGCGATATTCATGGGAAGGAAGTGCGGTCATTTCCACACGCTTTTCTTCATCAAACAAAAAGATATTATCATCCAGGCTGTACCAGGATTTGGCAGCATCCTGTTCCTGCACGCCGGCAGTTTCAATCAATTCAGTAAAGGGGCCGGAACTGCCATCCATAATAGGAATTTCAGGGCCTGTAATTTCAATCAGTACATTATCAACGCCCATGCCTACAAGCGCCGCCAGGATATGTTCTACGGTCACCGCTTTGGCATCGCCGGATTGCAATGTCGTTCCGCGGCTGGTATCTGTCACGAGATCGCAATCCGCTTTGATCATAGGTTTGCCGGGAAGATCAATGCGCTGGAACTGAATGCCGAAACCCGGTTTTGCGGGTTTCAAAGTCATTTCGCTCAGGATTCCAGTGTGCAAACCAGTACCATGAATTTTTGCATCCTGTGCAATTGTGTGCTGTTTATCGGGATTAAAATTTATATCCATTTGCTGCTTTATCTATCGTTAATATGTTGCTTTCGAATTATTCGTTTTTGTACAAAAAATCAGGCATTCACTTTTAATTGCTGAATAATTTTTTCCAGTTCTGCTACTCTTTTTTCAAGATCAGGCAGCTTACGTGTAATTGCCTGGCTGCGTAATGCGCTGGTATAATCAAATGCCGGTGAACCTGTCAAAGCTGTGTTGGGAATTTTTAAAGTTTTTGTTACACCACTCTGCGCATTCACTTTACAACCATCCGCGATTTGAATATGGCCAACAATGCCCGCCTGTCCGCCGATCTGCACATTGTTCCCGATTTTAGTGCTTCCACTAATGCCTGCCTGCGCCGCGATCACCGTATTGTGGCCAACTTCCACATTATGTGCAACCTGTATGAGGTTGTCTAATTTAGCACCTGATTTTATTAAAGTAGAACCAATTGTTGCACGGTCAATGGTTGCGTTGGCGCCGATTTCTACAAAATCTTCTACGACCACATTTCCAATTTGCGGAACTTTTTTATAAGAGCCGTCCGCTTGCGGCGCAAATCCGAAGCCATCACTTCCCAATACAGCACCTGCGTGGATGGTTACATTTTTACCAATTTTACATTCATGATAAATTTTTACGCCGGGGTGTAAAATGGAGCCATCACCGATCTGTACATTGTTACCCAAAAAAATGCCCGGGAACAATTTTACATTGGCTCCAAGCTGTACATTTTCCCCGATATATGTAAATGCGCCTATGAAAACATTTTCTCCAATTTTAGCGGAAGGATGAATGAAAACCGGCTCCTGCCTGCCATTCAGTTGGTGTGTGGCCATTTCCTGGTATGCATTCAGTAGTATAGCAAAAGCGCTGTATGCATTTTCCACGCGAATAAGCGTGGCAGGAATTTCATGTTTTAATTCAAGTGACTTATTGATGAGAATAATAGATGCGTGGCTCTTATATAAAAATTCCTCGTATTTGGGATTTGCCAGGAATGCAAGCTGGCCTTTCTTTGCCTCTTCAATTTTACCAAATGAATGTACTTCCGCACTTTCATCTCCAACGATTTCTCCCTGGATAAGTGTTGCAATTTGTGCCGCGGTAAAAACCATAACTTAATTTTTAATAGTAAATAAGTGCCAGTCCAATCTTCTTATAAATGACAAATGTAGAATTTTTTTACAGGCATTGACAAGGTTTGATGGATAAGCGGGTTGTCAATTTCGGCAATATTTTTTACAATACCATTTTTAAAAATAATTAAAATGCGTTCATGTTCGGGTGTATAGGTGGTATTAGCCGTTTCTCCCGTAAAAATAAAATAGTGTAAATCCTTTTTTTCAACGGCAAATTTTGCACCTACTTCCTTTTCCATTTCCGCTATTTCATCTATACCAAACGGTTGCGTTTGCAATCTTGTTTTGTATAATTTCCTGTTTAACAAAGATGTACATAATAGCGAAAGAATTTTATCCGGGAATGAAGCCCATTTTTTTACGGCAAAAAGAATATCTGTATCATCCAGCCGGCAAAAATTTTCGAGCGCCGTAGTTGTCATTTCCCCGGAAAAACCATGGAAGAAAAAATCGAGTGGCTGATTGATGGACAATTCTTTACCAAATTCAGGATATAATTCACGTACACGTTCCATTATTTTTACAAGCATTTTTTCGGAAGCCAGCACGGTTTTGTGTAAATAAACCTGCCAGTACATTTGCCGGCGTGCGACTAAAAATTTCTCCACACTATAAATACCTTTTTCCTCCACCATCAGTTGACCATCGTGAACGTGCAACATTTTTAAAATCCGCGCATAACCAATCACACCTTCACTTACACCCGTAAAAAAACTATCACGTGTGAGATAATCCATTCGATCCATATCCAATTGCCCGGAGATGAGCTGATGCAAAAATGGTTTATCATATTTATTGGTAAAAATATCAATGGCTAAAGAAAGATCACCGTTCATTGTTTTATTCAATTGCTGCATGATCAGCAGGCTGAGGTCTTCATGCTGCACGCCGGGAATGAGCGTATATTCCAATGCGTGGGAAAATGGTCCATGGCCAATATCGTGTAATAAAATCGCGGCTTTTACGGCCGTTTCTTCTGCAGAAGAAATTTCAATTCCTTTTAAACGCAGTTCTGCAACTGCCTGGCACATGAGGTGATAAGCGCCCAGAGAATGATGAAACCTGGAATGTACTGCACCCGGGTAAACGAGATTTGCAAGCGCCATTTGCTGAATCCTGCGCAAACGCTGATAGACAGGTTGTGCCATCAACCGGAAGATCAACGGATCATTAATCGTGATGAAACCATACACGGGATCATTAATTATTTTTCGCAGCACTTGCTCCATCTATGTTTTTTATTTGTTAAACAAACTGCCCCGAGGCAGGAAGCAAAAGTACAATTTGTATTTTGGCGATTAATACTGATTTTACACATAGCGCCGGTTTGATAAAAAATCAACCTGGTTTTAAAAACAAATAATGGCATTAGCAACAATTCTCTGGGTAGATGATGAAATAGAAAGCCTGCAATCGCAGAAATTATTTTTAGAAGAAAAAGGTTATGAGGTGCACACACTCACCAATGGTTTTGAAGCCATAGATTTTGTAAAAGAACATGAAGTAGATGTGGTTTTGCTGGATGAAACCATGCCCGGAATTTCCGGTCTTGAAACTTTGCAAAAAATAAAAGAAGTAAGCAAACAGATCCCGGTAGTAATGATCACCAAAAATGAAACGGAAGACCTGATGGAAGATGCGATTGGGAGCCAGATCACGGATTATTTAATAAAACCGGTAAACCCCAACCAGGTATTACTGGCATTGAAAAAGATCATAGATAATAAAAGGCTGGTGTCTGAAAAAACGACCAGTGCTTACCAGCAGCAATTCCGAAATTTATTCATTGCCCTGAACAGTAATCCTGAAAGCCGCGAATGGATGGATATTTATAAAAAACTGGTGTACTGGGAATTGGAAATGGAAAAAAGCAACAGTCCTGAAATGCAGGAAGTTTTTCAAACGCAGAAGCATGAGGCCAATACAGAATTTTTTAAATTCATCAGCCGGAATTATACGGACTGGATCAAAAAACCCAATGCTTCATCGCCCATTATGAGTCATCAATTATTTAAAGAAAAAGTGATTCCGCATATGGAAGAAGGCGTGCCCACTTTTTTTATACTAATTGATAATTTACGTTTTGATCAGTGGAAAACAATTGAACCCATTTTTGCTGAAAGTTTCCGTATACTGGAAGAAGATACTTTTTATAGTATTTTACCAACCGCAACGCAGTATTGCCGCAACGCAATATTTGCGGGCATGTTGCCGATTGACATCGAAAAACAATTTCCCAAAGAGTGGAAAAATGATGATGAGGAAGGTGGAAAAAATTTATTTGAAGAAGCGTTTTTAAAAGCACAGTTAAAGAAATTGCGCAAGGAAAATGTGCGATATAGTTATACTAAAGTGGTGCATCACCATGACGGGCAACAATTGGTTTCCAACGTGCATAATTTATTACAAAATGATTTGAATGTGATCATTTATAATTTCGTGGATATGATGAGCCATGCGCGTACAGAAATTGAAATTTTAAAAGAACTGGCGGCGGATGAAGTGAGTTACCGCAGCATTACAAAGAGTTGGTTTGAACACAGTCCATTGCACCAGGCGCTGAAAAAAATTGCAGATAAAAAGATCAATATTGTACTGGCAACGGATCATGGAAGTGTGCGTGTAAAAAATCCTTCGAAAGTGATTGGCGATAAACAAACCACTACCAATTTAAGGTATAAACATGGACGAAATTTAAATTATGATCCCAAAGATGTATTGGTTTTCCGTGATCCGAAAGAAGCCGGTTTGCCCGCGCCGAATGTGAATTCATCATTCATCTTTGCGAAAGAGGAAGGCTTTTTATGTTACCCGAATAATTACAATCATTATGTAAATTATTACCGCAATACATTTCAGCATGGCGGTGTAAGTTTGGAAGAAATGATAATCCCGGTGATTAAGATGACGAGTAAAGTTTGATGATTTTAGTTAAATATTTATTTATCTAAAAACTTTTCAACCTGCCTTCTGTGCCGGAGTATATGAACTATGGCATGTTCGAACATTTGTACAAAATCATACTCCTGGTTCCAGGTAGTTTTAATGCTATTTATTTCCAGGTCTTCAAAAACGGTGTACCATTTTCCTGCTAAAGATTCTTCCGTATAAGCCAGCATTTTTTCCATTTCATCACAGGCTTTTTGTGGCGTATATATTTCATAATCATCTTTTCTTTCAATGAAAGTTTCTGCAAACATTTTCCGGATATAATTCGCATAACCATAACCGGCTTTTACAATATGATTCATGATAGCCTGGATTGATATACAATTTATATCTTTGGTTTCAGTATCCATTATTTTTACAAAGTCATCCTGCCTTATATTTTTTATAATATCTAAAAGTTCAGCAGCAGCACGTTCGTACTCATCCATCATTGCACCAACAAATCCTTTTCTATATATTCTTTTCATGAATGATTTTTTAATATTTTTGACTTTACCTGTTTGCAAATTTGCCTGTAATATGAACGACATTATTTTTCTAGCACAATAAATATTTAGGCAGATAAAATTAGTTTTTATTTTTATTTTTGATAAATAAATAATTCAATGAAACAAAAAATTTACCATGTAGATGCATTTACCAACAGTGTTTTCTCAGGAAATCCCGCAGCAGTTTGCCCGCTTGATGAATGGTTGAGCGATGACATTTTGCAAAACATTTCGATGGAAAATAATCTTTCCGAAACTGCATTTTATGTGTTGCAAAATGATCAGTTTGAAATTAGATGGTTTACGCCCACTATTGAAGTTGATCTTTGCGGACATGCAACCCTGGCAACAGCATTTGTTTTATTCAATCATGAAAATTATCGTGAAAATATTATTCATTTTCATTCACCAAGAAGTGGCGCACTTACCGTATCGAAAAACGGAGATTTATTAACGTTGAATTTTCCAACGGACAAATATGAAGCAATAGAATTATCCCATGAATTAATCGCTTGCTTCGACCAAAAGCCACAATCAGCTTTTAAAGGCAAAACTGATTATTTACTTGTCTTCAATACGGAAGAAGAAATCCATAAAATAATTCCTTCTTTTGATGAAATTTTAAAATTAAATGCACGTGGAGTTATTATTTCTGCAAAAGGTGATAAAGTAGATTTTGTATCGCGATTTTTTGCACCACAAACCGGCGTAAATGAAGATCCCGTAACAGGTTCTGCGCATACCACTTTAACGCCATATTGGGCGCAGCGCCTGGGTAAAACCGAATTAACAGCCTTACAAATTTCGCCACGTAAAGGTTATTTGTATTGCAAATATTTAAATGACCGTGTAGAAATTAGCGGGCAGGGAAAATTATATTTAAGTGGAGAAATTTTTTTGAAATAAGAAGTCCTGTTTAAATAAATATTTAAGCAGGAAAGTGTTGGTTGCGGCCCCTAGAAAGCCTTTTGGTTATTATCCGAATAAAAGTGAATCCTCCTGTCACTTACTTTCACATATACAATTTTAGTACTACCTGACGATGAACGAATATTAAAGCAGTCCATCTATCTCAATTAGAATTTGCAATAGTTTTCCCTTATGCAAATCAGTTCCAAAATATTTCAATGCACGGGGCACCAGTAATGCATGCGGCATTCTTGCATTTTGACGATTCTTTTGTAATTGATTCGGCACAAAAACAAATTGAAGCCATTGTGCAAAATCGGTTTGAAAAAGATGAAGTTCATCAAAATCGTTTACCCATGCCGGCGTTGATTTTTGCCATAAACCAGCTCGTTCCATTTCTATTTTAAGCGCCGGGATTAAATCCTCAATACTTCCCTTTTCCAGCATTTTTATCATTGAAAATCAAACTTAGAAAAGTGGTTGCATGTTTAAACCTCAGAAGTAGCCAATGACACGCTTTATTGAGGCAGCGAGCAATTTATTGAGCAAACGGAAAATGTTCTTGCCGAACGAGGCAATGGATAAAACAATTGAGGCAATGGAAATTTTTGATATAGATTATACTTTAATTTTACGATTCAATTTAAACTACATATATCTCCTTCACCAAAACTATATTGCTCTTCACACTATTGTCTTATACATGTATGCAAAATGTATCTGCACAGAAGAGTGAATATATTTTCAAACACATAAACGAAGATGATGGCCTTATCAATAATAAAGTCACTGCACTTTTTTGCGATCATCAAGGATATATATGGATAGGTACGCAAGCCGGCCTGCAACGGTATGATGGAACAAGATTTCAAAATTTTGTAACGAACATAAAAGATTCATCTGCGTTGCAATCAGATTGGATAACGGCCATCTATGAGGACAGAAAGCAACGCATTTGGATTGGAAATGCGCTTGGTGGAATTTACTTATTGGACCGCGTCACCGGTAAATTTTATAATTACAATTTTAATCCAAAACAAATACCTAAGATCAATGGTATTTGGCAAGTAACTGAAGATAAATCCGGGGTATTATGGCTGGCTTCCCGCGATGGGTATTTTAAGCTGGATGAGGAAAAAAATGTGTTTGAATTTTGCAAAAATATTGGAGGAATAAACCAGGGGCTAATTACCAGTGTAATGTATGCAGATGAACATAATAATTTATGGTTGTCCACTTCCGGAGGATTAAAAATGTATGATCAAAAAGAGCAAAGATTATATGGCAATGAGATCAATCCGCAACATTTAAAAATATTTGAGACAAAGCAAAATGCTTCTGCCATATTTATGAACGGAGATACAATATGGTTATCCTATATCCATCATTTGGAACGCTATATTTTTTCCACAAAAAACTTTAAAAAATATTATTTTTCTGCTGATCTTAAAACCACATCTTCAGCGCAAAGCGGTGATCAATATTTGATCAACGCCGGTAAATTAAAGAATGGAAATATAGTTGTAACTTTTATGCAGACTGGTTTTGCCATATATAATTCTGCTGCTGACAGTTTCCTGGTTGTAAAATCAGATAATACAAATACCTATGCATTTCACAACAATGAATCAGGCGAAGAAAATATAGAAATAGCACAGGATAAATATGATAATTTAATTATTGGGAATTCCTCAGGCCTTAATATAACGAATGCCTCCAAACAACTTTTTTTTAATGTACATGTAAACAATAATAACAATAGTAAATTTCCGCGTGCTGTTGTGTCTGATTTTCTTCAAATCCCTGGCGGCGATATTTTCATATCGTATTATGCACCGAATGGTGGCATAACTCAAATGGATAGTAATTTAAATTTTAAAAAACATTTTTTGTTGCCAATAAAAAATGATGAAAATGGAGTCAACCAGGTCTGGCAATTATACCTGAAAGATAAGAACACTATTATTGCGCCCAACCAAACGGGTATTTCTCTCGAATTGAATATAGAGAAATCTGTCTTGCAAAATAATAAAGACACTTTATTTACGGGCCTGGTAAATACTATTAAAAAGGATGAAGGAATAACCTGGCTTGGGACATGGCGAAATGGACTTCAAAAAATAAACAGCATTGATCACAAAAAAACAATGTATGCCAGCTACATCAATAAAAATGATAAGTATGCGAACAGGGTAAATGCCATCTTTATAAAAAGTAATACCATATGGATCGGCACTTTAAAATATGGACTTGTTGAATTGGATAAAATAACAGGAAAAACAATTCAAATATTTAATGAAAACAGGAATCATCCGTTTTCAATCAGCAGTAATTGTGTAAATGATATTATAGCTTATAGTGAAGATACATTGGCACTTGCGACAGAAACAGGGGTGAATATTTTTGATATACGATCTAAAAAATTTACGGCTATAACTACCCTCGAAGGATTGCCCAATAACTTTGTGCTCCGGCTGGCAAAAGATGATTTAGGAAATATATGGGCAACCTGCGCCAGTGGTGGTTTTTGCAAAATAGATATGAAAACGCTAGCCGTACAATCATTTTCTGTACCGGATGGAATATTGAATAATAAATTTAATGGGACAATATATAAACTAAAAAATGGAAAGATATTAGTTGGCAATGCCGTGGGTTTCATGTCTTTTAACCCCGCAGACTTTGGCGGGAATATCATCTCACCTGCTCCGGCAATTACCGGTATTTATTTATTTAATAAGTGGTTGCCTGTTGATTTGGAAAATCAAAAGAGTCCACTTGAATTTGCATACAATGAAAATTCTATCCGGCTGGAATTCTCTGTGCTCAGTATTTTAAAAGTACCCGGGAGTAAAATTTTTTATCGGTTGAAAGGGCTTGATAAGGAATGGATTCAGGCCGATAAAAGTAATGATGCCACTTACAATAATTTGACCGATGCGAAATATATTTTTGAAGTAAAAGCAATTAACAGGGATGGTATAGAAAGCCAGGTAACATCACTGGCGCTCACCATTGTACCGCCATTTTATAAAACATGGTGGTTTTATTTGCTTGCTGGCAGCCTCTTGCTTTTACTGGTAATTTTGTTGATTAAGCGAAGAGAAAAAAATATAAAATTGGCTGAATCTAAAAAATTACAGATACAGGAATTAAAAGCTGAACAATACCGTTCCCGCCTGGAACTTGAAAAAATTATTAATTTTTTCTCCTCTTCTTTAATTGATAAAAATTCCGTGGATGATGTTGTTTGGGATGTGGCTACTAACCTGATCGGAAAATTGGGCTTTGAAGATTGTATCATTTATTTATGGAATGATGATAAAACCAGGATGGTTCAAAAAGCAGGATTTGGTGGTAAAGATTCTCCGGAAAAAATTAAAACAATGGTCATGGATGTATTACCCGGCCAGGGAATAGTGGGTCATGTAATGCAAACAAAAGAACCGCTGATTATTCCTGATACATCGATTGATAGCCGTTATCGTGCAGATGATGAAATCCGCGCAAGTGAAATAGCCGCTCCTATTTTACATAATGGAGAACTTATAGGCGTACTGGATAGTGAACATACGGAAAAGGATTTTTTTACTCTTCAGCATTTACAAATATTAGTTACGGTTGCCACGCTTATTAGTAATAAAATTCTAGCGATTGAAGCACAGCAATCTTTGCAAAAACAAAAAATGGAATTGCATTACATCAATGAACAATTGTATAAAACCAAGCTGGAAGCACTTCGCAGCCAAATGAACCCGCATTTTATTTTCAATAGCCTGAACGCCATTCAGGAATGTATTGTTACAGGAAAAGTGGATGCAGCCTATCAATATTTATCCAAATTCAGTAAACTGCAAAGAATGGTTTTAAATCATTCTGAAAAAGAATTGATCTCATTAAAAAAAGAAATTGAAATGCTGGAATTATATCTTGACCTGGAATCATTGCGTTTTAGTAAATCATTTACCTATAATATTGAATTGAATAATATCAACCAGGATGAAGATATGATGGTGCCTTCTATGATCACCCAACCTTTCGTAGAAAATGCTTTGTGGCATGGCCTGCGCAATAAAATGGAGCAACAATTTTTAAAAATTATTTATGCAGAAACGGAAAATAAATTATCTATCACTGTTTCTGATAATGGAATTGGAAGAGCAGCAGCAGAAAAAATAAAACAGGAAAAATTGGGCATGGACCAACACGAATCGAGGGGAACAATCTTAATGCAAAACCGGCTTTCTATTTTGGAAAGACAACTCAACATTGAAATTGACTTAACTATAACAGATGAATTCATAGAAGAAGGTGCACCTGCGGGAACTACAGTGCACTTAACCTTTCCAAACAATTTATAAAAAAATAAATAGAAAAAATGATTAAAATTCTGATCGTAGACGACGAAGCTTCAGCAGGAAATATTTTAGAAGTGTTGATAAAAAAATATATAACTGCCGAAACAGAAATTGTGTATTGTGACAATGTAAAAGACGGGCTTCAATTAATACAAACATTCAATCCTTCATTAATTATGCTGGACATTGATATGCCCGTGATGAATGGTTTTGATCTATTAAGTATGACACCCGAAAATAATTTTGATGTAATTTTTACTACAGCGCATGATCACTATGCAATTAAAGCTATCCGTTTTAGTGCACTCGATTATTTATTAAAACCCATTGACGTTTTTGAATTGCAAACAGCGATCAACAAACATATTGAGCGGCAAAAAAATGGCAACCGGCCTTTATTAATTAATAATCTTATACATAATCTTCACCAGTCAAATAGTTCCGAATTTAAATTGGCACTTTCTACCACGAAAGGTGTTTTTTTTTATGCACCTGCAGAAATCTTATACTGCGAAGGGGAAAATAATTATACGCAATTTATTTTTTCAAAACACAAACCAGTTATGATCTCCAAAACTTTAGGCGAGTTTGAAGACCTGCTGGAAGAATATGGTTTTTTACGCATTCATAAATCATACCTTGTGAATAAAAATTTTGTGACCTCCGTGAACAGGGACGGTGATGTTATCATGGCAGACGGAAAAGCATTACCTATTTCCCGCAGAAGAAAAGATGGAATTATGAATAGTTTAAAGGGAGTGAAAACAACTGGGTAAAATGCTTTTTATTTATTTACATTTCTCATACACGAAAAAACCCCGTTTCCGAGGTCTTTCAAAATAATGAGAACTATATAGGAGGAGTAATTAGCCAAATAAACCACCCTTCTTCAAAGTCTTATAGCCTTCGCCAATTTTAAAACCATTCTGGTAAATCTGTATTTTATAATTTCCTGTCTGGTATTTTCCTGCTTCTGGTTTCCAATCGAAACTTACCGGTGTTAATTTACCTTGTTCATATTGCACATTTACTTTATTGGTAAATACTTTTTCACCGGCATCACGTGTTGTGAAAGTGCCGCTGCCATTGCCCGGAATCGTAATTGGGTTTCCGTCAGGAGCAGTAACAATTACATACAAATCTTTTGAACCACTCGGTGCGATCCTGTTTTCATCCAGGTCAAAGGATATGCGGAACACATCTGTTCTTTTTGCTGTAGTAGTTGTTTTTTCTTTGCCACTATTTTTAATATCTATAGCAGCAATATTTATATTAGATGCATGTAAAGTAGAAGCCACATCTACAACTGCTGCTTTCTGTGCATTCGTCGTAGCAAGATTTTGTTCTACTACTTGCTTTTGCGAAGACAAGGTATCGCGCTCTGTTGTCAGTTGCTGATTAGAAGATGTGAGCACCTGGTTTTGCGCTTTTAATTCTTCCACCTGTGTAAGTAAATCAGAAATCTTTCCGTTCAATTGTGCAATCATGGATTTCGCTTTTGAAAGGTCTGCATTTTTCTTACCCAACTCAGATTTAATATCTGCTTTTAATTTATCAATCTCCGTTTTTTTATCATTTAAAGCACCCGTTAATTCTGTATTGCTGCCAGCTAATGAATCCATACGGGCGAGTGCAGAATTATATTCCATTTGTACTGAACTGCGCGCAGAATCAACGCTTGAATATTGTGTTTGCAATTCAGTGATGGTTCCTGAAGATTTATTTTTGTCATAGATGAGGTAACCCCATGTACCTAATAATGCAAATACTAGTATTGCATATATAATTTTTCTATTATCTTTAGGTGGCTGGGATGCAGGCTGATTCGTGGAGCCTGTTGAAGGATAGTTTGAGTAGCTCATTGTTTCTTGTTTGATTAATAATAAAATGTTTAGTATGAACAGCCATTCCATTTTTGACCTCTTCTTCATAGATATTGAAACAGTGCCAGTTTCACCGGCCTATGATCAACTTCCTGAAGAATGGAAAAGCCTCTGGTCGGACAAGATTTCCAAAACCATGCCAGAAAATTCTACACCTGAAGAAAGCTGGCTGCAGCGTGCAGGCATCTTTGCGGAGTTTGGAAAAGTAGTTTGTATTTCAACTGGTTATTTTGTGCTGCATGAAAATGGGCAATTAGAACTCCGTGTAAAAAGTATTTTCGGTGATGATGAAAAGGAATTGTTGCAGGAATTTAATGTGCTTTCACAACAACTTTTAAAACATAAAAAATACTTTGAATTTTGCGGTCATAATATTCGCGAATTTGATATTCCGTATCTCTGCCGAAGAATGCTTATTAATGGTCTTGAACTGCCGCCGTATCTTTTTATCCAGGGCGCAAAACCCTGGGAAGTAAAAATGGTGGACACTTTACAATGGTGGAAATTCGGTGATTATAAAAATTTTATTTCATTAAATTTATTGGCGCATGTATTGAATATTCCAACTTCCAAAACAGATATTGATGGAAGCAAAGTACAGGAAGTATATTACGTAGATCATGACCTGCCGCGCATTGCAGCCTATTGCCAGCGCGATGTAGTAGTTGTGGCCAATATTATTTTGAGGTTTAAAAATATGCCGATACTCGAAGAGGCATCCGTAACTATTGTAAACTGATTTATAATTTTTTATAGAAATATTTTTAATGATATTTGCCCGTGGCCGTAGAAAAAATAATTGCAGACTGGAAAAAAAATGTTTTCAAACCCATCTATTGGCTCGAAGGTGATGAGCCGTACTTTATAGACGAAGTTATCAACTACGCAGAGAATCATTTACTCCCTGAATCCGAAGTTTCATTTAACCGAACCGTATTTTATGGTAAAGATGCACAATGGCCTGAAGTGATTAATGCATGTATGCGTTATCCTGTTTTTGCTGAACGGCAAGTGGTGTTGCTCAAGGAAGCTCAGCACATGAAAGATATTTTAAAACTTGAAACTTACCTGGAAAAACCTTTGGCTTCTACCATTTTTGTGATCGCTTATAAAGATAAAAAAATGGATCAGCGAACAAAGTTCAGTAAGCTGCTGAAAGAGAAAGGTGTGATTCTTTCCACCAAAAAAATGTATGATGAAAAATTGCCGGAATGGACTTCGCAAATGATTGCTGGCAAAGGTTTTACTATAAAGCCGGATGCACTTGCTTTACTCATAGATCATATAGGAAATGACCTCGTGCGCCTTCAGCAGGAAGTGGAAAAAATGGCGATCAATTTGGGTGAAAGAAAAAATATTACAACAAACGATATCGAAACATTCATAGGCATCAGTAAAGAATATAATCCCTTTGAATTTCAGGCTGCATTGGCGGGAAAAAATTTGGCAAAATCCCTGCGCATCATCCAGTATTTTGGAGAAAATCCCAAAGCTGCACCAATGCCTTATTTGCTCGTGACCTTATATGGATTTTTTAGTAAAGTTTATACGCTTTTTGAAATGCATCAAGTAAACTTGCAATCTGCTATGAATATATTTTATAAAAATCCTGTTAGCACCAAACAAGGGTTGAAGGCGTATGAAAATTATGGTTTTGCAGGAATTGAAAAAATTTTACTCTTACTGCACCAGTACAATCTTCGAAGCATTGGTATAAATGATGCTTCCAATGAACATGAAAGTTTATTAAAAGAAATGGCTGTAAAAATTATTCGCTGTTAATTTATTTTCCAAGTAAAGCCAATGCATCAAGCTGATCATTTTTTAATTGAGCTTTCAATGCATCCAATCCGGAAAATTTGATTTCCTTTCTCAAAAAATATTTTACAAAAACACGAATTGGTTTTTCATAAATGTCTTTTTCAAAATCAAAAATATGTACTTCAATCGTGCGTGAAGTGCCGCCGGCAGTGGGCCTAAAACCAATGTTCATCATGCCTTTCAGCAAATTGGAGTCATCGGCAATTTGTATTTCAACTGCATACACACCATTCGCCAGGATTAATTTTTCAGCATCCTCCACTTCTATATTTGCCGTGGGAAAACCCAAAGTCCTGCCGAGTTTTTTTCCTTCCACAACTTTCCCTTCAAAGAAATATGCATGCCCGAGATAATTATTCGCGGTTTCAATTTCACCATGTAATAATGCTTCGCGAATTTTAGTACTACTAACCGTTACATCATTCAATACCTGTTCCGGAATTTCTTTTACCGTAAATCCAAATTTCTTTCCCATTTTTTCCATTAAATGATAATCACCTTCGCGACCTTTTCCAAAGCGATGATCATAACCGATAATCACTGTATGCGGATGAAATTTTTCAACCAAAAAATATTGTATAAATGAAGTGGCAGATTGCTGAGAAAACTCCAGGTCAAAAGGAATGATCACTAAATGATCAATACCCATTTTTTCCAGCAGATCTATTTTTTCTGCACGCGTGGTTAAAATAGAAACAGGTTCACGCCCCGGCACTATAGTTCGCGGATGCGGATGAAAAGTAACGATAACTGTTTCGCCATGAATTGCCTGTGCTTCTTCTTTTAACTGCCTGATAATTTGCTGATGGCCTTTGTGCACGCCATCAAAAGTGCCAATGGTGATCACGGCATTTTTAAAATGAGGAAGCTGATTGATATCGGTATAAACCTGCATACGTGCGCAAATATAAGTGGCATGCAGGAATGAAAAATAGAATTTAAACAACCACATTGCATCAAGCCTTATTTTTGCCATTTCAAAATAAAATTTTTCTTCATGTCTTTATATA
Source organism: Chitinophagales bacterium (assembly GCA_038245585.1). Taxonomy (GTDB): domain Bacteria; phylum Bacteroidota; class Bacteroidia; order Chitinophagales; family Chitinophagaceae; genus JAFDXJ01. The sequence continues at coordinate 19,652 of JBBRSI010000025.1, forward strand.
CCAAACGTGGTGTGAGTGCACAAAAAGAAGAAGTGCATGCAGCGGTGCAGCACCTTGACCAGGGGATATATCAACATGCATTTTGCAAAATGTACCCGGATTATTTAACGGACAATGGTGATTTCATCAATATCATGCACGCGGATGGCGCGGGCACAAAAAGTATTCTTGCATATTTGTACTGGAAAGAAACCGGTGACAGTGAAGTGTGGAAAGGCATTGCACAGGATGCTATTGCGATGAACCTGGATGATTTATTATGCGCGGGCATTTATTCCAACATTTTATTTTCATCTACGATTGACCGGAATAAAACAAGAATTCCCGGTGAAGTTTTGGAAAAAATAATTTCCGGTTCACAGGAATTTTTTGACATGCTCAAAAATTTTGGAATTGACATTCAATACCTCGGTGGCGAAACTGCAGATGTGGGAGACCTCGTTCGCACGATCGCGGTGAATGGAACTATGGCTGCGCGCTGGCCAAAAAATAAAGTGATCACGAATGATAAAATCAAGGCAGGAAATGTGATCGTTGGTTTTGCGAGTTATGGACAGTCAACTTATGAAAGCGCTTATAATAGTGGTCTTGGTAGCAATGGCCTCACGAGTGCAAGGCATGATGTGTTGGAAAAAATGTATGCAAAAAAATATCCCGAGACTTATGAAAATTCATTGGATGATGATGTGGTGTATATCGGTAAAAATAAACTGACAGATCTTGTTGAAATAAATACTTCAAATGGAATTGAAAAAATTATGGTGGGAAAATTATTATTATCTCCCACACGTACGTATGCGCCGTTGATGAAAGTGTTATTAGAAAATTATTTTGATAAAATGGATGGCGCAATTCATTGCAGTGGCGGCGGTCAAACCAAGTGCATGAAATATTTACCAGGATCAATGAAAATTATAAAAGATAATTTATTTGAAACGCCATTTGTTTTTCAACTCATTCAAAAAAATTCCGGTGCGGATAATCGCGAAATGATGCAGGTATTTAATATGGGGCATCGCCTGGAAATTTTTACTGATGAAAATACTGCTGAAAAAATGATCGCTCTTTCGCATACATTAAATATTCCCGCGCAGATAATTGGACGCGTCGAAGAGAGCCAGAAAAAAGAATTAGAGATTATGATTGGTGATGAGAAAATTATGTATTGAAAGCAGTGATCTGTTAATTATTGTTTTAATTCTTCAAATTTATTTTTAAAAAATAGGTAAAAATTATCATTGCACAGGGAAACTAAGCCCTTAAACTTTACATTTGACAAAATCAAGTGTATGAGTGAAGCTGTTGTAAGTTTAAGCCACGCCAATATTTACCAGGGCAGCAACCTGATCTTGCAGGATGTAAATTTTACCGTAGAGAAAGGTGAATTTGTGTACCTCGTAGGTAAAACAGGAACTGGTAAAAGCAGTCTTTTGAAAACTTTATATGGTGAATTGGAATTGCGGGAAGGTGAAGGCATGGTCGCCGGTTTTAACCTGAAAGAAATGAACTGGAAAAAAGTACCTTTCCTGAGACGCAACCTGGGCGTGGTTTTCCAGGATTTCCAATTACTCACAGACAGGAACGTGCATCAAAATCTTCGCTTCGTTTTAAAAGCCACCGGCTGGAAAGATGAAAAATTGATGGATGAAAAGATCAATGAAGTGTTGGATAAAGTTGGCCTCAAAAGCAAGGGTTTTAAAATGCCTTTTGAAATGAGTGGCGGCGAACAACAGCGCGTGGACATTGCACGCGCATTGCTAAATTCTCCGAAATTAATCCTTGCAGATGAACCAACCGGGAACCTTGATCCCGAAACAAGTGATGAGCTGATGCAGTTGTTACTTCAAATTTCTAAAACATACAGCACCACGATCATCATGGCCACACATGATTTTCCTATTATCAATAAATATCCTTCGCGCTTATTAAAAACAGAAAGAAACCAGGTATTTGACAGTGCAGTTGTGGCGGAAATTTAATTGAATAAATTTTCTATACAATTACATTTTCTCCCCAAATCCATTCTACAACCTGCTGTGCATTTTTATTATTATCAAACATTGCTTCGAGTAAAGTTTTCCGCGTAGTAATTTCTGACTTTAAAAAAGGCTGGTAGTATAATTGTTCAATTAATTGTTTCATACCCGAAGCGCTTTTTTGAATATGTGTGAGTTCGTCAAGTCCTGTGTTATCGGCCATTTCACTGTTTACCACACAGTGCCGCCCATTGTATAAAGCGTTCAATAATTTGAGCTTAATGCCCGTACTGTTGAAAGATGGCAACACATGTATATGCGCATCCGCGATCAATGATTCCATTTTACTTTCCGTAGGATTTGGTATCAGTTCCACATTTTTATATTTACGCGTAAGTGCGCGCAATTTTTTAGATGGATTTTTGCCCGCAATAATTAAACTGATGGTTGATTTTTTGAAAATATTTTTTATGAGCCATGTTGCGGCAAATTCATTTTCTGCCACGCTGAGATTTCCATGATACAAACAATACTGACCTATGCCTTCTTTACTGCACACTTTCCATTCAGGCAAAAATAATGGCAGGAAAAAAACAGATTTACAGGAAAATTCATTTCGGATATACTCAGCGTCTTTCCTTGTCACTGCCCAAAACGCATTGGCCTTACTGATGATTTTATTTTCATAACTCTTCAGCAATTTGGACTCCCACCAATAGTATATTTTTTTTTGAATTCCATTGGTGCACTTGAATAATTTATAATAATATAAATGCTCCACATTGTGCAGGCGCACAAATTTTTTGCGTGCTTTAAATGCTTCATAATTCAGCAGCCAGGTGCAATGTGTGCCTTCCATTAAAATTGGGAAATCATCCTGTAATAAACGCTTGCGCAATTCTGCGTTCCTACGGCTTTTCACAATATAAGGCAGGCGAAGTGATAAACTTTTTGCACCGGTATCCCGTGCATAATAATTTACTTCCGCACAATATTTATTTAACTCCATTTGTGGTTCCCGGCCATTATCAAAGCAATGCAAGTGAATCAAAATACCCAATGATTTCAACGCGGCCAATTTATAAAAAAGGTCATAAACACCGCCATAATTAACGGGGTAAGGCACATCGAGGCAAATGATATGGAGATGTTTTTTCAGGATACTATTAATATTTCAAGATACTTTTTTCAAATTACATCAATCTTTTAAAAATTGAATGTACAATTCTTCCAGTATCTTTTCTTCCTTTTCCCAATTTAATGATGTTCTTGCAATCATACAATTCCTTTTGATTACTTCATAACCTGCATCATCTGAAAGTACTGCATTCAGTGTATTTGCGATGGATTCAATATTCGTATCGTCAATCATATACGCAATATGGTATTGATCATTTATTTTTTTATACTCCGGGTATGCTACACATAATTGCGGTATTCCTGCCATGATATAATCAAAGAAACGGTTGCTCAAAGACTGGTACTGATTCATGCCTTCATTTTCAAAAAGCATAATTCCGAGAAATGCCTGTGGCGTAATTTTTTTTAATTCAGTTGGTAAAACGGGTCCTTCAAGAATTACTTTTCCTCCAAGTTGATGTTCACTGATTATTTTTTTTGCCTGGTTAAAAAAATTTCCCTGGCCGAAAATGCGCAGTATACAATTCACATCTTTCATCGCTGGAATTAAAGTTTCAAACCCTCTTCCTTCATTGACAGCGCCCTGGTAAATGAAGAATTTTTCTTTGTTGTTGGTAAAATTTTCAGTGTGCAATTTTACAAATTTTGGCAGGTTTCGCACCAGGCCATAATTTACTTTATACCGCTTTTCAAATTCCTGTATAATAAATTCATTCACCGTATAACCATCCGGGAATTTCGGCACTGCAAACCGTTCAATCGCAAGCCAGGCGCGGTGTACAGCAGGGCGCGTGATTATTTCTTTTTGCTCGGTAAATAATTCATGTGCATCATAGATTCTTTTTTTTCCACGTAAAGCGGTTGCAAAATAAACCGGCAAAATCGTATCGAGGTCAATGGCGCAAACCGCATCCATTTTTTTAAACAACAACCAAAAAAATAATCTCCAATTATATTCTGCGTAAAATAAAATGCCTGTTGCAAAAAAACAATGCAATCTTTTTTGAGTAAAAGTTTGCTTTTCAAGTGGTATGGAATTTTTCATTTTCCTGCCTATGAGAAGCACATCATATCCAGTATTTGACAATGAAGTGCAAATACGCTGCATGCGCTGATCGTAGTTGAGGTCATTGGTGACAGTAAAAATAATTCTTTGCAAAAATTAATTCTTTTTAGATTTATATTTTAAAACTACTTGCAAAATTCCGGCATTGATCATATCTATTTTTTGTGCAGCCATTTTACTCAAATCAATGATACGGCCGGCCACGAAAGGCCCGCGGTCATTGATGCGCACTTTTACATTTTTTCCATTTTGGGGATTCAGCACTTTTACTTTCGTTCCAAATGGAAGTGTTTTATGTGCTGCCGTTAAATATTTATTATTAAATATTTCACCATTCGCTGTTTGCTTTCCATTAAATGAATCGCTGTAATAAGAAGCCACACCGGTTTCGGTAATATATTTTCCGCAGGAAGAAAAAAGAATAGTACAAAAAAATAGACTTAAAAAAATGCGTACAGAAAATTTCATTCTATGTTTTTTTCTGAGATGGAAGATCAATATTTATTAACCATGATAGACGCGTGAAAAAAATATTTTCCCATCTTTAATTTCCAATACTTCAGCCACACGCATTCCAGGTTCGCCCGGCAGTTCTCGTATATATTCCATACATACCCGGTGCTCATTTGCAGTGATCGTTTGCACTTCGTAATGCAATCCCGGTAACCGTTTGAAAGCATCAGCCCACCAATCATGCAATTCTTTTTTACCCTCGATCAACCCATTTGATTCGAGTCGGCTTGCTTTTAATTTTGGACTTAAATGTTTTGCCTGTTCATCATACAATGCCAGCAAATCATCCAGGTTTTGCGCATTAAAAGCATCAAACCATTTCATGGCTATTTGTTCATGTTCTTTACAGGTATCCATATTATTATTTTAGCTGAATGGTGCTTTCACCACTTTTGCTTTTACAGGTTGATTACGTATACTGATAAAAATTTCATTATCCAAAGTTGCATTTTCTTTTGATACATAACCCAGACCGATTGCTTTACCCAATGAAGGTGCTTGTGTGCCACTTGTGACATAACCAATTTCTTTTCCTCCCGCATCCACGATCGGATAATTGTGCCGCGGTATTCCGCGTTCGATCATTTCAAAACCCACTAATTTTCTTTGAATACCATCTTCCTTTTGTTTGCGTAAAATATCCTGTGCCGTGAAAGCCGTATCCTTATTGAGTTTCGTTATCCACCCCAGTCCTGCTTCGAGTGGTGAAGTGGTATCATCAATATCATTTCCATACAAACAGAAACCCATTTCCAGGCGGAGTGTATCGCGTGCGCCAAGCCCGATGGGTTTGATACCTGAGGATTTTCCAGCTTCAAAAATTGAGTTCCATATTTTATCAGCATTATCATTTTTATTTTCTCCAGCGGATACTGCGGAAAAATAAATTTCCACACCACCGGAACCCGTATAGCCTGTAGCGCTGATGAGTACATTATCCACGCCGGCAAATTTGCCTTTGACAAATGTGTAATATTTCAAATTTAAAATATCAATGTCCGTTAAGGATTGTAATATCTTGCAGGCATTCGGTCCCTGTACAGCGAGCAGGCAGGTATCATCGCTGATATTTTTCATGTCTGCATTTTCAGAATTATGTGCAGTGATCCAATCCCAGTCTTTTGCGATATTGCCTGCATTTACCACAAGCATATATACGTTATTTTCTTCGATACAATACACGATCAGGTCGTCTATGATGCCACCTTTATTATTTGTAAAGCAGTTGTACTGCGCTTTTCCGGCTGTTATTTTAGATACATCATTTGTTGTGATGCGCTGAATAAGAGATAAGGCTTGTGGCCCTTTGATCATAAATTCACCCATATGGCTCACATCAAAAACACCGGCATTGTTGCGTACGGCCTGGTGTTCATCATTAATACCGGTATAACTAATGGGCATATTGTAACCTGCGAACTCCGCCATTTTTGCACCAAGGGCAATATGAAATTTTGTAAAAGCTGTTTCTTTCATGTGTTTATTTTTTTGCAGTACATTTTTGAAAAAAGATATACCGGCACTTTTCTGAATGCAAACAAAAATAAGCGAACAAATGCCCATTAAAAAATAAAACAGTAGTTTTTAAAAGCAAGAATCCCATTCCAAAAATGGAACAGGATTCTTTTTTCTCCCAACCTTAACCAAGTTTAAATCAAAAACCGTTGCATGAAAAGCGTGGATACAGTTTTGATAGTAGTATTTTCTTTCTCAACTGCACTTGCAGATATTTTTTTCACTGAATCTTTCTGCTGGTTCGGCTGCTGGTAACGATAGGTTGAATCCTGTGGCTGACGCTGGTTATTTTGTGGCATCGTGTTTTCGTCCGGGCCGTCATTATTATTCAGATCCGGGTGTACTCTTTTGAGACCGCTTGCAGTCATAATATATTCCACATTGTGATCCCAGTCATATTCATCGCTATTATCATTATTGTTATTGTATTTTCTCCAGTCATATTCATCAAAACCATTTCCAAAATGAAAGCCATCATTATTATCCCAGCCGACATACCTGTCAATTATAATTCTTTTACCAACCGGCACAGCAACGGTGATATACACTTCCTGGTTACGGAATTTTTCTTGTGGCGTAATGGCGATTCCACTTCCTAAAATAAGCGTTGAATCTTTTTGGTAAATGGGATAATTAATTTTGCTCGCCAAAGCATTTGCTTCTGCTCTGCTGGAACCATTTGAAACGCGGAACATTTTTACAGAAAAACTATCGTTGGTGGATTTCACTACTTTAATTTCAATGTTTTTCACAAAAACAGTGTCGTCATCTACGTTTGCAAAAGGCTCGAACTTCCACCAGCGGCTTCTGATAAAATCATTTGTATTGCTTGCATTTTTTATTTCCAATTTATCTACACCGGGATTTACGAGCTGAACCATTTCTTCTTTCGGTGTGTTATTGGATCCGAAATCTTTGGTTAAAGAAGATACCAGAAATATCATACAAGCCCAGCCAAGTGTCCACAAAGCTATAAATGAGTAGGTCATAAAATTGCTGTGCGATTTTGTATTGGCGATGCGCCTGATAATCCAGGTAATGATACCAATTACCGGAACCCAAATGAATAATAATAAAGTACCCCAAAGGAAAACTGTTTGCCAGCCATCATTGATCAGGTACACTTTGTAAGGCAGGAAACCAGCAAAGACAACTCCAATGGACAATAAAGAAACAACGAGTGAAAAAACAATTATGCCTACAATAAAATAAGCAAATATTTTAAATAAAACAACGATCACTCTGCCGAGGCCGCCACTACTTCTTCTCGCTACTGTAGTTGCTTCAGAAGCCGTAGTCCTGCCTCTCTGGCTAATAGATGCACCAATTTCCTGTGCTCTTTCTTTCACTTCCTCGCCGAATTTTTTAGCGCGGTCTTTTACACCCACCATATCCTGCTGGATGGTGCTTTTAATGCTATTCAGGTCCACTTTTTCACCTTTCATTTCCAGTTTTTCAGAAGTGGATTTAGCTTCCGGTATGGCGATCCATAAAATGATATAGATGATAGTTGCACCCGGGCTAAAAGAAAAGTTGACAATGTTTGGAAAATTCCATGGGCCGAAATGTGTCCATCTAAAAAGAAAAGAAATAAATGGTATTAAAAATAAAACCCTGGGAATCCACACATTGATATTAAAGTAATGCGCGATACCGCTGCAAACACCACCGATCATGCTATTTTCCGGATCGCGGTATAATCTTTTCCGCATGGAACCGATCACGGTGGAAGCTGTACTTGGTACAGCTACCCACAAGATCAGGTAAGGGATAAATAATGCGCCAAAGAATATAACAAAGAGTACGCGAACGACCACGCGGTCAATATTAAAATAATTCGCAAGACCGGCACAAACGCCTGCAACGACCTTATCATTTTCATCGCGGAATAATCGGCGATTTAATGGTGGTGGTATTGTACTTTCCTTTTCGTTACCTGCACCTTTTGATTCAGACTGGCTCTTACGGTTTTCGTTTTCAGCTTTGGATTGCAGGTTTATTTCGTCTGCTTCAAAATCAGCGGGACGGCCCATACTATTGATGATCGCGTCGACGTCTTCATCTGTAATGCAGGTGCTGCCTTTCTTCAAAGTTTCAGCAAAGAGTTCCGCGATACGTCCTTCAATATCATTGATGATCTCATCATTACCTTCTTCGGCAGAAAAATATTGCTGCAGGCTATCTATGTATTGTTTGAGAATGTCATAAGCAGTTTCTTCTATAGGTACTACGCGTCCCTGGAAGTTGATGTTTATTACCTTTTTCATATTTCTAAGTTTTATTGGTTGTGGTTGGGAGTTTCTGTTTCTATATTTTCCGGCGACATTTCTGTGAGTGTTTTAACTGCCCCTGCCAGTTCTTCCCAAGTTGATTCGAGTTCTGCATAAAATGCCATTCCCTCGTCTGTCATCAGAAAATATTTCCTGGGTGGTCCGCTATTACTTTCTACCCAGCGGTAGGTGAGCAGGCCGGCATTTTTCAGCCGGGTAAGCAGGGGATACAATGTTCCCTCAAGAATGTGGAGGTTGGCTGCTTTCATTTTTTCTACAATGTCACTGGGATAAACTTCCCCGTGGCGGATGATTGATAAAATGCAAAATTCCAGCACTCCTTTTCGCATTTGGCTTTGTGTGTTTTGAATATCCATATTCCGGGTTTTTAATTTTCGCGGTTTCCCGCAAAATGTGTTTGAAATTTTTGAATCCGGTTCATCATGCTTTCCTATTTCTAGTCTTTAATCACAATGACAATGCAAAGATAAATAGATTTTTAATACTATGCATCACATAGTACTTAGTTTATTCCAGTAACTTGCAGCAGGCAATACTATATTATAAAATAATTAATTGAATATCAGTCTATTATATACATTATGGCTAAATTCCGAAAATGATGAGTGGTTAAATGGAGGGATGAAAATGGGGAGAAAATTCGATAATTTGAATTTTTAGATAGAATTTATTTGGGCTAAAGCCCTTTACATTTTAATTTTTTCTATTCCTCCAGCTAAAGCTGGAGGCGATTCATAAGTGGTAGAAATTCATAAGCGAAAACAAATTTGATATTTCATTCAAAACACATTAAAATATGCAGAGCCTTTTATGAATTGCTAATGGCTTTAGCCTGTGGATAAAAAGTTATTCGAGTTTATAATGGGCTTTAGCCCAAAAATTAAATGATTAATTTAAATACTTTTTTTCTAAATTGACAAATCAAATGGAAACAATTAAAAAATCTGGTTTAAAGACAATCGCATATTTATGCAAACCATGAATATTGAAATTTTCAGCAGGCCACTGGAAGCTTTTCCAATTTTAAAAGATGCTTCCGTGCAACAACGAAACGCTTTTAAAATAGGCAAAGATAAAATTGATATTCGCTGGAAAGAATTGGATGAAGATATTCATATAAATAGTTTTTTTGATTCAACCGAACCGGATTATAAAAACACGGTTGCTGAATCTTTAAAACAATTTCCACAACTAAATATTTCAGCTTTGGCAATCCAGATAGGAATCAACAAAAGTTTGCTGGCCAAATATATTTATGGTATTAAAAAACCTTCAGCGTCCAGAAAAAAAGAAATAGAAAATACGCTTCATATTTTAGGGAAGAAATTTATGGATAGTTGAAAAAATAGGATCTCAATATAAAAAGAGGATGAAAAAATATCAATTCCTGACAATACTATTTTTTTTATTTTTCAATACAAATTCTAATTGCCAGGAAGAATCAGGGAATGATAGCAATTCTATTATTTTTCAATCCTATTTATCTGAGTACAAAATTGACACTTGCTTATCAAATTTGCTAAAAGAAATTGAAGCATCTGATTCTTTACATAAAGATTATCCGCCAAACCAATTTTTTTATGACCTAACATTTAATATAAAAGAAAAGATCAGGGAAATGAGTATTATTCCATCGCGTTGGCAGAAAGCAACGAGCCTTGATTATTCCGGTATTATTATTATAAATAAAATGTCTTTTCTATGCAGGGGAGATTATCAACATGATACATTATTTAAGAAGACCGGGGATACTATAAACGTAAAATTAAAAAAGCCTAAAATATATCAATATGACAATTTTGACTTACTAATTGATATATATATCCGATCTCCTTCATTAAAGGGCAGATATGAAATTTGTGGTGGACTTCCAATTAATATGTATGTCTATACTGGAAAAAAATTGAACGGTTTTACTTATTAACATAAAATTTTCAAGGAAAAATTGGATGAGTTTATCCAGAAATATGGATCTGAAAAATTGAAAGATTAATTTGGGCTAAAGCCCATTACATTTTATTTCTATTCCTCCAGCTAAAGCTGGAGGCAATTCAAAAGTGGTAGAAATTTATAAGCGAATACGAATGTAAAATTTTATTCAAAACAGATGATAATAATCAGAGCCTTTCATCAATTGCCACTGGCTTTAGCCAGTGGATTAAATCAATCTTTTTCAATGGGCTTTAGCCCAAACAATTAAGAAAAAATCCTGTACACCAAAAAACTAAACAAATACGCCAGGCCAGTCATATAAATGAATTGAAAAAGCGGCCACTTCCAGCTTTTTAATTCGCGCTTAACCACGGCAAGTGTACTCATACATTGCATCGCCAATACATAAAAAACCATCAGTGATAATGCCGTGGGAAGTGTATACACTTTAGTGCCATCTTCCCGCACCGCGTTCCTCATTTTTTCCTGTAAAGTGCTGTTGTTATTATCTTCCACGCTATAGATCGTTGCCATGGTTCCTACAAAAACTTCACGTGCCGCAAATGATGTGATCAAAGCGATACCGATCTTCCAGTCAAATCCCAATGGGCGAATTGCTGGTTCAATGGCTTTACCTAAAATTCCTGCATATGAGTTTTGCAGTTTCTCTGAACTGAATTGTTTTTCCCAATGCGTATGCATTTCAGGCGTTGTTGCCTGCTGTTCCAATATAGCATATTTTTTTTCAATACTGTCCATTTTTGAAGAAGGGCCGTAGCTGCTGAGAAACCATAACAACAGGCTTATCATGATGATAATTTTCCCTGCATCCACTACAAATATTTTTGCCTTAGACACCATCGTTACGCCGACATTCTTCCAGCGCGGTACGCGATAAACAGGCAATTCTAAAATGAAAAAACTTTTTTCCTTTATTTGAATGATCCATTTTAAAATATAACTCACTAACAACGCAACCACAGTTCCCAGCATATACAAACTCATCATGACCAATCCCTGTAAACTGAGAAATCCAAAATAAAAATGATTGGGTACGACCAGCGCAATTAAAATTGTATAAACAGGTAAACGTGCACTGCAACTCATCAGCGGCGTGACTAAAATCGTCAGCAGTCTTTCTTTTTTATTTTCAATATTCCGCGCACTCATGATAGCCGGCACAGCACATGCAAAACCACTGATCATGGGCATTACACTCTTTCCGTTCAGGCCCACTTTGCGCATGAGCTTATCACTTAAAAAACTAATGCGCGCCATATAACCTGTGTCTTCAAGTATCGTGATGAGGCCAAATAAGATCATGATTTGCGGAACAAAAACAAGGATACCATTGAGACCTGCAATCAACCCATTGACCAATAAATCACTCCACCACGCTGTTGGTAAAATAGTATTTAAATATCCGGTGATTTTTGAAAAACTCCAGTCAATCGCATTCATCGGATATTGTGCCAGCCAGAAAATACTTTGAAAAAGAAAAAACAAAACGAACAGCAGGATCAGGTAACCCCAGATCTTATGCATGAATAAATTATCCAGTTTTTCAGTGAACAATTTCTTTTGCAATGGATCCGGCTCCACTACATTTTTTTGCATGATCTGTTTAATACGGGAATAACGTTTTACAATTTCTTCCGCCTGCGTTTTGCTTGGATTAAATTTATTGTCAACTTCTATTTGTTCAATAGTTTCCTGTTCTTTTTCCGTTAATGGAAAACTTTCATGATTGATCAAATAATGCTGTGCTGCATAATCACTGATCAATGGAAATATTTTCTTTACTGCAGTGATAGCAGGCATATCCAATTGCCTCGCTTCAACAAAATCAAATTGGG